>DASTPB010000122.1:0-27884 GCA_035762385.1 Nocardioides sp. | reverse complement strand
GACAGCTCGACGCTAGATCGACCGAATCTGAAGTCAACCTTCAAGGTCCGCCCCGTGCGGCATGGCGATGGAACCGCTGCTCGATCGCGGTGGTGCCTCCGCGGCCCCCATTTCCGTGTTGGGTGGATCTGACGGGCATTGGTCGCTGCCAGTGCCGCGTGTACTACCGGCGTGGCGTCACTCCGGCCGGCACCGCTGGAAGCCTGGGTCGTTCGCCTGGAGTCCTACTCGACTGGAGCACGCGCGAAAGTGCAGATCGGCGGTGCCACTTGCGCTCGTGCGGTATGAGGAGTGGGCCGGCCTGTAGGCCGGGTTCTGTCCTGCCGAAGCAGGGGCGACCATCCATCTGCGACGACCGTTGCCGGCCGCCTGGTGCGATCTACCCGGATGCTCGGGCGGGCCGCCCTCGGACGCATCCTGTCTGATCTTGCTCCGGGTGGGGTTTGCCTAGCTGCGCCGGTCGCCCGGCGCACTGGTGGTCTCTTGCACCACCGTTTCACCCTTGCCGGGCCGTGCCGAAGCACGACCAGGCGGTCTGTTCTCTGTGGCACTGATCCCGCGGGTTGCCCCGGGTGGCTGTTGGCCACCACCCTGCCCTGTGGAGCCCGGACCTTCCTCGACCCACCACCCCAGGACGGACCGGGGGCAGTGAGCCGCGGCCGCCCGGCCGACCCACTCACGACAGAGTCTAGGGGTGCGTCAGCACCTCGGCGCCATCCTCGGTGACCAGCAGGGTGTGCTCGAACTGAGCGGAGCGGCGACGGTCCTTCGTGACGACGGTCCAGCCGTCGTCCCACATGTCGTAGTCGGGGGTGCCGAGGTTGAGCATCGGCTCGATGGTGAAGGTCATCCCGACCCGGATCTCGTCGTCGAAGCGCTCGTCGTCGTAGTGGGGGATGATCAGGCCGGAGTGGAACGACGTGCCGATGCCGTGGCCGGTGAAGTCGCGGACGACCCCGTAGCCGAAGCGCTTGGCGTACGCCTCGATCACCCGGCCGACGACGTTGACCCGGCGGCCCGGCTTGACCGCCTTGATCGCGCGGTCCAGCGCCTCCTTGGTGCGCTCCACCAGCAGCCGCGACTCCTCGTCGACGTCGCCTGCGAGGAACGTCGCGTTGGTGTCGCCGTGGACGCCGCCGATGAAGGCGGTGATGTCGATGTTGACGATGTCGCCGTCCTCGACGACGCGCGCGTCCGGGATGCCGTGGCAGATCACCTCGTTGACGCTCGAGCACAGCGACTTCGGGAAGCCGCGGTAACCCAGCGTCGACGGGTAGGCGCCGTGGTCACAGAGGAACTCGTGGCCGATGCGGTCGAGCTCGTCGGTGGTGACACCGGGCTGGACGTGCGAACCGACGAGGTCGCGGGCCTGGGCGGCCAGCCGGCCGGCGACCCGCATGCGCTCGATCGTCTCGGCGTCCTTGACCTCCTCGCCGGTGAACCGCTGCGGCGCGGGCCGGTCGACGTACTCCGGGCGGGCGATGTGGGCGGGCACGGAACGGCGCGCAGATACCTCTGCGGGGGATACGGCAGGCACGGGCGCGAGTGTAGTTTCGGCCCATGAGCGAGAACGAATACTGGTTCTGCCTGACCCACCACACGGTCGAGGGCAGGGACGGCTGCCGGAACGCCGACCGCCTGGGGCCCTATGCCTCGTCCGCCGAGGCCGCGCGCGCACTCGAGAAGGTCGAGGAGCGCAACGAGGAGTGGGACAACGACCCGAAGTGGAACGACGACGGCCCCGGTTCGGGCGACGGACTCGCGGACGGCACCCCGGACAACTGATCAGCCCTTCTTGTCCTTCTTCTTCTTCTTCTTGCCCTTGACCGGGTTGACGGCCTGAGCGACGTCGGCGGCGGCGCGGACGCTCTTCAGTGCCCGCCTGGTGTTCTTGTCGATCGTCCTGGTGAGCTCCGCGATGGCCGTCTCGTACTGCTTGCTCACGCGTGCAGCCGTCTCGGTCGCCACCCGCTCCGCGGTCTCCTGCGCGACCTTCTGGATCATCGCTGCCGACGACAGTGCCTGGGACCCGGCCTCGTGGGCGCGCTCGGCGTGCGAGCGGCGGGCAGCGGCGGCGACCGGCTTGTCGGTCGCGGCCTGCCGTGACGTCGTCGAGCTGGTCGCCTTGTTCGCGGGGGTCTTCTTCGCCGGCGCCTTGGTGGCAGCAGTCTTCTTCGCCGGCGCCTTCGTGGCAGCAGCCTTCTTCGCCGGCGCCTTCGTGGAGGTGCTCGTCGCAGAGGCCGTCGTCGCGGTCTTCTTCGTCGTGCCCGTCTTCTTGGTCGTGCCCGTCTTCTTCGCGGCGGCGCTCGACTTCTTCGCGGTCAACTTCTTGGCGGTCGACTTCTTGGCGGTGGTCTTCGCGGCGGGGGTCTTCTTGGCCGTCGTCTTCCTGGCCGTCGTCTTCCTGGCCGCCGTCTTCCTGGCCGTCTTCCTGGCGGGCGTCCCCTGCGCGGTGGACGTGGTGGCTGCCGTCTTCTCGGCCGGGGTCTCGCTCACGGAAGGCTCCTCGCGTCGTCGGGATGCCTGATCCTGCCGCGCCGGGCGGGAGGTTGTCACCGGCCTCCCACCCGGATCGGCGGTCAGAACGTGTGCTCCGGCCCCGGGAACGTGCCGCCTCGTACGTCGTCGGCATAGGCCCGGGCCGCCTCGAGCAGCACGCCGTGCACGTCCGCGTACTGCTTCACGAAGCGGGCCATCCGGCCGGTGCGGAGGCCGAACGCGTCCTGCCACACGAGCACCTGGCCGTCGCACCCGGCGCCGGCGCCGATGCCGATCGTCGGGATGGTCAGCTCCTTGCTGATCTGCTCGGCGACGTCACCGGGCACCATCTCCATGACGACGGCGAAGGCCCCGGCCTCCTGCACCGCGCGGGCGTCGGCGATGACGCGGTCACTCGCGTCGCCGCGGCCCTGGACGCGGTAGCCCCCGAGGGTGTGCTCGGACTGCGGGGTGAAGCCGATGTGCGCCATGACGGGGATGCCGCCTCGCGTGCACTTCTCGATGACGGGGGCCATCTCGGCGCCGCCCTCGAGCTTCACGGCGTGAGCGCCGGCCTCCTTCATGAAGCGGACCGCGGTGAGGTAGCCCTGCTCGGGCGAGGCCTGGTAGCTGCCGAACGGCAGGTCGCCGACGACCATCGCGCGCCTCACCGAGCGCGACACCGCGCGGGTGAGGGGGAGCAGCTCGTCGACCGTCACCGGGAGGGAGGTCTCGTTGCCGAGGACGTTGTTGGAGGCGGAGTCACCGACGAGGAGCAGGTCGATGCCCGCCTCGTCGAAGGTCGCCGCGGTGTACATGTCGTACGCCGTGAGCATGGTGATCTTCTCGCCGCGCTCCTTCATCTCGCGAAGGTGGTGGGTGCGCACGCGCTTCGCCGGGGCCGCCTGCGGGGAGGTGGTCGCCGCCGGTCCCGAGCCGTAGGGAGCAGTCTCTTCAGCCATGACCCGAGGCTAGACCCGAACGCGTGGGTAGGACGCTGTGGCGGCTGTCACACCGGGTCACGGGACGAGCGCGTCCTCACCTTGGAGGTTCTGCTGCTGGACGTAGTGCTCGTCGTCGCCGCCGTAGCGCTTGCACGGTCCCTCGAAGCTGACCGCCCAGGCGCCCGGGCCTCGCGCCGCGGACGGCGCGACGTCGAGGCTGACCTCGTCGCGGCTGACGCTCACGTGGCCGTCGACGACGGTGCCCTCCTCGAAGCCCGCCTCGGTCAGGGCGGCTCGTACGGCGGCGAGCTGGGCGGAGGCGTCTCCCTCCGGCGCGGAGATCGTCCCGCCGCCGGAGTAGACGTGCCCCACGCCGCCGGGGCACGAGGACCAGCCCCCGCCGACCTCGGCCCGGGTCGAGCGGAGCGCCTCCTCCACGAGGGGGACGGCCTCGGTGACCACGTCGACGGCCTGCTTCTCACGGTCCTGGGGCGGCATCTCGTCGGACCCCGTGCTGCACGCCGTGACGCCCGCGACGAGCACGACCAGCGCGAGGACGGCGAGCGTGGAGCGCATGGCGGTCACCCTAGCCATCGCGGTCCTGGCCCTCACGGCCACCGGTCCGGCCACAGGTCGTCCCACGCGTCCCGGGCTCCGTCGACGGCGTCGTCGACGCCGTCGCGCACTCCCTCGTAGGTGTCGACCACGCCGTCGCGCACGTCCTCGTAGGTGTCCACGACCGGCTGCACCACGTGGTGCTGCGCCTCGCCGCCGACCCAGTCGTAGAGGTAGTCGTGCGCCTCCTGGGTCCGCCCGCCGGTGTCGACGACCGCGTCGGAGTTGCCGGAGACGATGTCGGCCATGGTGACCAGGGCCTCGTTGGTGTGGCCCCGCGCCGGGTCGGGGTCGTCGAAGTAGCTGGTGTGGTTCTCCATGAAGCCGGTGCTGACGATGCCGGTGCCGTGGAACTCCTGTCCGTTGTCGACGGCGAAGTTGATCGCGCCGAAGTCGTGCTGCGCCGGGTCGGCGCCGAGCCCCAGCCCATCGTCCCAGGTGCCGGGGAAGACGCCGTCCTCGCCGCCGAGCCACGACACCGGGTCATGGTCGGCCGCCCCGACGAAGACCTGGCCCGCGGGCAAGCCGAGGTCGGAGACGTGGTGCACGCCCTCGCTCGCGCCGGGACTGCCGAGGAGGACCAGGCTGTCGGCGTCCATCCCGCCGGCAGCGGCGGACGCCGACGTGGTGGAGCCGTAGCTGTGACCGATCACCGTGAGGTGCGGCTGGCCGCCGCCGGTGTGGGTGCTGTCGAGCCCGTCGACGAACTGCGACAGCGCGATGCCGCCGGCCTGCGCGTTGGCCTCCGTCACGGTGTGGGCCACGTCGCCGGCGGAGTCGCCCAGGTCGGTGGGCCACATCGACTCGGGGTCGAAGTTGGGGGAGTCGTAGCCGATCCAGGCGATGGTCGACACCGAGCCCGCGCGAGGCGGGTCCTCGGCGGCCATCTGGTTGACGGTCTCCTCGTAGAGGTTGAGCGCCTGGCTGCCGTTCTCGTCGATCTGCGTGGCGTCCTGCATGATCCCGGGGACGTAGACCGCCGTGTGGTCGGCGGTGTCGGGGTCGCCGTAGGCCACGGCGGCGATGCCGTCGCCTCCGAAGGCGTGGGGCTGGTAGGCCATCACGAAGGCGTCGACGTCGAGGTCGGCCCACTTCGTGTGCGACGCCTGGTCGGCGGCCAGCTGCACCGACTGTGCGTTCTCGAGCCACCGCTGCTCGGACGCGCTGAGCTCGTCGCCGGACGTCTGCCTGCCGAGGAGGTACTCGATGTCGCGCTGCACGGCCGAGGTGTTGGCCTCGTCGCGGTCGCCGGTCGGGATGCCGTTGGTGTTGCCGACGACGTCGGGGTCGCTGATCATCAGCGCGTTGCGCTCGACCTGCGAGAGCCCGTTCCACCAGGCGTTGACGGCGTCGGTGTCGTTGCCGAGGCGGGTGAGCTCGGCCTTGAGGGCGGCGGTGTCGGTGCGGCCGCGGTCGGCAGCGGCGGTGACGCCCTCGGCCAGCTGGTCGACAGCCCCCAGCGCCCGCACGCACCGCTGCTCGTCGGAGTCGACGCGGTCGCGCCAGGTCTCGAGGTCGCGGTGGTAGGCGGCGAAGCGACTGCGCAGCTGCGCAGCGTCGGCCTGGAGGCCGGGGACCTGCTCCTCGGGCGCGCCGTCGATCCGGCGGAGGAGGTCGTCGCGCTCGGCGTTGAGGGCCTGGCGACGCTCCATCAGCTCGTCGTGCTCGGAGCGCCGCAGCCGCATCGCGGTGAGGAACTCGTCGATGGCGAGCGCGCCCCGCTCGAGCGCAGCGCCCACCGCGTCGGTGTCGGCGGCGAACCGGGTGACGGCGTGGTCGGCGGCCTCGGCGGCGTCGCCGCTGAAGTCCGCGGGGGCACCGTGGGCGCGGGCCCACCCGGCGACGTCGCTGACCGCGGTCGCCGCAGCGCGTACGTCGGTGAGGACGGCGCCGGACGCCTCGGTGACCTGCAGCTCGGGCTCGGCCGGCAGCCAGGCCGGGACGACGATCGTGGTCACGGGACCACCGACTGGCCGGGCACCACGTCGCGGTCCTCCCACAGCAGCAGCTGCTGCGTGCCCCGCACGCTGCCCGCGTCGGTGGCGAGGAGGTCGTACATCGTCCGGGCCAGCGAGTCGGCGTGGCCGGAGGCCTGGTCGCGCAGGCCCCGGGTGCGCTGCTCCCAGGTCGTGAGGAAGGCGTCGGCGGCGCCGCGGACCGCGTCGCCGAGGAGGGAGGGCTCGGCCTGGGCCAGGTTCTTGCGGGGCCCGTCGAGGCCCTCGGACTGCTCCTCCCACGCCGTCCGCGCCTTCTGGAGGGTGGCGGTCCACATCTGGAGCGTCATCCGGCGACCTGCTCGGCGACGCGGACCTTGGCGGTGCGGACCGTCACCACGAGCGAGGTGGGCCGCACGGCGGCGGCGGCCTCGAAGCCACCGCGCCGGCGGGCCACCAGCCGGGGGCGGTCGCCCGGCACCGGTCGCGCCTGCCAACCGAGGCCGACGAGGGCGTCGCCTGTCGAGCGGAGGAGGGTGACGTTCTCCCCGGTGCCGAGGTCGCCGACGACGGCGACCGCCTCGTACCAGCGCTGGCCCCACTCGTCGGTGTGCCAGCGACCGTCCCGCGAGGCGGTGTGGTCGCCCAGCGGCAGCCGGGCGAGCAGGTCGTCGACGAGCCGCTCCGCGCCGGCGGCGAGGCCGTCGAGCTCGTCGGCCGCGATCACCGGTGGGAGCGGCGCGGGCCTGCTCCGGGGCAGCACCACGACGTCGACCTCCGGGTGCCGCTCGCGCAGGACGCGCAGCATCGGGTCGTCGAGCGTCGGGTCCGGCGGCGTGGGATCCGGATGGCCCTGTTCGGGAGGCGTCATGCCCCCTTCATTCCCGCGACCCGGGCCGCCTCAAACCCGGAGGCTTCAGCGTGGGGATACCCGCAGCACCCGGTCGCGGTCACCGTTGTCGGTCGTGACGAGCAGGTCGCCGTTGCGGGCGGCGGTCACCGAGCGGAGCCGGCCGAGCCGCTGGAGCCGCGGCGGGCGGGTGATCGAGGTGAGCCGCCCGCCCGCGCTGAACCGCATGAACAGCACCTCGGAGCCCTTCAGCGCCGCGACGGCGAGCGTCCCCTCCAGCGTCCCCCACTGCGACCCCCGGACCCAGGCGGCACCCGACGTGGCGATCGTCGGCTCGCCGGACGACCAGGCCGCCTCCTGCTGCTCGCCGGGCAGCGACTGGTCGGTCATCGGGACCGACTCGTCGTACCCGGGGACCGGGTTCCAGCCGTAGTCGCCGCCCGCGACGAGCCGGTTGACCTCGTCGTCGCGGAAGCTGCCGTGCTCCACCGACCACATCGAGCCGTCGGCACGCTGGGCCAGCCCCTGCACGTTGCGGTGGCCGTAGGTCCACACGAAGCGGCGCGCGCTGCTCGCGTCGGCGTACGGGTTGCCGGGCATCGCCGCGCCGGTGTCGCGGTGGACCCGCAGCACCTTGCCGCCGAGCGAGTCGAGATTGCGCGGGTTGGTGCCGACGGCGGCGTCGCCCGTACCGACGAAGAGCGCGTCGCTGTCTCGGTCGAGGAGCAGGCGGCAGCCGCCGTGACGCCCCGAGGTCGAGGGGAGGCCGGTGAGCAGGGTGCGGCGCCCGCTCAGGCGGGTCCACGTGCGGTCGACGCGCCAGCGGCTCACCTGCACGTGGTTGCGGCCCTTCGCGCTGCCGTGGCACGCCCACAGCCTCCGCGCGCGGGCGTCCACCGCGAGGGACATGAGCCCGGTCTCTCCCGAGACCCACACCAGCCGCGAGAGGTCGGCGAGCGTGCGCCTCTTCCCCTGACGTACGACGCTGAGGCGGGCGCGGTCGCGCTCGGAGACGACGAGCCTGCCTCCCGGCGCCTGCTGGACGTCCCACGGGTGGTCGAGCCCGCGCGCGACCGTGCGGACGCGCAGCTGCGGCGCCTCCCGCTCGAGGGCCGCGATCCGCGTCCCCGCAGTGTCGGCTGCCGACGTGGGCAGCGGCGCCAGCAGGGCGGCGGCGAGGACGGCGGCGAGGACGGCGGCGGACAGGGTCACGGAGGTGCTGCGGGCGGAGAGGCGCACCTCCGCGACGCTAGCCGCGCCGGTCGGCACGGTAAAGGGGCTCAGTCCAGCCTGCGCGAGAGCTGGATCCCGGTTCGGGTCGTGGCGTAGCCGAGGCGGGTGTTGAGCGCCCGCATCGCCGCGTTGCCGTCCTGGGTCCACGTGTAGACCTCGTCGATCCCGTGCTCGGCTGCCCACGCCAGCGTCCGCAGCTTGAGGTGCACGGCGAGCCCGCGGCCGCGCCAGTCGCGGCGTACGGCCGTGAGCCCGTTCTCGGCGCGGCTCGGCGCGTCGGCGTCGCGGTCCAGGCCGGCGCAGCCGACGACCTCACCGTCGTGGAGGGCCAGGAACTGCGGGTCGGCCAGCCAGTCCCGCGCCCACCTCTCGGGGGTGACCTCGAGCGGCGTGTCCACCGCGAAGCCGGCCAGCGCCTCGAGGCCGAAGCGCTCGTACGCCGCCGCCCAGAGGCCGGGCCGCTCCTGCTCCGTGACGACCTCGATGCCGTCCGGGGCGGGCGGCACGGTGACGGGACCTCTGACGCGGTAGGTCTGCTCGACCTCGCGGTTGACCTCCTCGAACCCGAATCGGTGCGCGAAGGCCAGCGAGGCGTCGTCGTCGGCCCCCGCGCGGAGGACCGGCAGGCCCAGCTCGACGACGTGCCGGGTCAGCCGCTCGAGCAGGGCCGTCCCGACGCCCTGGCGCCGGTGAGCCTCCAGCACGCGTGGGATCACGGAGCCGCCACCGGCCATGTCCGAGCGCTGGGCGAGCCCGTGACCCACCACGACCCCGTCCTGACGGGCGAGCACCATCAGCCGGTCGGGCTTGTCGCCGGCCCGGAGCTCGGCCAGCGACTGCGTCCGCTCGTAGGGGACGACCGCGATCCGCACGCGCCGCCACTCCTCGTAGTCGGCGTCGGTCTCGCAGCGGGTGATCTCGAGGGCCATGGCCGGAGCCTGTCCCCGCGCGTCGGGGTAGTCCAGTGAGTTTTGGTCGTCGGAGGGGCGTCCCGGCACCCAATTCTCACTGAACTACCGGGTCGGGACAGCCAATCGTCACTGGACTACGCCGGCGGGCGGGACGGCTTCCCTAGAGTGACGGCGTGGACTTCTACTCCGCCTACGCACAGGGCTTCGCACGGGTCGCGGCAGTCACGCTGCCGGTGCACCTCGCCGATCCCGTCGCCAACGCAGCCGCCGTGATCGAGCAGGCGCGTGCCTGCCACGACGACTCCGTCGCCGTCGCGGTGTTTCCTGAGCTGTGCCTGACCGGCTACTCGGTGGACGACCTGTTCCTGCAGGACACGCTGCTGGCGACGGTGGAGGAGGCGATCGCCGAGATCGTCGCTGCGAGCGCCGACCTGATGACGGTGCTGGTGGTCGGCGCGCCGGTGGTGCACGGCAACCGGGTCTTCAACGCGGCCGTCGTCGTCCACCGCGGCTCGATCCTCGGCGTCGCCCCGAAGTCCTACCTGCCGAACTACCGCGAGTTCTACGAGCGGCGGTGGTTCGCGCCGGGCGACGACCGGGAGCTGGAGTGGATCAGCGTCGCCGGTCAGGACGTCCGCTTCGGTCCCGACCTGATCTTCCGGTGCCTCGACGTCCCCGGCCTCGACCTGCACGTCGAGGTGTGCGAGGACATGTGGGTGCCGGTGCCGCCCAGTGCGGAGGCTGCGCTTGCCGGCGCGACGGTGCTGGCCAACCTGAGCGGCTCGCCGATCACCATCGCGCGCGCGGAGGACCGGCGGCTGCTGGTCCGCAGCGCCAGCGCGCGGTGCGCAGCGGCGTACGTCTATGCCGCCGCCGGGCAGGGCGAGTCGACGACCGACCTGAGCTGGGACGGCCAGACCATGGTCTACGAGTGCGGCTCGCTGCTGGGCGAGAGCGAGCGGTTCCCGGACGGCGCGCGCCGCACGGTCGTCGACGTCGACCTCGACCTGGTCCGCCAGGAGCGGATGCGGCAGGTGACCTTCGACGACAACCGACGCACCCACCACGAGCGGGTCAACCGCTTCCGCACCGTCGAGTGGGAGCTCGAGCCCCCGGCCGGGGACATCGGGCTGATGCGCAAGGTCGACCGCTACCCGTTCGTGCCCGACGACGCCGAGCGGCTCGCCCTCGACTGCTACGAGGCCTACAACATCCAGGTCTCCGGCCTCGAGCAGCGGCTCAACGCCATCGGCTCGCCCAAGGCCGTGATCGGCGTGAGCGGCGGCCTCGACTCGACGCACGCGCTGATCGTCGCCTGCAAGGCCATGGACCGGCTCGGACGCCCGCGCAGCGACGTGCTGGCCTTCACCATGCCCGGCTTCGCGACGGGGGAGACGACCAAGTCGTACGCCACCCGGCTCTCTCAGGCGCTCGGCGTGACCTTCGAGGAGCTCGACATCCGGCCGGCGGCCGAGCAGATGCTCGCGGACCTCGGGCACCCCTACGGCCGCGGCGAGAAGGTCTACGACGTCACCTTCGAGAACGTGCAGGCCGGACTGCGCTACGACTACCTCTTCCGGCTCGCCAACCAACGCGGCGGCATCGTCGTCGGCACCGGCGACCTCAGCGAGCTCGCGCTCGGCTGGTGCACCTACGGCGTGGGCGACCAGATGTCGCACTACTCGGTCAACGCGGGGGTCCCGAAGACCCTCGTGCAGCACCTGATCCGCTGGGTGATCAGCCACGGCGAGTTCGACGAGGCGGTGGGCCGGCTGCTCGGCGAGATCCTCGAGCTCGAGATCACCCCCGAGCTGATCCCCGTCGAGGAGGGGAAGAAGCCGCAGGCCACCCAGGACACGGTCGGTCCCTACAACCTGCAGGACTTCACCCTCGCGCTGGTCGTGCGCCACGGCTTCCGGCCGCGCAAGATCGCGTTCCTGGCGTGGCACGCGTGGAAGGACCTCGCGTCCGGCGAGTGGCCACCCGGGTTCCCCGACGACGCGCGGGTGGCGTACTCGCTGGAGGAGGTCCGCACCTGGCTGGTGGTCTTCGTGAAGCGGTTCTTCGCCAACCAGTTCAAGCGCTCGGCGCTGCCCAACGGCCCCAAGGTCAGCCCGAGCGGCACGATGAGCCCGCGGGGCGACTGGCGGATGCCCAGCGACGCCAAGGCCACCGCCTGGCTGACGGAGATCGATCGGGACGTGCCGCTCTCGTAGCCCTTTGCCTGCCCTTAGCGTCCGGCTGGAGCGCGGTTAGCCGCGCCCGGACGACCCTCCTCGTACGACGCCGCACCCGGCGTCGGACGACGGAGGAGGAAGTGTGCAGAAGAAGAAGGCACTCATCGGAGGCGTCGCCGCGGCGGCGGTCGTGGTCGGGCTCGGGTCCTGGTGGGCCGTGGCCAACGCCGTCGAGGCGCAGACCAGTGAGCGCGGCACGTGCGGCGGCGCGACCTGGGAGCTGAGCGCCGAGGCGGAGGACGGCGGCACCGAGGTGAGTGCCGAGCTGCAGTCGGCCGGCCCGGGCGAGGAGTGGCAGGTCGAGCTGACCCGCGACGACACCGCCCTGCTCACCGGCACCCGCACCACCGACGAGGACGGCGAGATCGACGTCGACGCCTTCAGCGACGGCAACCCCGGCGACGCGTCGTACGCCGTCACCTTCACGCCGGCCGACGGCGAGCCCTGCACCGCCACGCTCGGCGCCTGATCCCACCAAGCCCAGATCCACTCCAGAGGAGACACCCCATGAAGAAGACGCTCATCGCCACCACCCTCGTCGCGACCGCCGCAGCCGGCAGCACGGTGCTCATGGCCGCGCCCGCGAGCGCCGACGTCGAGCGGCGCGGCACCTGCGCCGGGGCGACGTACAAGCTCGACGTCGACCGCGAGCGTGGCGGGTACGACGTCGACGCGGACGTCGAGAACGCCCGACCCGGCAGCGAGTGGCGTGTGACGATCCGCCACGACGGCACGGTCGCGGCATCGCGCGTCCTGCGAGCCGACGGCGAGGGCGAGCTCGACCTCGACACCTTCCGCCGCAACACCCGTGGAACGGACACCTTCAAGCTCACGGTGACCCCGGCCGGCGGCGGCGCCTGCTCGGTGAAGGTCTCCGTGGCCTGAGACGAGCCGCCGGCAGGAGCCCGGGTCAGTCCGTCCGCAACGTGACGACGACCCGGGCTCCTCCCATGTCGGAGGCGCCCGTGGTGATCGCGCCGCCGGAGTCCTCGGCGGTGCGGGCGGCGATGGAGAGGCCGAGCCCGGTCGACCCCGAGCCGCTCGCGCCACGGCCGGTCGCGTCCAGGCCGGCGGGGAGGCCGGGACCGGCGTCCTCCACCGCGAGCTCGACCACGTCGTCGGTGGCATCCAGTGAGATGCGCACGGCGGCGTCGTCGGGGGTGTGGGCGAAGACGTTGTCGAGCAGCACGTCGACCATCGCCTCGAGGTCGGCGCGACTGGCCCGCAGCAGCGGTCCCGAGGTGGCGAGGTGGAGCTCGTAGGCGCGACCCTGGTCCTCGGCCAGCGCCTCCCAGTGGCGAACGCGTTCGGCGATGACCGCGACTCCGTCGGTGCGTGGGTCGAGGCCCTCGCGCTCGGAGCGGCGCGCCTCGCGGACGATCTCGTCGACCGTGGCCTGCAGCGCGTCGAGGTCGCCGGACAGGCGGTCCCGCAGCACCGGGTCGTCGACGGTCTCGACGCGCAGCCGCAGCGCGGTGACGGGCGTCCGCAGGCGGTGGGAGAGGTCGGCGACGCCCTCGCGCTCGCGAGCGAGCAGCAGCTGGATGCGGCCGGTCAGACGGTCGACGGCGGCGGCGAGCTCCTGCACCTCCGGCGGCCCCTCGACCGCGACCGGCGTGGTCGCACCGGGGCGCCCGAGCGTCTGCGTGTGGTCGGCGAGGCGGCGGATCGGCAGCACGAACGACCGGCCGAGGCGGTCGACGACCAGCAGCGAACCGGCGAGCAGCGCCAGGGCGAGCAGCGCCAGGAGGCCCCAGGCCACACCGACCACCGAGGTGATGCCCGGCTCGTCGACGACGATCCGGATGACCGGCGTCTGCGAGGGTAGGGCGGAGTTGCCGCCGCGCGACACCGGCACGAGGATCTGCGACCCGCCCGGTACGTCGTCGACGCGGGCGCGACCGGTGTTGCGGGCATCGAGGACCCGCTCGTCCTGCCCGCGGTCGGGGCCGATCTCGAGGCCGTCCGGGTAGAGCACGGTCACCTGCGTGTGGCCCTCGGCGTCGTTGAGCCGGTCGACGTACTGCCCGACCGCCCCGGCGTCCTGCCCGGACACGACCGTCTCCACGGCCTGCACCTCCAGGGCCGCTCGCGCGAGCCGATCCTCCAGCGCATAGCTGCGCACCAGGATCGCCATCGGCACGAGCATCGCGAGCAGCACCATCGAGACAGCCGCGGCCGCGGTCACCAGGAGGCTGCGGCGCACCTCAGCCGTCCTGCCCGGTCTCGGGGACGGGGGCCGCGAGGCGTACGCCGACGCCGCGCACCGTGGTCAGGTAGCGCGGGGCGGCGGCGGTCTCGCCCAGCTTGCGGCGCAGCCACGACAGGTGCACGTCGACCGTCTTGTCCGAGCCGCCCCACGGCTGCCGCCACACCTCGACGAGCAGGTCGCGCTTGGTCACCACCTCACCCGGGCGCTCCGCGAGGTGGGCGAGCAGGTCGAACTCGCGGGGCGTCAGGTCGAGCTCGTTGCCGTCGAGGTGGACCCGGCGGCCGGCGAGGTCGACGGCGAGGCCACCGACGGTGATGGTCGACGGCCGCTGGCGACCTGCGTCGACGCGTCGGAGCACCGCGCGGATGCGGGCGTCGAGCTGGGTGCTGGTGAACGGCTTGACGACGTAGTCGTCGGCGCCGGCGTCGAGCGCTCCCACCAGTGACGGGTCGTCGGCGCGGGCGCTGGCGATGATGACCGGCACCTGGCTGACCGCACGGAGCATGGAGAGCACCTGGGTGCCGTCGACGTCCGGTAGGCCGAGGTCGAGCACGACGAGGTCGGGGCGGGAGTCGACGGCGAGCTGGAGGCCGCTCATCCCGGTGGGTGCGGAGGTCACCGTGTGTCCGCACTCGCGGAGGCCGCGCACGAGCAACGGCCGGATCCGGTCGTCGTCCTCGATGATCAGCACCTCCGCCACGCCGCGACGGTACCGTCCGCAACGACGCCGGTCCGCTCGGCGGAGGCGGGCTTATCACTGCCTTAACCACGGCCTCACCTCCCGCTGAGACGGGGACGGGCACGATGGCATCGTGAGACGTCGGACCCTGCTCGTCGGCCTGTGGGTCGCCACCACCGTGGTCGCCGTGCTCGTCGGTGTCCTGGCCGTCTCCACCGTCGGCGCCACGATCCGCGATCGCGGCCCGGTCGGCGACGAGGTCGCCCGCGACGTCTCGGTGCCGTCCGCGTCGGTGCCCGAGCCCGACGGCCCCGCTGTCTCCGACGAGATCTCGGGGGAGTGGGGGGCATTCCTCGTCGAGTGCCGCGACACGTGGGCGTACGGCGTCGGCGTGCGCCCCGACGAGGACGCCGGCTGGCGCATCGTGAGCTGGGAGAAGGGCCCGGACGACGACGTCGACGCGGTCTTCAGCGACGGGCGCAACTCCGTCGACCTCGAGGTCTTCTGCAACCGCGGCCGTCCGACGCTCGCCGAGCTCGAGCGCAACACGCTGGGTGAGGACTGACCGGGACCGCCGGTCCGGTGCAACCCTCCGAGCAGCAGGTGCGTCCAGTCAGCGACACACCACCTCACGGGGAGACCGAGATGACCCACCGCACCACCGTCCTTGCCCGCACCACCGCGCTCGTCGGGGCCGCGCTGCTGGCGGGCTCGCTGGCGTCCGCGCCCGCCCAGGCCCGGCCGGAGCCGGACCAGCGCGCCGCGCGCACCACCCTGACCTTCACCGTCGCCGACTGCGAGGGCTGCGAGGTGCAGCTCGTCAACGCGCGCAGCACCCTCGACGCCGACGTCGTCCACGTGTGGGAGTCGCAGCCGAAGGAAGTCAGCGACGGCGCGGTCACCTTCCGCATCCCGACCCGCCGCACCTGGGGCATGTCGGCCACGGTCCGCGCACCGTGGGAGGGCCACACCGGCTACGTCACCACCGTCGCCTGGCGCTACAACGGCGAGCTGGTCGGCGACATCGTTGCCCTCGACGAGGCCGTGACCAAGAAGAAGGCATCGGCCTGCTGGGAGGGCGTGCGCAGCCGCACGGTCACCGTGCCGCTCGTCGTGGAGAAGGTGCGCGTGCGCGGCGTCAGGAAGCAGGTCGACGGCAGCATCGCCTTCGTGCCGACGACGCAGGCCTGGCTGCCGCCGATGCGACCGGTCGTGGACGGGGTGCTCGGATCGCAGGACGTCAACATCTGCCGCTGACCTGCCGGCTCCCGGACCCGTGACCACCCTGCGGCGGGGGTCGTCGTCGACGGCGCGGCGACCCCTAGGGTGGTGCCATGGGCAAGCAAGAGGACTTCGTGCTCCGGGCGCTCGAGGAGCGCGACGTCCGGTTCGTGCGGCTGTGGTTCACCGACGTGCTGGGCTTCCTCAAGAGCGTGAGCGTGGCCCCGGCCGAGCTGGAGAACGCCTTCGACGAGGGCATCGGCTTCGACGGCTCGGCGATCGAGGGCTTCGCCCGGGTCTACGAGGCCGACATGCTCGCCCACCCCGACGCGTCGACCTTCCAGATCCTGCCCTGGCGCACCGGCGAGGACGGCGGCCCGGCCACGGCGCGGATGTTCTGCGACATCGTCATGCCCGACGGCAGCCCGTCGTACGCCGACCCGCGCCACGTGCTGAAGCGCACGCTGAGCGCTGCCGCCGACAAGGGGTTCACCTTCTACACGCACCCCGAGATCGAGTTCTACCTGTTCAAGGACGTGCCCGGGAAGGGTGACGAGCCGCAGCCGGTGGACCGCAGCGGGTTCTTCGACCACACCGCGCAGTCGCGCGGCGCCGACTTCCGCCGTGAGGCGATCACGATGCTCGAGGCGATGGGCATCTCGGTGGAGTTCAGCCACCACGAGGGCGGGCCGGGCCAGCAGGAGATCGACCTGCGCTACGCCGACGCGCTCACCACCGCCGACAACATCATGACCTTCCGCACCGTCATCCGGGAGGTCGCGCTGGGCCAGGGGATCTGGGCCTCCTTCATGCCCAAGCCGTTCACGACGCACCCCGGGTCGGGCATGCACACGCACGTGTCGCTGTTCGAGGGCGACCGCAACGCCTTCTTCGAGGCCGGTGCGCAGTACCAGCTGTCGAGGACCGGCCGGCAGTTCATCGCCGGCATCCTGCGCCACGCCAGCGAGATCAGCGTCGTCACCAACCAGTGGGTCAACTCCTACAAGCGTCTGCTCGGCGGCGGCGAGGCCCCGTCCGGTGTCTGCTGGGGCCACAACAACCGCTCCGCGATGGTGCGCGTGCCGATGTACAAGCCCAACAAGGGCCAGTCGACCCGCATCGAGCTCCGCACGATCGACCCGGCCTGCAACCCCTACCTCGCCTTCGCCGTGGTCCTCGCCGCAGGCATGAAGGGGATCGAGGAGGGCTACGAGCTGCCGCGCGAGGCTGAGGACGACGTCTGGTCGCTCACCGAGCGCGAGCGCAAGGCGTTGGGCATCTCGCCCCTCCCGCGCAGCCTCTGGGACGCGATCGGCATCGCCGAGGACTCCGAGCTGCTCGCCGAGACGCTCGGCGAGCACGTCTTCGACTTCTTCCTGCGCAACAAGCGCGCCGAGTGGGAGGAGTACCGCACCCAGGTCTCCGCCTACGAGCGCGACCGGATGCTGCCGGTCCTCTGAGATGGCGGGCCCCCGCTTCCTGGTCGTCGAGCACGAGGCATCCTGCCCGCCCCGGCTCGTGGGCCAGTGGCTGGAGGAGGCCGGCGGCAGCCTCGAGGTGTGCCGCCCCTACGCCGGTGACGCCCTGCCCGCGCTGACGTCGTACGACGCCGCGGTGGTGCTGGGCGGTGAGATGGGCGCCAACGACGACGACACCGTCCCGTGGCTGGCGCCGCTGAAGGCGGGCATCCGCGACGCGTTCGTCGCCGGGACGCCGCTGCTGGGGATCTGTCTCGGCCACCAGGTGATGGCCGTGGCGCTGGGCGGGCGCGTCGAGCGCAACCCGGGCGGCCAGGTCGTCGGCCTCCAGCCGGTCGGCTGGACGGAGGAGGCCGCGGACGACCCGTGGTCGGGTGGCCGCACCGGCTCGGAGGTCGCGATCCACTGGAACAACGACGTCGTGGTCGACCTCCCCGACGGCGCCGTCGTGCTGGCCAGGAGCCCGGGAGGAGAGGTGCAGGCGGTGCGCTTCGGTCCGCGGGCATGGGGGATCCAGGCCCACCCGGAGGCTGACGCCGACCTCGTGGGCCGGTGGGCCGGGTCGGACCGCGACGACCACGTCGCGCTGGGCCTCGATCAGGACGAGGTGCTCGCCGCGCTCGCCGCCGCGGAGCCCGCGCTGGCCGGCCACTGGCGGCCGATGGTGCAGCGCTTCGCGGCGCTCGCTGCCGGTGCGGAGGTGGCGCGATGAGCTCGGCCGGCTCCTACGTCCGCAAGGGCTTCGTCGACGGCGCGGCGGCCGCCCGCGGGATCGGACGCCTCGGCGACGCCGGCCCGCCGCTGGTCGACGAGCTCGCCGCGACGGCCGATCCCGACGCCGCCCTCGACGGGTTGCTGCGGCTGGTCGACGCGCTCGAGGAGCAGGCGGAGGGCGCCGGACGGGAGATGCTCGCCGAGATCGCCGACGACGAGGGCAGCGCGATGCGGCTGTGCAGCGTCCTCGGCGCGAGCACGGCGCTGGCCCACCACCTCACGCGACACCCCGAGCAGTGGCGCGAGCTGACCGACCCGACGCTCGGCAGCACCCGCGCCCCCGCCTACGCCCTGCGCGAGGCGATGCTGGCCGCGACCGCCGGGCTCCCGGACAAGGAGGCCGTCGACGCGCTGCGCGTGGAGTACCGCCGCCACCTGCTGCGCCTCGCCTCGCGCGACCTCGCCCACCACGTCGGGCTCGACGATGCCGCCGCCGAGATCTCCGACCTCGCCGCCGCGACCTTGGACGCCGCGCTCGCCATCGCCCGCGCGCGGGTGGGGGAGCCGGCGGAGTCGGTGCGGCTCGCGGTCATCGCGATGGGCAAGTGCGGCGGCCACGAGCTCAACTACATCTCCGACGTCGACGTGGTCTTCGTCTACGAGCCGGTGGCGTCGGCGTCCGGCGGCACGGACGACGGGGTCGCCCTGCGGGCCGCGACCCAGCTGGCATCCCACCTGATGCGCATCTGCTCCGACCACACCCGCGAGGGCACGATCTGGCCGGTCGACGCCAACCTGCGGCCCGAGGGCAGCCAGGGTCCCCTGGTGCGGACGCTCGCCAGCCACCAGGGCTACTACGAGAAGTGGGCGAAGACCTGGGAGTTCCAGGCGCTGCTCAAGGCGCGGCCGGTGGCGGGCGACCTGGACCTGGGCCGCCGCTACTGCGAGATGGTCGCGCCGATGGTGTGGAGCGCCGCCGGTCGTGACGGCTTCGTCGCCGACGTGCAGGCGATGCGCCGCCGCGTGCTCGACCACATCCCGGCCCACGAGGCGGACCGCCAGATCAAGCTCGGCTCGGGCGGCCTGCGCGACGTCGAGTTCGCCGTGCAGCTCCTGCAGCTCGTGCACGGACGGTCGGACCCGTCGCTCCGCGAGGGTGCGACGCTGAGCGCGCTCACCCGCCTCACCGAACGCGGCTACGTCGGCCGTGAGGACGGCGAGAAGCTGCACGAGGCCTACACGTTCCTGCGCACCCTCGAGCACCGCATCCAGCTGCACCAGCTCCGACGCACGCACGTGCTGCCGGAGGACGAGGCGTCCCTGCGGCGGCTGGGGCGGTCGATCGGCATCTTCTCCGAGCCGGCCGCGCAGCTCGAACGCCAGTGGCGCCACCACCGCCGCGAGGTGCGTCGGCTGCACGAGAAGCTGTTCTACCGTCCGCTCCTCGGCGCCGTCGCCAAGCTGCCGAGCTCCGAGGCCCGGCTGTCGCTGGAGGCCGCGGAGGCACGGCTGTCCGCGCTGGGCTACGCCGACCCCCGCGCCGCGCTGCGCCACCTCGAGGCCCTGACGAGCGGGGTCTCCCGCACCTCCGACATCCAGCGCACCCTGCTGCCGGTGCTGCTCGAGTGGTTCGCCGACTCGCCGGACCCCGACGCGGGACTGTTCGGCTTCCGCCGGATCAGCGAGAGCCTGGGCCGCAGCCCGTGGTACCTGACGATGCTGCGCGACGAGGGCGAGGTCGCCCAGCGGCTCGCCGTCGTCCTCGGCACCTCGCGCTACGCGACCGACCTCCTCGAGCGGGAGCCGCAGGGCGTGAAGATGCTGGGGGAGTCGCTCGTCCCGCTGAGCGCCGAGGCCGCCCTGGCGGAGATGCAGGCGCTGCTCGAGCGGGCCGAGTCGCCCGAGGCCGCGGTCGCTGCGGTGCGTGCCGTACGACGACGTGAGCTCCTGCGGATCGCCTGCGGCGACCTCGTGGCGGGCACCGACGTGGCGCTGGTCGGGCAGGGACTGAGCCGGCTCACCGATGCGACGCTGCAGGCGACGCTCGAGATCGCCACCGAGGCCGTACGCCGGCAGCGCGGGCTGGACGCGCCCGCCAGCCGGATCGCGGTGATCGCCATGGGTCGCTACGGCGGCTTCGAGCTGTCCTACGGCAGCGACGCCGACGTGATGTTCGTGCACGAGCCGGCCGAGGGCGTCGACGCGCAGGCAGCGTCGTCGTACGCCACCGCCGTCGTCGCGGAGCTCCGACGCCTGCTGTCGCTGCCGGCGAGCGACCCGCCGCTGGAGGTCGACGCCGACCTGCGTCCGGAGGGCAAGAACGGCCCGATGGTGCGCACCGTCGAGTCCTATGCCGCCTACTACGCGAAGTGGTCGCACGTGTGGGAGTTCCAGGCGCTGCTGCGCGCCGATGCCGTCGCGGGCGACCCCGACCTGCGCGCCCGCTTCACCGAGCTGATCGACCCGCTGCGCTTCCCGGCCGAGGGGATCCCGGAGTCGGCGGTGGTGGAGGTGCGCCGGATCAAGGCGCGCGTCGACGACGAGCGGCTGCCGCGCGGCGCGGACCGCCACACCCACCTCAAGCTCGGGCGGGGCGGCCTGGCGGACGTCGAGTGGACCGTGCAGCTGCTGCAGATGCGGCACGCCGGCTCGGTCGAGGGGCTGCGCACGCCGCAGACGCTCCCGGCCCTGGAGGCGGCTGCCGAGGCGGACCTCATCTCCGCCGACGACGCCGAGACGCTCGCGGACGCGTGGCGCCTGGTGAGCCGGGTGCGCAACGCCGTGACCCTCGTCCGCGGCCGGCCGTCCGACCAGCTGCCGCGGGACGCCCGTGAGCGGGCGGCGGTCGCCCGGGTCCTGGGCTACCCCCCGGGCGCGTCGGACCAGATGGTCAACGACTACCTGCGGACCACCCGACGGGCGCACGCGGTGGTGGAGCGCGTGTTCTGGGAATGAAGACGAGAGACTCATTCGAGCCAGAAGAAGGTATTATCTTCATGTGAGCGACATGAAGGTGGAGTCTTCAATCACCGTGATCGGTGACCTGGTGGGCTCCCGTCGCAGCGAGGACCGCGCCGCCATGCACGAGCGCTTCGCGCGAGCGGTCGCCGACGTCAACGAGGCCTACGCGCCGCCGGTCCCGCTGCGCATCGGTCTCGGCGACGAGTTCCAGGGGATCTTCGCCTCGCTCGGCGACGCCGTTGCGGCGACCTTGCGGCTGCGGATGGCGCTGCTGCCCCACATCGACGTCCGGCAGGGCATCGGGAGGGGGCGGGTGGTCGTGCTGGACGAGGAGCCACGGGTCGAGGACGGTCCCGGCTGGTGGGCGGCCCGGTCGGCCATCGAGGAGGTGGAGGCGTACGAGCGCAAGGCGGCGCTGCGTGCGGTCCGCACCGCGTACGTCGCTGCCGACGAGGAGGCCGGGCCGGACCAGGCCCTGGTGAACGCCGCCCTCATGACGCGCGACCAGGTGGTCTCCGGCTTGTCGGAGCGGTCGATGTCGGTGCTGCGTGGTCTGCTGAGGGGGAGGCAGCAGCAGGCGATCGCCGCCGACCTGGGCATCAGCCCGTCGGCGGTGTCGCAACGGATCCGGGCCGACGGTATCGGCGTGGTCATCGCGGCCGACGAGAGGATGCGCGACCTGTGAGAGGAGTGGAGGGATGAGCTGGCTCGGGATCCTGCTGATCGGCTTCGCTGTCACCGACCTGACCCACTCGGTCCGCCGGACGCGCTACCTGCCCGAGTGCGTGGGGGCCCTGGTGGCCCTGTGCGTCGGCCTGCTGGCCGGGCTCACGTCCGGGCGCGACGTCGCCGCCCTGCTGCTGATCGCGGCGGTCGTCCTCGTGTGGGGGCTCACCGTCACCTGGGGTTTCGGCCATCCCGGGCCGAAGGCTGCGCGGCTGCCGCTCGGCGTCTTCGTCGTGTCGCTGGTGGGGATGATCGCAGTGTCAGGGCTCGCGCCCGAGGCGGCCGGCCCGCTGGCACGCTGGCTCGAGTCGCTGGCCATCGCCGACCTCGGCTCCGTCTCCGCCGACCGCTTCCTGCTCCTGCTGGGCGTCTTCGCCATCCAGCTCTCCACCGGCAACGTGCTGGTGCGGCTGGTGCTCAAGGCGACGGGCACCATCAACCCGCGGGCCGACGGCGGGATGCCGCCCACCCAGCTCAAGGGCGGTCGTCTCCTCGGGCCACTCGAGCGCGTCTTCATCCTCGCCCTCGCCCTCGGTGGTCAGGTGACCGCGGCCAGCATCGTCGTCGCGGCCAAGGGGCTGCTGCGGTTCCCCGAGCTGTCGTCGCGTCACGAGCAGCAGACGGTGCACGAGATGACCGAGTACTTCCTGCTCGGGTCGTTCGCGTCGTGGCTCGTCGCGCTGGGCTCGTTCGTGCTGGTGGTGTAGGCCCGTGGGGGTTGACCCGCATGCCAGAGCGGAAGATCGTGGACGTGATCCGTCGCGACCACTCCGTCCACCGGGATGACGGCGCTCCAGAACGGCACACCCGACACGCGTGACTCGCGACTCGGTGCAGGTCGCTGTTACGGAGGGAAGCGCATGGGACACAGCAGGATGGTCGGGAGCACGGCGCTGAGTGCGTTGCTGGTGACGCTGGGACTCGCGGGGCTCAGTCCCGGAGTCGCGAGCTCGCAAGCACCCCACGATGTCGTGTCGGCCCGTTCCGGAGGAGCACTCAAGCTGGCGGTCGACGCCGTCGGTGGCGAGGAGGCGCTGCGTGAGCTGAGGTCGTTCGCCTATCGGGCCGAGGCAGAGCGCTGGATCCTCGACGAGGGCGCCGTGCCGGGTGACGGCGCGCAGCCGGCAGCAGACGTGAAGTCGCGGGTCCGCTACGTCCTGAGGGGGAGCAGGCCGGCACGGGTCCGGATCGACAACGTCAGGACGTCCCTCGGTGTCGACCGGGTGGTGAAGGAGGTCCTGTCCGGACGCCGCGGTTACATCCGCGGGGTGGACGCCAACTTCTCGCAACCCGCGACGAAGCCGATGACCTCCGACCGGTGGGCCGCGATCCACGCGGAGCAGGAGCTGCTCAACCCGCAGGTGCTCCTGCGCCGTGCGCTGGACCGCCCCGGCCTCGCGAGCGGCGCCGGCCAGCGGACCATCGACGGCCGCCGCTACCGGGTGCTCAAGCTGCGCGACGACGTCGCACCGATCCGGTTGTACGTCGACCTCGACACGAAGAAGATCGCGATGCTGCGCACCAAGCAGCACGACTACCTGCGCCGCGACGTGGCGATCGAGGTGACCTACCGGAACTGGAAGAAGGCAGGTGACGGCCTGCGGTTCCCGCGCCGGGTGGAGCTCACGTCCGACGGCCTGACGATGATCGAGGAGAAGCGGTCGGACGTGACGGCCAACCCGACCATCCCGCGCCGCGTCTTCGCGATCCCGGCCTCCGTCGCCTACGTGGCTCCCGATGACGCGTTGGCCGACATCGGCGCCCGGACGAGCCAGTGGCTCCTCTCGTTCGTCGCCCTCGGCTTCATCAAGGACGGCGGCCAGCAGGCGATCAACCCGATCACCATCACCGACGGCAGCACCACCGCGACGGGCGTGAAGCTGCTCGGCGGGGTGGCGAACAACTCCCTCATCGTGCAGCGACCGGGAGGGGTCGTGGTGTTCGAGGGAGCCCTGCACGACCACCGAGCCGAGGCCGTGATCCGCTACATCGACGAGAGTCCGGACTTCACCGGCCCGATCACGCACGTGGTGACGACCCACCACCACGCCGACCACGCCAGCGGCATGCGTCCGTACGTCGCTCTCGGCGCCACCGTGGTGGTCGGGGAGCAGGCCGTCGCCTTCTTCCAGAAGGTGTTCAGTGAGCGGGACTCGACCATCCTGCCGGACCGGCTGGACCAGTCGGCCGTGCCCGCGAACGTCCTGGGCGTGCCGGCCGCGGGACTGTCGCTGCCGAACGGGATCCAGGTGTTCCCGATCCAGACGACGCACTCGGTCGACATGGTGGTGCCCTATGTCGCCGACCAGGGCGTCCTCTTCACCAGCGACATCTACTCGCCCCCCGGGCTGCCCAACCCGGCTGACGCCAACGCTCAGGCGATCGCGGCGATGGTCAAGGCGCGCGGACTGACCCCCAAGTGGATCGCAGGCGGGCACGGCACGTTCATCTCCTACGCCGCGTTCAAGGCAGCACTCGGCATCCCGTGACAGCTCGACGCTCCCGTCGGCCGGGTGACCGGCCGACGGGAGCGGTCGACCGCCCCGGGCCACCCGCAGGGGCGGCGGACGCGGCTCCCGGAGCGCTTGCGCCACCGAAATGGCCCTCACTAGCCTGATCGACGTGGAGCGGACGTGGTCGCTCGTGCCGGGACACTCGCGCAGGCGCGGGTGAGATGAGGTTCGACCTGGTCACCCGCGCATCGCCCGAGCAGGTGCTCGAGGCGATGACGGACTTCACCGATCGGCGCCTCGAGATCTGGCGCACGCTCGACCCCAAGGTCTACGAGGTGATCGACTCGGGGGAGGCGGCGGGCGAGCCGTGGGCGGTCGCGCGTGAGGGATCGCCGCGCTCGCCCTACTGGGTCGTCGTCCGCTACGACTGGTCCGACCCGCGCGTGGTCCGCTGGACCGAGCTCGAGACCAACCACGGTGACCCGGGGAGCGGGTTCATCCGGATCGAGCCGCGGGCCGAGGGCGGCAGCCGGCTCCACGTCGAGTGGACCACTCACCCGGTCCGGCTGAAGGACAAGGTGCTCATCGGACTGCTCCACCACACGATGGGCCCCGTGATCGCCCGGATGTGGCGCTCCGACCTGGACCGGTTGGCAGCCGCCTGAGCCGGCACCGCTGCTTCACCCGGCTCGGGGGAGGTCTCGACCGGCGAGCGCCACGTTGGATCGCTGGGTGTAGCCGCACCCGAGGTCGGGAGCGGCAGGAGGGACGCTCCGTGACGGGTGACGGTGCCGCGCGACCCGGAGCCGCCGTGAGGTGGCAGTGGAGCGGCGCCCTCCGGGGGGCCGTCACGGCTGCCCCTGCCGCGGTCGTGGCGCTGGGGGACGTCCAGACCGCCGCGGCCCTGGCCGTCGGCCTGCTGCCGGTGTGCTCGCTGCCGTTGGCACCGCGTCGACCTGCGCGCGTCCGGGCGGGCCTGTTCGGAGTGCTGGCTGCCCTCTCGGTCTTCCTGGGTGGCGTCCTGGCCCAGTGGCCGGTCGCGGCCGTCCTCGGTCTCGCCGTTGCCGGTGGCGCGCTCGGTCACCTCGTGGCAGCTCGCAGGAGCCCGGCCAGCATGCTCGGACTGGTCATCTGCCTGCCGTTGTTCGCCGTGGGGCTCAGCTACCCCGGGGCCGAGGAGGTCGCCGGACTCGCACTCGACCTCCTCATCGGTACGACCTGGTCGGTCCTGGTCGCGTTGGCCTGGCCGGAGCACGAGGCACCGCCTGCTCCTCGAGCGCCGATGCCGCCTCCTGGGCTGCTGGTGACCTACGGATGGGTCGTCGGGGTCACCGGTGCCGTCTGCGCCGCCATCGGGTTCGCCGCGTCGCTCGAGCACGTCGGGTGGGCACCCGCGGCCGCGCTCCTGGTGATGCGACCTGACCCACCGACGCAGAGGATGCGGTCTCTCGATCGCCTCGGCGACGTCGTCATCGGCGCGCTCGCGGCGATCGCGCTCGTCCTCGCCGACCCGCCCGACTGGGTGTACGGCGCCGCCATCCTGCTCGTCATGGTCGCGGCGACGGCGACCGCGGGAAGCCGCTGGTACGTGCTGCCGACCCTCACCACCTGCCTGGTCTTCATCATGTTGCTCGCCACCGACTCGAGCGACGCGGCGACGCGGTTCTGGGAGCGGGTCGCGGAGACGGGGCTGGGCGTGGGCATCGCTGCCGTCGCCGGTTTCGTCGTGCTGCCCGCGTCGGTGCGTCGACGCACCCGGCGCCGTGCGTCCGTGTGATCGACAACCAGGTGTCCAGGCGAGCCGACGCTGTCCGTGAGGGAGACCCCGATACCGTCCGAGGGTGGCAAGCCGTCGTCGATCCAGTGCTCGTCGACGCAGCGCGTCCCCGCGCCGCAACGGCCGACGGAGGCAGCCCCGGCCGCTGCCGGAGGCCGGGCCGGGCGAGCGGCTGTGGGTGCTCGACGTCCCGTACGGGACACAGGTCGACGGCGCCTCCTGGCACCCGGCCGTCAAGACCCACCTCCACGTCGGGCGCGACCTGCCCGCGCACCTCGCGCCGTACGCTCCAGGCCCCCACACCCTTGGTCGGTTCGTCGAGAACACCCTCAACCCCGACGATCCGGCGCCTGCCCCTGAGCCGACCGACGACCTCGAGCCCCGACGGATCCAGTTCGAGGCCGCCGACGCGATCGCGGCGCGCGCCGAAGCGGGGGGACGGCAGTTCCTGCTCGCCGACGAGCCCGGCGTGGGCAAGACCATCTCAGCAGTCCTCGGGGCGACGGCGGTGGGCGACCTCCGCGGGGCCCGACGGGTGCTCGTCGTGGCCGACCGGCCCGCCGCGATCACGATCGGCCACTGGTGCCGCACGATCACGGCGCTGGGGGACGGAGGTCTGGAGTGGGTTGTGATCACGTGGGACCGGCTCGAGAAGGTCACGGACCACACCTGGGACGTGATCATCGCCGACGAGGCGCACGCCCTGCGCCGCACGACGACGAAGCGGTGGAAGCTGTGGGCGCGGATCTCAGGACACGGGAAGCCGCACGACCAGGCGCCGTTCGTCATCGCGACCACCGCGACGCCCGGGCACACGCCGCTCGAGCTCCCGTACCTCGCTCCGGCATACGCGCAGGTGCTGGGCGAGTCGATGCGGGAGTGGACCTCGGCGACGAAGCCCGGGGACACCTTCGCCACAGCGCTCGAGCGCCACGGCGTCGGGGTGGAACGTGGACGCTATGGGCCGGCGTGGACGACCGATCCGGCGCGACGCGCTGCCGACCTGAAGCTCGTGCGCGGCTGGCTGGACGAGGAGCGACCTCCCGCGATGCTGCACCGTGCCGCGCCGTGGGGACCGGTGCCGATCTCCGGCATGCCCGTGACGCTCACGCCGGCGGAGCGAACGGCCTACGAGGCCGAGTGGGGAGAGTTCTGCCGCGAGATGGACATCGCCCGGCGGGGCCGCAACGTCGCCAAGGGTCGCGCCGCGCTCCTGCGCTTCCGGCAGAAGGCCGGGCTCATCCGGGTCGACTCGACGGTGGCCTGGATCGCGCAGCAGGTCGAGGCCGAGCGACAGGTGGCGTGCTCGGTCGAGTTCGTCGCGACGGCCGCCGACCCGATCGCGGACCGGCTGCGTGACTCCGGCATCGAGGTCGCCACGATCTACGGCCGTGATCGGTTCGACCCGGAGGCCGAGCGGCTGCGCTTCCAGACCGGACAGGCGCAGGTCTGCGTCTTCACCACCGTCGCCTCGATCAGCCTGCACGCCGGCGAGACGCTCGCCGACGGCCGCACTGCGAGCACGGCGCCCCGGGTCGGGGTGTTCCACCAGGCCCGCTTCTCGGGCATCGCCGGACGGCAGGTCACCGGTCGCACCCACCGCGACCACCAGGTCTCGCCGTGGCAGATCGCATATGCCGAGGGAACGGTCGAGGAGCAGGTCGGCAAGGTGATGGTCGAGCGGATCGCCGCCGCCTCCGACGCGGTGGGTGGCGACACCACCGGCCTCGCCGACCTCGCCCAGCTCCTCGGGGCCGACTGGCTGCCGGTCGCGACCCTGACCGAGCACGGCGCCTGAGCCGGCTACAGCTCCTCCAACCACCGGTGCCCGGGGTGCGCGACCTCGAGGGCCGTCCGGAGCCAGGACCGCGCGTCACGGTCGAGCAGCGGGACGCAGGCGTCGAAGTCGACCTGGTCCTTCGGTCGTACGACGCGGGCCTTGTGGAGCAGCTGCACCTCGGGGCGGAGGTAGGTGATGCCGTCGTGGGACCAGAGGATGTCCGCCAGGGGACGGCTGATCCGACTGTCGCGCTTGTAGGTCCAGGTCGTCGGCGTTGCGTGCATGAGGATGACGTCGTACTCCCACGGGTCCGCGTCGCCGGGGCGGAGCCAGAGGTTCTCGCAGCTCTCGGTCAGCCTGCCCTCGTCGTCGACGACCGGTGTGAGGGTGCCGCCGTCGGCCTGCCAGACGTCGAGCCGTCCCGCGAGGTGGCGACGCAGCCGTGCGACGTCGCAGCGCAGGATGCTGGGATCCAGGTCGTCGTGCGGACGGGGGACCCCGGTGAAGGCCTCGACGGCCCAGCCGCCGGCGATCCACCAAGGGCGGTCGTAGCCCTCGAACAGGGCCACGGCCTCGTGCGGGGTGCGGGAGCGCCAGGGTCCGTGGAGGCGGACGACCTCGTCGTGGTCCGGCACGACCTCAGAGCCGCAGCACCCGGCCGGCGACGACGAGGTGCACCTC
>DASTPB010000121.1:0-11451 GCA_035762385.1 Nocardioides sp. | reverse complement strand
CGGCGTAGTTCCGCAGACGTCCATATCTGAGGACGCCATGGACGGATCCGAGGCCGATCCACGACCGTCACGTCCTCAGATATCCGGGGTGGGGCGGGATGTGCGCCCCGGAACCACCTCAGTCGGCGTCGACGGGGACCTGGGAGGTCGTCGAGGTCGGATGGCTCGACAACCCGTGTCTGTCGAACTTCTGCCCGCTGGCGAGACCGCCGAGCCAGAAGGAGAAGAGGGCGATCACGACACCGGCGAGGTCGTCGGCGATGTAGTGCCAGCCGAAGTAGAGGGTCGCGAAGACGGTGATCGCGAAGTTCGTCCAGAAGACGATGTGGAGGATCTTGTTGCGCAGCGTGTACTGCACCATCAGCGCGACGAGCAGGGTGATCGCGACGTGGAGGGACGCGAACCCGGCGACGGACTGCACGGCTCCCTCGGCGCCGTCGCGGATGACCCCCTTGCGTCCGTAGAACAGCGACTCCATCAGGGCGCTCGAGCCGGTGTCGGGGAGGTCGGCGTAGAGGTAGCTGTACTGGAAGCCGGGGCCGAGGGTCGGCAGCGCGTAGTACGACGCCGTGCCGAGCGACCACGCCAGGCACTGCGAGGTGGCGAACCAGTAGCCGAAGGTGATGTTGCGCGACCACACCAGCCAGGCGGCGAGCGCCAGCGGCACCAGCGGCAGGAACCACAGGTAGATCGTCGACAGGATGTGGGCGGAGAACCCGGTGCCGAGGACCGTGTGCAGGATGGTCGCCGGCTCGTGGCCGAACATCAGCGCCCGGTCGATCAGGTGCAGCTCACGGTCGTACTTGTCCTCGCCCATGATGAAGGGCAGGAACGACTTGAGGTTCCGGTAGCAGACGTAGGTGATGTAGAAGGACACGAGCCCCAGCACCACGAGCGTGATCCGCTCGCGGTCCCAGTGCTCGCGGATGCGCGTGCGGGCGATGTCGGACATCAGCGCCGGGTTCATCCGCGAGTACCACAGCGTCCGCGGCAGGATGTCGAGCAGGAACGCGCCGAGGATCAGCAGCGGCAGCCGCAGCCACGACGGACCGAGGAAGCCCTCCGGGTCGACCAGCGGACGGTCGAGCGCGACCGCAGCCGCGACAGCCAGCGCGCCCATGGTGGCGGCGACTCCCACGAGCAGGACATAGGCCCGTCTGTACACGCAGGCCAGTGTAGGGACGGGGCTTCGTCACGGGGTGATCGGCAACAGCGCGAGACGTGTCACGTCGACGCGCAACGACACCTCGTCGCCGGGGGCCACCCGTCCCCCGAGCGGGGCGACCGCGTCGACGGTGCCGACGCCCTCGACGGTGACGACCAGCCGGACGAGCTCGGGCGTCACGCGCGCGGACTCGACGACGGCGCGCAGCGGGCCGGCGTCGTCGACGACCAGCGCGGAGCGGCGGAGCGCGACGGCGTACGCCGGTGGCAGCCCGGCGGCGTCCAGCACCCGGCGCGCCGCGTCGTCCCGCAGCACCCGTGCGTAGCCCAGGAAGAGGGCGGTCTCCTCGTCCACCGGCTCGCGCCACACCTCGTCGATCGCCCCCTGCTGCACGACGCGTCCCCCGCGCATCACCGCCAGCCGGTCCGCGAGCGCGAAGGCCTCCTCGTGGTCGTGGGTGACCAGCAGCGCGGTCGTCCCCGCGGCGTGCAGGATCGCCCGCAGGTCGCCCGCCAGCCGCTCGCGCAGGGTGGCGTCCAGCGCCGACAGCGGCTCGTCGAGGAGGATCAGGCGCGGCTCGACGGCCAGCGCCCGGGCCAGGGCGACCCGTTGCCGCTCGCCGCCGGACAACGTGCCGGGCAGCCGGTCGTCGTACCCCGAGAGCCCGACGAGGTCGAGCAGCTCGCCCACCCGGGTCGCGACGCGCGCCGAGGGCGTACGACGGAGCCGGAGCGCGTAGGCGACGTTGCGAGCGACGCTCAGGTGGGCGAACAGCTGCCCGTCCTGGAACATCAGTGCGAAGCCGCGCTTGTGGGTGGGCGTGCCCGCGAGGTCGGCGCCGTCCCACGAGACGGACCCGGAGGCGAGCGGCTCGAGGCCCGCGACGGCGCGCAGGAGCGTCGACTTTCCGCATCCCGACGGGCCGAGCACGGCGAGCACCTGGCCCGACGCGAGGTCGAGCGAGACGTCGTCGACGGCCGGGGTGTCGCCGTAGCGCACCGTCACGTCACGCAGCGCCAGCACCTCAGAACGCTCCCACACCCGGCACCCGCAGCCGCTCGACGCCGAGGACCACCACGGCCGTGACGGCCGCGAGCACGACCGAGGCGGCCAGCGCCATCCCGTAGTTGTGCTCGCCGGGGTGCCCGATCAGCCGGAAGATCACGACCGGCAGGGTCGGGTCGGTGTCGCGGGCCAGGAACGACGTGGCGCCGAACTCGCCCAGGGACACCGCGAAGGCGAACCCGGCGGCGGCGAGGACCGGCTTCCAGACCACCGGGAGGTCGACGGTGAGCAGCGTCCGCCACGGCGAGGCGCCCAGGGAGGCGGCCGCCTGGCGCTGCCGGTCGTCGATCCCGCCCAGCACCGGGGCGAGGCTGCGCACGACCAGCGGCAGGGCGACCAGCGCTTGCGCCATCGGCACCAGCAGCGGTGAGTCGCGGAGGTCGAGCGGCGGCTCGTCGAGCGTGATGAGGAAGCCGAAGCCGAGCGTCACCGCGCTCACCCCGAGGGGGAGCATGAAGAAGCCGTCGAGCGTCGAGCGCACCCGCCGCTCGGCGACCGAGTGCGAGCGCCGGGTCACGATCAGCGACACCGTGACGCCGACGAGCAGGGCCATCCACATGGCGTCGACGGCGGTGCGCAGGCTCGTCACGAGCGCGGCGGTGACGGGGACGAGGAGGGCCTGGTCCTCGCCGGCGGTGGCGAGCGCGCGGTAGTTGTCGAGGCCCCAGCCGTCGCCGACGTCCAGCGAGCCGAGGACGAGCGTGGCCACCGGCAGGAGCATCGCGGCCAGCAGCAGCAGCGTCGCGACCACCACGGGCGCGTCGCTGCGACGGACGGCCCGGGGTGGCGCCACCGTGCGCTGGGCCGTCGGGTCGGGGGTGGCACGCAGCCGGGCGGAGAGCGCGAGCAGGGCGACGACCACGACGATCTGCAGCACCGACAGTGCGGCCGCCGCCTGCAGGTCGAAGACGGTCGTGGTGAGCAGGTAGATCTCGGTCTCGATCGTCGCGTGCCGGACCCCACCGAGGGTGAGGACGATGCCGAAGGCGGTCGCGCAGAAGAGGAAGACGATGCTCGCGGCGCCGACGACGGCGGGTCGCAGCGCGGGCAGCGTCACGGTGCGCAGCACCTGCCACGGCGAGGCGCCCAGCGCGGCGGCGGCCTGGCCCGGGCGCGGGTCGAGCGACTCCCACGCGACCCCGACGGTGCGCACCACGACGGCGACGTTGAAGAACACCAGCCCGCACACGATGGCGGCGGGCGTGCCGTCGAGACCGAGGAAGCCCAGCGGGCCGCCCTCCCCCAACAGCTGGCGGAAGGCGACGCCGACGACGACCGTCGGGAGCACGAACGGCACGATCAGCGCCGCCCGCACCGCCGCCCGGCCCGGGAGCGCCAGCTTGTGCAGGGCGTACGCCGCCGGCAGACCGAGGGCGACCGCCAGCGCGGTGGCGACCCCGGAGGTCCACACGGTGAACCAGGCGACCCGGTGCACCCGCGGTCGCGCGAGGACGTCGAGGACCGCACCCGGCGCGAGGTGCCCGTCCTCGACGAACCCCTCGGCGACCATGCCGGCCACGGGCAGGACGAAGAGCACGCCGAGCACCAGGACCGGGGCGGCCGCGAGGGCGACGAGGGCGGCGATCCGCCTCACCTCGAGATGACGTCCGTCCACTCGGTGAGCCACTGCTCGCGGTTGGCGGCGATCTCGTCGGGGTCGACCTCGTAGGGGTCGGCGGGCTGCGGCGCGAACTCCGCCCACGCCTCGGGCACGGTGGCCTCCGGCATCACCGGGAAGACGTACATCGACTCCGGCAGCGCGCTCTGCACCTCGTCGGTGAGCATCCAGTCGACCAGCGCCTCGGCACCGGCCGGGTTGTCCGCGCCCTCCAGCACGCCGGCGTACTCCACCTGGCGGAAGCAGGTGTCGAGCAGCGCCGCCGTCGTGGTCCGGCCGCCGCTGACGGTGAAGGCCGGGGAGGAGTCGTACGACACGACGATGGGCCGGGTGCCGTTGTCGGAGCCGGCGGTGAAGTCGCCGTAGTAGGCGTCCTCCCAGCCGTCGACGACCTCGGCGCCGTTGTCGAGCAGGTCGGTCCAGTAGTCGGGCCAGGCGTCGCCGAACTCCGCGACGGTGGCCAGGAAGAAGGCCATGCCGGGGCTGCTGGTCGAGGCGCCCGGCGTCACGAAGAGGTCGCGGTAGCGGTCGTCCGTCAGGTCCTCGAGGGTCTGCGGCGGCTCGACGCCCTCCTTCTCGAACCATGCCGTGTCGACGTTGACGCACACGTTGGCCGAGTCGATCGGCACCAGCCGGTCACCGCCCTCGGGCAGGACGTACTCCGCCGGCGGGGTCGCGGTCGTGGCGACCTCCGCGAAGGCGCCCTCGCCGAGCGGGCGGGACGCGAAGGTGTTGTCGACACCGAAGGCGGCGTCGGCGATCGGGTTGTCGGCGGTCAGGCTGAGCTTGGTCGCCAGCGTGCCGGCATCGCCGGCGGCGCGCACCTCGAGGTCGTAGCCGGTCTCGGCCTCGAAGGCCTTGACCAGCTTCTTGGGCAGGTGGAAGGACTCGTGGGTGGCGAGGACGACGGTGCCGCTGCCCTTCCCGTCTGCCGAGGAGGACGTCGACGGCTCGCTGGCGGTCGTCCCGCCATCGTCGCCGCCGACGAGGCTGCACCCGGCGAGGGCCAGGGCGGTGACCGCGGCCAGGCTCGAGGTGGTGAGGGCAGCGCGGACGCGTACGTGCAACATGTGTGACTCCCTTGCGCCGGTGCTAACCGGATCAGGTTCGGAGGGTCTGCGGCTGGTCCGCACTCTCAGCACGCCTGCACGTGCTCCCCTGTCTTCGTGGTCCCAGCCTAGCCTCCCCCTACGCTGCGTCCCATGCCGAGCCGCCGCCACGACCTCCTCGCCCGCCTCGTGCCGGCCCTGCGCCGCTCACGCGAGCTCGTCGACGAGCCGACCGAGCGGGCCCGCGTGGAGGCGTGGCACCGCACCCTCGACCGGACCCTGACCACCCGCGTCGTCCCCCGCTTCGCGAAGCGGTGGCAGGTCACGGTCGCCGACATCGGCTTCCCCTGCCACGTCCTCACCCCGCGCGACCGCCCGGTGTCGCGCACGCTCTACTACGTCCACGGCGGCGGGTTCATGGCGCCGATCGACCCCTGGCACGTCCGCTACGCCACCCGCCTGGCCGACGCGATCGGCGCGCGGGTCGTGATGCCCGACTACCCGCTCGCACCCGAGCACACGTGGAAGGACTCCCACGACGCGCTGGTCGAGGACGCCGCTCGCTGGGCTGCCTCGGAGGGCGGCGCGGTGCTGGCCGGTGACTCCGCCGGCGGCGGCCTCGCCCTGGCGGTGGCGATGTCGATGCGCGACCGCGGGCTGGCCCAGGCGTCGTCCCTCGTGCTCCACGCGCCCTGGGTCGACCTCACCACGTCGACCCCCGAGACGTTCGCCGCCGACGCGATCGACCCGTGGCTGTTCATCGGCAAGGTGCAGGCGTACGCCGGGTGGTGGGCGGGGTCCGACGCCGACCTCGGCCGCGCCGAGGTGTCGCCCGCCCTCGGCGACCTCGCCGGGCTCCCGCGGGCGCTGCTGCTCTACGGCACCCGCGACCTGCTCGCGCCCGGCTGCCGCCTGCTCGTCCGCCGTGCCGCGGAGGCCGGCTGGGACCTCACCGCGATCGAGGAGCCCGACCTGATCCACGTCTACGGCCTGCTGCCCTTCGTCCCGGAGAGCGCCCGCGCGCTCTGGCAGGTGAGGGAGTTCGTCCGGTGAGGGTGCTGGTGGCCGGTCCCGACGAGCTGCCGGTGCGCACGGCGTACGACGTGTGGCGACTGCGCCAGCAGGTGTTCGTCGTCGAGCAGGACTGCCCCTACCCCGACCTCGACGGCCGCGACCTCGAGGACTCCACGCGCCACGTCGTGCTCGTCGACGACGCGGACGCGGTGGTCGGCACCCTGCGCGTGCTCGACGACGGCGGCTGGATGCGCATCGGACGGGTGGCGGTCGCGCCCGCCGCGCGCGGCCGTGGCCTGGCCACGGCGCTGATGGACCGGGCGATGGCGCTGTGCGGGGACCGCGAGGTGCGCCTCGACGCGCAGACCGGGCTCACCGCCTTCTACGAGGGCTACGGGTTCGTGGTGACGGGCCCGGAGTTCGACGAGGACGGCGTCATGCACGTGCCGATGAGCCGGCAGGCGCAGACCGCTCCGTAGGCCTTGCGCCCGGGGACGGGCGAGCGACACTTGAGGGACACGGCTCGCCCGAAGGAGATGATCGCCGTGACGACCCTCGCCCACGACCTGGAGACGACCCACCACGACCTGCAGCACCGGCTCGACCTGGCCAGCAACGCGCGCCCCGACCAGGGCCACCCCCGCGACCACTACACCGCGATCGACACCTTCCTCGCCATGGCCAGTCGCCACAACGCGGCGATGGTCGAGGCGATCGCACCGCTCGTCCGCGACCTTCCCGGCGGCCACGACCTCGCTCACGAGTACCTCGCCGCGAGCCGCACCTACGAGGAGGCCCTCACCCAGGTGAAGGCCCGGCTCTACGGCTCGACCTACGCGGTCGACCGGCCGTGGCCCGACATCTGGGCCGAGGTGCACCGCGAGCTCGACACGGTCTGTGCGCTCGAGCGCCGGCTCGCCGAGGCCCTGCTGGAGGAGGACGACGGCACGCAGGACCTGGGCGGGCGCCTGCACGACGCCGAGCTCACCTCGCCCACCCGCCCGCACCCGTGGATCCCGCACCACGGTGTCGCGGGCCACTTCGCCCGCGCGGTGGCCCGACGGATCGACCGGTTCTGGGACGCGGCGGAGGGCCGCATGGTCCCGGAGCCGGTGCGCCACCACGACCGCACCCACCAGGGGAAGCTCACGCAGTACCTCCTCGCCGACCCGCACCTCGACGAGGAGGAGTGAGGGCGGCGCCCACGCGTCAGCCTGCGGGGACGACCACCAGCACCGGGCCGAGCACCTCCTCGCGGACCAGCCGCGAGCCCTCGGCGAGCCCACCGACGACCGTGGGGGCGAACCACCACCCCGGCCGGTCGAGCGGCTGCCCGCCGAGGACGACGTCGCCGCCCTCGGCGCGCCCCAGGTCGACGTAGCGGCGGACCCGGTCGCGGGCGACGACCGACCGCAGGGGACCGCACCGCGTCGCCCGGTCGGTGGGGTCACCGACCGGGACGTCCGCCATGGCGGCGACGGCCGCCTCCACGGCTTCGGCGTACCGGTGCGTGGGTACGACGACGCTCGCGGGCAGCCGACAACCCTGACCGGCGTTGGCGGCGAGGTCGCGGGCCGCGGCCGCCACCACCGCCTGCACGTCGTCGTCGGCACCCACCCGCACGGCGCGGGGGCCGCCCACGTCGAGCCGGACGCGTTTGCCGGCCCGCTCCCCCGCGACCTGCACGCGCTCGGCCACCACGGAGGAGCCCGTGAGGGAGATCGCGTCGACGCGCTCGTCGAGGGTCAGCGCGATGGCCACGTCGACGTCGCGGGTGGTCACGACGTTGAGGACGCCGCGTGGCAGCACGTCGAGCGCGATCCTGCCCAGCTCGAGCGCAGCGGTCGCGGCCTCCGGCGCGGGCTTCAGCACGACCGTCCCGCCGTCGCGGAGCACGCGACCGACCTCGGTGAGCGCCACGGAGAGCGGCGAGGTGGCCGGCGTGACGACGGCCGTCACACCGGCGCGGCCGCCGTTCGAACCGGCGCCCGTCGCTGGACCGGACGCGGAGCCCATCGCAGCGATCGCCTCGTCGAGGTGGGCCGACCGCAGGGCGACCGGCACGCCGGTCTCCACGGCCATCAGCGCGACGAGGTCGTCGGCGTGGTCGGCCACGGCGGCGGCGAGTCGTCGTACGGCGTCGGCGCGCAGGGCGGCGTCCGAGCTCCACTGCGTCGCGTCGAAGGCGCGGCGCGCGGCGGTGACGGCGTCGCGGGCGTCGGCGACCCCCGCGTCCGGGACGTCCCACAGCGGTTGCGCCGTCGCCGGGTTTCGCGCCGGGAATCTCCAGCCGTCGGCGGTGGCTCGCTCGACGCCGTCGACCGGCAGGCCCCGGGGGCGGGCGTGCTTGCTCATGTGGCCAACTCCACCACGCCGCCGACCCGGCCCTGCCCACCGGTGGTGCGACGCCTGCCGGCGGGGGTGGCTAGCCTCGGGCACATGCGCGACGACCTCGGGGCCGATGTCCCCCTGCGGTCTCCCGCGGCGCGGGTCGTCTCGCTGGTGCCGTCGCTCACCGAAGCGCTGGCGGCCACGGCACCTGACCGGCTCGTCGGGGCCACCGACTGGTGCACCCACCCCGCGGACCTCGACGTCGCCCGCGTGCGGGGGACCAAGAACCCCGACCTGGCGGCGGTCCGCGCCCTGTCCCCCGACCTCGTCGTGGCCAACCAGGAGGAGAACCGCGAGCTCGACGTCCGTCGCCTCCGCGACGCCGGCGTCGCGGTCTGGGTGACGCGGATCGAGACCGTCGAGGAGTCGCTCGAGTCGATGTCCCGCCTGCTCCGCGAGGCGCTCGGGCTCTCCGACCCGCCGTGGCTGCTCGACGCCCGCGCGCGGTGGTCGACCCCGTCCGCTCCCCGGCTCCGCGTCGCCGTGCCGATCTGGCGCGACCCCTGGATGGTCATCGGCTCGCCCACCTACACCGACGACCTGCTGGCCCGGGCCGGGCTGGTCAACGTGCTCGCCCATGGTCCGGCAGCGAGGGACGGGCGCTACCCGACGGTGAGCCCGGCCGACATCGACGGCGCCGCCGCGGACGTCGTACTCCTCCCGGACGAGCCGTACGTCTTCACCGCGGACGACGGGCCGGAGGCGCTGCGCACGCCGACGCGGCTGGTGTCGGGACGGCTGCTGACGTGGTACGGCCCGGCGATGGTCGAGGCGCACGCCGTGCTGACCGGGCTGGCTGAGTAGCCTCCCCTTCCATGACCCGCGACCCGATCAGCGAGGCCCACCGCCAGTGGGTCGCCCACGGCTGGGCCGGCGCCGCCGACGGGATGGCGATGGTGACCTCGGTCGTGCGCGCGCAGCAGCTGCTGATGGAACGCATCGACGCGGTGCTGCGTCCGCGCGGCCTGACGTTCGCCCGCTACGAGGTGCTGCGGCTGCTGTCCTTCACCCGCGACGCCGCGATGCCGATGTCGCGGCTCGGGTCGCTGCTGCAGGTCCACCCGACGAGCGTCACGAGCGCCGTCGACCGGCTGGTGGCCCAGGGCTACGTGGAGCGGGTCCGCAGCGACGCGGACAAGCGCGTCGTACGAGCCGTGCTGACCGACGCCGGCCGCGACGCGGTCGATGAGGCGACAGACGCGCTGAACCGGGAGGTCTTCGAGACCCCCGGCCTGCCGGAGGCCGACGTACGGGCGCTGACGTCGCGGCTGACCGAGCTCCGGTCGGGCCTCGGCGACGTCTGACGGTGCCGCTGCGACAGCCACGGTGACTCGCGAGTAGTTACTTGGAAGTCCTACTATCTCTTCATGGCCGACTTGCACCGTCCCACGAACCCGATCCGCCTCGTCACGGCGTCCGCGCTGTTCGACGGCCACGACGCCTCGATCAACATCATGCGGCGGATCTTCATGAGCCAGGGGTGCGAGGTCATCCACCTCGGCCACAACCGCTCCGTGCAGGAGGTCGTCGACGCCGCGCTGGAGGAGGACGTCCAGGGCGTCGCGGTGTCGTCCTACCAGGGCGGTCACGTCGAGTACTTCGAGTACCTCGTCGAGTCGCTGCGCGCCGCGGGCGCGGGCCACGTCCGGGTCGTCGGCGGCGGTGGCGGCGTCATCGTGCCGAAGGAGATCCAGCGGCTGCGCGAGTCCGGCGTCACCATCTTCTCCCCCGAGGACGGCCAGCGGATGGGCCTCGTCGGGATGATCAACTCCGTCGTGGCCGACTGCGACGTCGACCTGTGGGCCGACCGGCAGGTCACGGCCGAGCAGGTGCTCTCCGGCGACCGGTTCGCCGTCGCCCGCGCGATCACCGGCGCGGAGGGCGGTCGCCTCGACGACGGCCTGCTCGAGGAAGTACGCCGCGCGGCAGCGCGCCGCGTCGTACCCGTCCTCGGCATCACCGGCACCGGCGGCTCGGGCAAGTCGAGCCTGACCGACGAGGTCGTCCGCCGCTTCCGGACCGACCAGCAGGACAAGCTCCGCATCGCGGTCATCGCGGTCGACCCGACCCGGCGCAAGGGCGGCGGCGCGCTGCTCGGCGACCGGATCCGCGCGAACTCCCTCGACGGCGACCGCGTGTTCTTCCGCTCGTTGGCCACACGCGGCGCGCACGAGGTGCCCGAGCACCTCGCCGACGTGATCGACGTGATGAAGGCGGCCGGCCACGACCTGGTCATCGTCGAGACGCCGGGCATCGGGCAGGGCGACGCGGGCATCGTGCCGCTCGTCGACCACTCCCTCTACGTCATGACGCCGGAGTTCGGCGCCGCCTCGCAGCTCGAGAAGATCGACATGCTCGACTTCGCCGACAGCGTCGCGATCAACAAGTTCGAGCGCCGGGGGGCCAAGGACGCGCTGCGCGACGTCGGCCGCCAGCTCGTGCGCAACCGGGAAGCCTTCGGCAAGCAGCCGCAGGACATGCCGGTCTTCGGCACCAGCGCCGCGACCTTCAACGACGACGGCGTCACCGCGCTCTACCAGCACCTGCGCGCCGAGCTCGCCGGCGCCGGCCTCCCGGTGACCGACGGCACGCTGCCGCACGTCGACGTACGCCACTCCTCCGGCATCCGCCAGGTCGTGCCGGCCGACCGGGTGCGTTACCTCTCCGAGATCACCGAGACCGTCCGCGGCTACCACGCCCGGACGACCGAGCTCGCCGAGGCGGCGCGCAACCTGCAGCGCGTGCAGCACGTCGCCGATGCGCTGGCCGACGGCGACGCCGGCGCTGTCGAGGCCCTGCTCGACGAAGCCCGCAAGGCCGTGCCGCACGAGGTCGTCGACCAGATCGAGGGCTGGCCCGCGATCGTGGAGTCGTACTCCGGCGACGAGCAGGTCGTGGTGGTGCGCGACAAGGAGATCCACACCAAGCTGACCAGGGAGTCGCTGAGCGGCAACAAGATCCCGCGCGTCTCGCTGCCCCGCTTCACCGACCACGGCGAGCTGGTGCGGTTCTGGCGCAACGAGAACCTGCCCGGCTACTTCCCCTTCACCGCCGGCGTCTTCCCGTTCAAGCGCGACAACGAGGACCCGGCGCGGATGTTCGCGGGCGAGGGCGACCCGGCGCGCACCAACCGCCGCTTCAAGATCCTC
>DASTPB010000120.1:0-3707 GCA_035762385.1 Nocardioides sp. | reverse complement strand
GACGTTGCGCTCGGCCAGCTCGTCCTGCGGGACCAGGGCCACGGTCGGCACGTCGGGGTCGATGAGCGCGAGCGGACCGTGCTTGAGCTCGGAGGTCTGGTAGGCCTCGGCGTGGCGGTAGCTGATCTCCTTGAACTTCTGAGCGCCCTCGCGCGCGACCGGGAACCCGCGCACCCGGCCGATGAAGAACAGGCTGCGCGCCTCGGCGAGGTCCTTCGCGACCTCGACCAGGTCGTCCTCGCCGGCCAGCACCTCCTCGATCTGCCCGGGGAGCCTCTCGAGGCCGGCGACCAGGCGCTTGCCGTCGGCGATGGACAGGTCGCGCACCCGGCCCAGCTGGAGCGCGAGCAGCGCGAAGGCGAGGAACATGTTGGTCAGCGCCTTGGTGCTGGCGACGGCGACCTCGGGTCCGGCGTGCAGGTAGATCCCGCCGTCGCACTCGCGGGCGATCGCCGAGCCGACGACGTTGACCAGGCCCACGCAGCGCCCGCCCTTGCGGCGTACCTCCTGCACCGCCAGCAGGGTGTCGATGGTCTCGCCCGACTGGCTGACCGCGACGTAGAGGGTGTCGGGCTCGATCACCGGGTCGCGGTAGCGGAACTCGCTGGCGGCCTCCGCGTCGGCGGGGATCCGGGCCAGCTCCTCGATGAGCGCGGCGCCCATCTGGCCGACGTAGTAGGCCGAGCCGCAGCCGAGGATCTTGACGCGGCGCACGGCGCGCAGGTCGCGGGCGTCCATGTCGAGGCCGCCGAGGTGGGCGGTGCCGAAGCGCTCGTCGAGCCGGCCGCGCAGCACGGCCTGCGCCGTCGTCGGCTGCTCGAGGATCTCCTTGCGCATGAACGACTCGTGCTCACCGGCCTCGTACGCCGCCGCGTCGACGTCGACCTCGGCCGCCGTCTTGCCGGTCGCGACGAGGTCGCTGTGGCGCATCGTGCTGAAGCCGGCCGCGGTGACGGTGGCCATCTCGCCGTCGTCGAGGACCGCGACGGTGGTCGTGTGCCGCACGATCGCGGCGAGGTCGGAGGCGACGTACATCTCCTTGTCGCCCACGCCCACCACCAGCGGGCTGCCGTTGCGCGCGACGACGATGCGGTCGGGGAAGTCGGCGTGGAGGACGGCCAGGCCGTAGGTCCCGACCACCGCGCCCAGCGCGTCGCGGACCTTGCCCTCGAGCGTGTCCGCGTCACTGCGGGCGACGAGGTGGGCGAGCACCTCGGTGTCGGTGTCGCTGGCCAGGGTGACGCCCGCGTCCGACAGCTCGGCACGCAGCGCGGCCGAGTTGTCGATGATCCCGTTGTGCACGACCGCCACGCGGCCGCCCTCGTCGGCGTGGGGGTGGGCGTTGGCGTCGGTCGCGGGGCCGTGCGTGGCCCAGCGCGTGTGACCGATGCCGGTGGTGCCGGCGAAGCGCTTGGGGAGTACGTCACCCAGGTCGCGCACGCGCCCTGCCTTCTTGGCCACCCGGATGCCCCTGCCGCCGAGCACCGCGACCCCGGCCGAGTCGTAGCCGCGGTGCTCCAGCCGGGTCAGGCCCTCGAGGACGACCGGAGCCGCCTCCTGACGGCCGATGTAGCCGACGATTCCACACATGCGTTGCGTCCTATCCGTAGACGATGCGTCGCAGCTGCCGCTCGGAGAGGTCCGGCGCAGCGACGACGCGGTGGGCGAGCTCCTCGGCGATGCGCGCGAAGATCTCGGGGTTCTTGGCGCCGTACGTCCTGAGGCTCGCGTGGCGGGCCCGGACGTAGTCCTCCACCGGCTGGGCGTGGAAGGCGATGACGTCCTCGACGACCCGGGCGGCCTCGCCGGGCGTCAACGACGTGGTGGCGACGACGTGGGCGACGAGGGCGGGGTCCGGCACCGGACGATCATGGGGCCTCGGCGTCGCGAGTGACAAAATCCTGCCCGAAATCGGGCAGATCTGCGACGAACGACCTCTGATCTGCTCGACCATCGACGCCACTTCCGTCACAAGTGGGGCACCTGTCCCGGATCGGGCGATCCCCTGCACAGTGGGTGGAGGGCTGGTGGGATCTTTGAGCGAATGAGTGGTGCACAGGTGGGGACGTGGTACGTTGGGTGAACACGAGGTGAACGGGAGGTGTCACATGAGCAAGCAGTCGATGGCCGGGAGGCCGGTCTGCACCTGGGTCGCCGTCACGGATGCGTCGGGTCGCACCCGCATGGAGGCACGCTGGACGACCGTCGAGGCGGTCACGACCCACGCCGCCTGACCCAGCTCGCACACACGAGCCACGCCCCGGTGGGGCGTGGCTCGTCGTCATTTCCGCACGTCGCGAAACTTTTTCGGAGCACCGGGAATGAACCCGACGGAGCCGTGGTTCTGGTGGTTGAACTTTCTACCAACCCCGTCTTCCACAGGAGAACCCATGACCACCGGTTTCGACGCCCCCACCACCGCCATCGACGACATCACCGGCGACTACACCCTCGACACCAGCCACAGCCGTCTCGGCTTCGTCGCTCGCCACGCCATGGTGACCAAGGTCCGCGGCCAGTTCGGTGGCTTCGAGGGCACCGCCCGCATCGACGAGGCGAACCCGTCGGCGTCCAAGGTCGACCTCGCCATCCAGGTCGCCTCCGTCGACACCGGCAGCGCGGACCGCGACGGCCACCTCAAGTCCGGCGACTTCTTCGACGCCGAGACCTACCCGACGATCACCTTCACCTCCACCGACGTCAAGCGCGACGGCAGCGACTGGGTCGTCACCGGCGACCTGACCATCAAGGACGTCACGAAGCCCGTCACCATCGAGTTCGAGCAGACCGGCTCGGCGGTCGACCCGTTCGGCAACACCCGCGTCGGCTTCGAGGGCGAGACCACCATCAACCGCAAGGACTGGGGCCTCACCTGGAACGCCGCGCTCGAGACCGGCGGCGTCCTCGTCTCCGAGAAGATCAAGCTCGAGTTCGACGTCTCGGCCATCCGCAACGCCTGACCCCGAGTGGGCGCGTCCTGACGCGCCACAGCAGTCGAGTCGGCGCATCCTGACACATCACGCGTGCAGGATGTGCCGACTCGGTGCATGTACGGCGTCAGGATGCGCCGACTCGACCTGAGGTCAGGAGCGGGGGTTCTTGCCCTTGTAGCCGCCGCCCTTGCGGTGGCCACCCGGCCGGCCACCAGGCCGGCCGCGGGGCGGGCCGCTGTCGGCCTTGATCTCGATGAGCTTCCCGGAGATGCGGGTGTCGGAGAGCCGGTCGAGGGTGCCGGGCGGGAGCGAGGCGGGGAGCTCGACGAGCGAGAAGTCCGGCTTGATGGAGATGTAGCCGAAGTCGCCGCGCGAGAGCCCGCCCTCGTTGGCGAGCGCCCCGACGATCTGGCGCGGCTCGACCTTGTGCCGCTTGCCGACCTCGAGGCGGTACGTCGCCATCGGCTGGCCGCTGCGCGACTCCCGGGGAGCCCGGTCGGCCTTGCCGCCGTGGCTCGCGCGCTCCTCGAACGAGCGCGAGCGCGGCTCGGGCTCGGGGTCGAGGAGCAGCGGCTGCTCGCCGTGCATGACGGCCGCGAGGGCGGCGGCCACGTCGACCTCGGCGACGCCGTACTCGCTGACGTAGTGCGAGACGACGTCGCGGAAGAAGTCGATGCGCTCGGGCTGGGTGAGCGCCTCGGTGATCTGGTCGTCGAAGCGCGAGAGCCGCGTCGCGTTGACGTCGTCGACGGTCGGCAGCTGCATCTGGGTGAG
>DASTPB010000119.1:0-6283 GCA_035762385.1 Nocardioides sp. | reverse complement strand
CTCGAACACGGCCTCGATCACGAAGTCCGCGTCGCCGAAGGCGACCAGCTTGTCGGTCTCGCCGGACACCAGCGCCTTGTGGCGGTTGGCCTTGTCCTGGCTGATCCGGCCCTTGGCGAGCAGCTTGTCGATCTCGGCGTGAACGTAGGCCACGCCCTTGTCGGCCCGTTCCTGGTCGAGGTCGGTGAGCACCACCGGCACCTCGAGGCGGCGTACGAACAGCAGTGCGAGCTGGCTGGCCATCAGGCCGGCACCCACGATGCCCACCTTGGTCACCGGTCGGGCCAGGGCCTTGTCGGGGGCGCCGGCGGGCCGCTTGGCCCGCTTCTGCACGAGGTCGAACGAGTACAGCGAGGCGAGCAGCTCTGCTGTCTGCGACAGCGCCTCGAGGGCGTCGTCCTCGGCGGCGAAGCCGGTGTCGCGATCGGTGTCGCGGGCTGCCGCGATGAGCTCGACGGCCTTCGCGGCAGCGGGGGAGCCGCCGCCGGTCTTCGCCGCGACGATCCCGCGGGCACGCTCGATCGCCGCGTCCCACGCCTCGCCGCGGTCCACCTCGGGACGCTCGACGACGGTGTCGCCGCGCACGACGGCAGCCGCCCAGAGCAGGGACTGCTCGAGGAAGTCGGCACCGTTGAAGACCGCGTCGGCCAGCCCGGCGTCGTACGCCGCCTGCCCGCCGAGCGTCCTGCCCTGGTTGAGCGGGTTCTCGACGATCAGCGTGACCGCCGTGTCCGCCCCGACGAGGTTGGGCACGAGCCAGGCACCGCCCCAACCGGGGACGAGGCCGAGCATGACCTCGGGCAGCCCGAGGGCTGGCGCGGAGTCCATGACGGTGCGGTAGGTGCAGTGCAGCGCCACCTCGAGGCCGCCCCCGAGCGCGAGGCCGTTGATGAGGCCGAACGACGGCTTGCCGCCGTCCTGCAGCTTGCGGAAGACCGCGTGACCGAGCTCGGCCACGGTGCGTACGGCGTCGGGGCCGCCGCCCTGGATGGCGGTCAGGTCGGCGCCGGCCGCGAGGATGAACGGCTTGCCGGTGACCGCGATCGCGTCGATCGCGTCGTCGGCCAGGGCCGCGTCGATCGCCGTGTTGAGCGCGAGCAGGGAGGCGGGGCCGAAGGTGTTCGGCCTGGTGTGGTCCTCGCCGTTGTCGAGGGTGATCAGGCCGATGGTCGCGCCCGGCAGGGACACGGTCCGCAGGTGGGCCTGGGTGACGCGCTCGGCGTCGGAGACGATCGCCTGCGCGCGCTCGAAGATATCGGGGGTGCTCACTTGTCGTCTCCCTCGTCGGTGCGGGCGCCCGTCCAGTGCGGGTTCTCCCAGATCACGGTGCCGCCCATGCCGATGCCGATGCACATGGTGGTGAGGCCGTAGCGGACCTCGGGGCGCTCCTCGAACCGGCGCGCCAGCTGGTTCATCAGGCGGACGCCGGACGAGGCCAGCGGGTGGCCCATCGCGATGGCGCCGCCGTAGGGGTTGACCCGCGGGTCGTCGTCGGCGATGCCGTAGTGCTCGAGGAAGGCGAGCACCTGCACGGCGAAGGCCTCGTTGACCTCGAAGGCATCGATGTCGTCGATGGTGAGGCCGGCGAGCCGGAGGGCCTTCTCGGTGGCCGGGATCGGGCCGGCGCCCATCACCTCGGGCTCGACGCCGACGAAGGCGTAGGTGACCAGGCGCATCCTGACCGGCAGGCCGAGCTCGCGCGCGGTCTCCTCGTCGGCGAGCAGCGCGGCGGTGGCGCCGTCGTTGATGCCGGCGGCGTTGCCCGCGGTCACGTTGCCGTGCGAGCGGAACGGCGTCTTGAGGCCGGCCAGCGACTCGAGTGTCGTCTCGGGGCGCATCGGCTCGTCCATGGTGGCCAGGCCCCAGCCGGCGTCGGCCGAGCGGGTCGCCACGGGCACGAGGCCGGGCTGGATCTTCCCGGCGTCGTAGGCGGCCTTGGTCCTCTGCTGGCTGCGGACGGCGTACGCGTCGACGCGCTGCCGGGTGATCGTGGGGTAGCGGTCGTGGAGGTTCTCCGCGGTCTTGCCCATCACGAGGGCGTCCGGGTCGACGATCCGCTCGGACAGGATGCGCGGGTTGGGGTCGACGCCCTCGCCCATCGGGTGGCGGCCCATGTGCTCGACACCACCGGCGACGGCGACGTCGTACGCCCCGAAGGCGATGCCCGAGGCGGTCGTGGTCACCGCAGTCATCGCGCCGGCGCACATCCGGTCGACGGAGTAGCCCGGGACGCTCTGCGGCAGTCCGGCCAGCAGCGCGGCGGTACGGCCGAGGGTGAGGCCCTGGTCGCCGATCTGGGTGGTGGCCGCGATCGCCACCTCGTCGACCCGCTCCGGCGGCAGGGACGGGTTGCGCCGGAGCAGCTCGCGGATGCTCTTGATGACGAGGTCGTCGGCGCGCGTCTCGGCGTACTGGCCCTTGGCCTTGCCGAACGGGGTGCGCACGCCGTCGACGAAGACGACCTCACGCTGTGGTCGGGACACTGGCTGCTCCAGGCTCTGAGGGGGACGGGTGCGCACACGTTACCCTTCAGTAACAACGCCTGCCATCACGGCGGGTGTGTGTCGGGTCACGGAGCGCGGGTCACTAGGCTGGCGGCATGGCCGACCGACTCGTGCACATCGTCGACGACGCCGAGGGGCTCGCCGGTGCGGGTGACCTCACCCTCGTCGTCGTCCTCACCGGGTTCCTCGACGCGGGCAAGTCCGCGGAGCTCGCCGCGCGACACCTGTCCGACCTGTCGGACGGCAAGGTCGTGGCCACCTTCGACGTCGACGCGCTCCACGACTACCGCGCGCGCCGGCCACCGGTCACCTTCGTCCGCGACCACTACACCGACTACGAGGCGCCCCGGCTGGTCGTGCGCGCGCTGCGCGACACCGGCCGTACGCCGTTCCTGCTGCTCGCCGGACCCGAGCCCGACATCAGGTGGGAGGCCTTCGCCCGCGCCGTGCGCGAGGTCGTGGAGCGCTTCGGCGTGAGCCGGGTCGTCAGCCTGGGCGCCGTGCCGATGGCCGTGCCGCACACCCGGCCGATCGCCATCACCCCGCACGCCAACCGGCCGGAGCTCGTCCCCGGTGAGAGCCCCTGGCAGGGCGAGCTCCGCGTCCCGGCCAGCGCGCAGGCGCTGCTGGAGATCCGGCTGGGGGAGTGGGGCGTCGACGCCCTGGGGTTCGTCGCCCACATCCCGCACTACCTGGCGCAGATGGAGTACCCCCAGGCCGCGCTCGTGCTCCTCGAGCACCTCGAGATCGGCGGCCACCTCACCATCGACCTCGGCGAGCTCCGCGAGGCGGCCGAGATCACCGAGGCCGAGGTCGACCGCTACCTCGCGACCCACGACGACGTCGGCGACGTCGTGCGCGGTCTGGAGCAGCAGTACGACTCCTTCCGCGAGGCCGAGGCCAACGGCTCCTCGCTGCTGTCGGGCGACGAGCCGTTGCCGACGGGTGAGGAGATCGGCAGCGCGTTCGAGGCGTTCCTGGCCGACCTCGACGACCAGGGCAGGGACCAGTCCAAGGACAACGGCGACGACGCCGGCGGCTGGGACGGCCGCTGATGGCGGGCAGTGCCGGCGAGCTGCTGACGCTGCTCGACCTCGAGTGCCTCGACGTCGACCTCTACCGCGGCGCCCAGGCCCGCACCGAGCGCCAGCGCGTCTTCGGCGGACAGGTGGCGGCCCAGGCGGTCGTGGCCGCGACCCGCAGCGTGGAGAGCCAGTTCGTGCTGCACTCGCTGCACTCCTACTTCCTGCGCCCCGGTGACACGACCGTGCCGATCGTGTACGACGTCGAGCGCATCCGCGACGGGCGCTCGTTCGTGACCCGGCGGGTGCTGGCGCGCCAGCACGGGCGGCCGATCTACTACATGACCGCGAACTTCCAGATCCCCGAGCCGGGGCTCGAGCACCAGGACCGGATGCCGGACGTGCCCGCTCCCGAGCAGGGGATGCCGCTCGTGGAGCTCGCGCGCTCGCGTGGCCCCGAGGCCGCCGGTGAGTGGGAGCGGGAGTGGGCGGCCCTCGACATCCGGCACGTCGGGATCACCGGCCAGGGGCTGCCCGACGACCCCGAGCACCCGGCCCGCGCCCGGCTCTGGATCAAGGTCGACGGAGCCCTCGCCGAAGATCCCACGGTCCAGCAGGCCGCGTTCACCTACGCGAGCGACCTCACCCTGCTCGGCGCGGCGCTGGTCCCGCACGGCATCCACATCGCCTCGCCGCGCCTGCAGCCCGCGTCCCTCGACCACACGATCTGGTTCCACCGCCCGTTCCGGGCCGACGAGTGGTGGCTCTACGACCAGTTCTCGCCGTTCGCCGGTGGTGCCCGCGGCCTCGCGCTCGCCCGGGTGTTCTCCCGGTCGGGTGAGCTCGTCGCGACCGTCGCCCAGGAGGGGCTGATCCGGCTCCGCGACGACCGCTCGTAGCGTCAGGCCGGCGTCGTACGACCGAGCAGGTGCGGCGAGCCGTCCTTCGGGTTGGTCATCGCGAAGGCCCAGCCGGTGTCGTCCTGGTGCGCGGCGTAGCGGACGGTGGACGGCAGCAGCACCGGCTTCTTGAACGCCGCCTCGACGGTGACGGCGTCGGGCAGCCGGTTCTCGATCGCCGCGACCGAGCGCGCCAGGGTCCACATGCCGTGGGCGATCTGGCGCGGGAACCCGAGCGCCTTGGCGGTCAGCGGGTAGAGGTGGATCGGGTTCGCGTCGCCCGACACCCCGGCGTAGGTGCGGCCCAGGTCGGCGGGCAGCCGCCACTCGACGCCGCCGGACGGCGGGTCCGGCACCTCGCGGCCCGGTGCCGGGTCGCCGTCGCCGACCGACCGTCCGCGACGGAGGTAGGTCGACGTCGACTCCCACGCCGTCTCGCCGCTGGCCGAGACGGTCGTGGTGAAGTCGAGCAGGACGCCTCGCGCGTGCGGACGTGGCGGGGCGACTGAGGTGGTGACGTCGAGGGCCTCGCCGATCCCGATGGCGCGGTGGGCGGTCATCGTGTTCTCGACGTGGACCATCCCCATCGCCGCGTAGGGGAAGGCGGTGTCGCTCATGATCGCCATGTGGAGCGGGAACGCCAGCAGGTGCGGGAACGTCACGGGTACGACGTCGCGACGCGGGAAGCCGCACACGGCGGCGTACGCCTCGACGCGGGCACGCTCGACGACCGCGCCCTCGCGGGACCAGGTGAGGCCGGTGAAGTCGCGAGCCGGGCCCTTGCGGATCCCCGGCAGCCGGTTGACGCCCGGCACCGCGGGCAGGGCGGCCCGGACCAGCGTGGTCAGCCCGCCGGGCTCGCCCTCGAGGGTCTTCGGCGCCGTCATCAGGCGCCCAGCATCATCTGTCCGCAGACGCGGACGACGTTGCCGTTGACCGCGCCCGACCCGGGGCTGGCGAACCACGCGACCGCCTCGGCGACGTCGACGGGCAGGCCGCCCTGCGACATCGCGTTGAGGCGCTGGCCGACCTCGCGGGTGGCGAACGGCACGGCGGCGGTCATCTGGGTGATGATGAAGCCGGGCGCGACGGCGTTGACGGTGATCCCGTCGGCGAGATCGTCGCGCAGGCTGTCGACCAGGCCGATCACGCCGGCCTTGGACGTCGCGTAGTTGCTCTGGCCGACGTTGCCGCCGATGCCGGACGTCGAGGAGACGCCGATGATCCGACCGCCGGGGTTGAGGACGCCTGAGTCCAGGAGCTCACGGGTGATCAGCTCGGGCGCGGTCAGGTTGACGGCGATGACGCTGCTCCAGCGGTCCTCGGCCATGTTGGCGAGCTTCTTGTCGCGGGTGATGCCGGCGTTGTGCACGACGACGTCGACCCCGCCGTGGTGCTCGCGCAGGTGGTGGGCGATGCGCTGCGGGGCGTCCTTGGCGGTGATGTCCAGCACGAGGTGGTCGCCGTCGAGCTCGGTCATGAGGGTCTGCAGCTCGCTGGCCGCCTGCGGCACGTCGAGGCCGACGACCGTCGCGCCGTCGCGGTGCAGGACCCGGGCGATCTCCTCGCCGATGCCGCGGCTGGCGCCGGTCACGAGCGCGACCTTGCCGGCGAGCGGGCGGGTCCAGTCCGTGACGTCATCGGTCGTCACGGCCCCGTGCGCGCCGATGCGCACGACCTGCCCCGAGACGTAGGCCGACTTGGGGGAGAGGAGGAAGGCGAGCGTGGAGGCGATCGCGCCGTCGGCGGCAGGGGCGACGTACACGAGCTGGACGGTGCCGCCGCGGCCGATCTCCTTGCCGAGGGAGCGGGTGAAACCCTCGAGCGCGCGCTGCGCGACCCGCTCGGAGCCGGTGCG
>DASTPB010000118.1:0-3934 GCA_035762385.1 Nocardioides sp. | reverse complement strand
CGACCACGTCCAGCAGAACGCCCCGGCCTTCCGGGCGGCCCTGGAGAAGCTGCTCGACATCCCGATCGTCGGCGACGTGCGCGGCCACGGCTACTTCTACGGCATCGAGCTGGTCAAGGACCGCGACACCAAGGAGACGTTCGACGACGCCGAGTCCGAGCGGCTGCTGCGTGGCTACCTGTCCGGTGCGCTCTGGGAGGCCGGTCTCTACTGCCGCGCCGACGACCGTGGCGACCCGGTCATCCAGCTCGCCCCGCCGCTCATCATCGGCCAGGCGGAGTTCGACGACATCGAGCAGCGCCTGCGCTCGGTCCTCACCGGGGCCCTCGAGCACCTCTGAGGCACGTCGCGGATGTGCATCCGACCCCCGTGGCCGGGGATCATGGTCCGGTGAACGACGTCGTACGCCCCGCCCGCCCGCACCACAAGCTGACCGCTGACGGGCGCCGGATGCGCGAGGTGCTCACCTACTCGCGGCGGGGGAGCCGGTTCACGCCCCGGCAGGCCGAGTCGTGGGCCGCCCACCACGCCGACTGGGTGATCCCGGAGGAGGCCGTCGACCGGCCCGGCTTCGACCTCGCCGAGTGGTTCGGTCGTGAGGCGCCGCTGATCCTGGAGATCGGGCCCGGCATCGGTGAGGCGACCGCCGTGCTCGCGGCCGCGCGCCCCGACCACGACGTCCTCGCCCTCGAGGTGTGGCGCCCCGGCATCGCGGACTCGCTGTGGCGCGTCGCCGAGGCGGGGGCCGACAACGTGCGGTTCTGCTCCGTCGACGCGGTCTGGACGATGCAGAACCTGCTCGGGCCGGCGAGCCTGGCCGAGCTGTGGACGTTCTTCCCCGACCCGTGGCGCAAGACGAAGCACCGCAAGCGCCGGCTGGTCAACCCCGCCAACGCCGCGCTCGCCTCGTCGCGACTCGTGCCGGGAGGCGCGTGGCGGCTGGCCACCGACTGGGCGGACTACGCCGAGCAGATGCGCGAGGTCCTCGACGCCGAGCCGACCCTCGAGGGGGGCCCGGTCGAGCGGTGGGCCGAGCGGCCGGTGACCCGGTTCGAGCGCAAGGGCCGCGACGTCGGTCGCGACATCGTCGACTTCTGCTACCGGCGGTCCGACCGGGGTTGATCGATCACCAGGCCGGCCTCGCGCAGCAGGTGCTCGAGCCGCAGCCGCTCGGCCTCGCGGTCGGTGCCCTCGCGCAGGTCGGTGAGCAGGTCGGGCACCCCGAGCGCGCGTGCGGCCTGCCCCAGCAGGTCGTCGTACGCCGCCAGGGTGCCGCGTCGACGTGCCATCGGTGTCCCCGGGGCCGGCGTCATCACCTGCGGCCGCACCCGGCGCAGGGCTGCTGCCACCTCCTCGATGGCCGGCGCCGACGGGGCGGGCAGGGGAGGGTCCACACGGTTGCGGACCCGGCGGAACGCCCGGCCGAGCTCGGCCTGGCAGAGGGCGAACCCCACCGCGGCGCCCAGCATCAGGGTGCAGAGGACGAGCGCGACCAGGCCGGCCATCCTTCGACGGTATGTCCGCCCGGAGGGCGAGGCAAGGGGCGCGGCACCGGGGGCTGCGCGACGGGCCCGGGACCGGTCGCCATTCCGATTTGGCGTGGGTGCGCCGCGTCTGTCAAGATGTTCCGGTTGCTCCGGCGGGTCGCCGGGGTACGGCACACATCTTGACTTCTGAATCGCGTCTCCTCGATCGAGCCAGTCGTCTGCGTGCGCCGCACCGGATCACGTGGTGATCGGAGACCCGACCAGATCCGCCGACCGGCGGGTGCCACCCAGAGCATCACCGATCCCCCGGGGTCGTGTCGCGAGATCGATTGTTTTTCAGTCGGAAGCACGACACGCCCGACCGCGGGGGTCGGAGTGGGTGGAGGAGAGACAGGCGGCGCTCGCCCACCGGGGGCTGAGAGCCGAAACCAGACCAGGCGTACGAGATCGAAGAGGACAGGGACCTATGGCGGGACAGAAGATCCGCATCAGGCTCAAGGCCTATGACCACGAGGTGATCGACACCTCGGCGCGGAAGATCGTGGACACCGTCACCCGTACGGGTGCGAAGGTCGCCGGCCCTGTGCCGCTGCCGACCGAGAAGAACGTGTACTGCGTCATCCGCTCGCCCCACAAGTACAAGGACTCCCGCGAGCACTTCGAGATGCGCACGCACAAGCGCCTGATCGACATCATCGACCCGACGCCGAAGACCGTCGACTCGCTGATGCGTCTCGACCTGCCTGCCGGTGTCGACATCGAGATCAAGCTCTGAGGCGACGACATGGCTAAGACTTTCGAACGCAACGTGAAGGGGCTGCTGGGCACCAAGCTCGGCATGACCCAGCTCTGGGACGAGAACAACAAGGTCGTCCCCGTCACCGTGATCGCGGCCGCGACCAACGTCGTGACCCAGGTCCGCCAGCCCGAGGTGGACGGCTACAACGCCATCCAGGTCGGCTTCGGCGAGATCGAGGCGCGCAAGGTCAACTCGCCCGAGGCGGGCCACTTCGGCAAGGCCGGCGTCACGCCGCGCCGCCACGTCGCCGAGATCCGCACGGCTGACGCCGCGTCCTACACCGTGGGCCAGGAGCTCACCGTCGACACCTTCGCCGCGGGCGAGGAGATCGACGTGACCGGCACGAGCAAGGGCAAGGGCTTCGCCGGCACGATGAAGCGTCACGGCTTCGCCGGTGTGTCCGCCTCGCACGGTGCCCACCGCAACCACCGCAAGCCCGGCTCCATCGGCGCCTGCGCCACCCCGGGTCGCGTGTTCAAGGGCACCCGCATGTCGGGCCGCATGGGCAACGACACGGTCACCACCCAGAACCTGACGGTGCACGCCGTCGACGCCGACAAGGGCCTGATCCTGGTCAAGGGCGCCGTTCCCGGCCCCAAGAACGGTCTCGTGGTCCTCCGCTCGGCCGCCAAGAACTCCGCCGCTACTGGCAAGGAGGCCTGAGCATGGCTGTCAAGACCGTCAAGGTCGACCTCCCCGCCGAGATCTTCGACGTCGAGGTCAACATCCCCCTGATCCACCAGGTCGTCGTGGCCCAGCAGGCCGCTGCGCGCCAGGGCACGCACGCCACCAAGACCCGCGGCGAGGTCCGCGGTGGTGGCCGCAAGCCCTACAAGCAGAAGGGCACCGGCCGCGCCCGCCAGGGCTCGACCCGCGCTCCGCAGTTCGCCGGCGGTGGCACCGTCCACGGCCCGCAGCCGCGCAGCTACGACCAGCGCACCCCCAAGAAGATGAAGGCTGCCGCGCTGCGCGGTGCCCTCTCCGACCGGGCCCGCAACGACCGCGTCCACGTGGTCGACGGCCTGGTGTCGGGCGACAAGCCCTCCACCAAGGCCGCGCTCGCCGCGCTGACGTCGCTGACCGACCGCGTGGGCTACCTCGTGGTGCTCGAGCGCTCCGACGCCCTCACCTGGCTCTCGCTGCGCAACGCGCCCGAGGTCCACATCGTGGCCGTCGACCAGCTCAACACCTACGACGTGATCGCCGCGGACGACATCGTCTTCACCAAGGGTGCCTACGACGCCTTCGTGGGTGGCGCCTCCGGCGCTCCCGCCGCGAAGACCGAGTCGGCTGCTGCGCCCGCCACCGAGCAGGCCTCCGACGAGCCGGCCCTGCCGGCCGGCGCCAAGGCCCCGCTCAAGAGCGGCAAGAACCCCAAGGGCTACGAGGTCCAGGGCCTGCAGTCCGGCACCTACCTGGTCGAGGGCGACTCCGCCTACGACGTCTCCGGTGGCGACTTCTGGTTCAAGTCCGCCGAGGACGCCGAGGCCGCCGGCCTGACCCGCGCCGAGAAGGAGAGCGACAAGTGAGCACCCTGCACAAGGACCACCGCGACGTCCTGATCGCCCCGGTCGTGTCGGAGAAGAGCTACGGCCTGCTCGACGCCAACAAGTACACCTTCATCGTCCACCCGGACGCCAACAAGACC
>DASTPB010000117.1:0-2023 GCA_035762385.1 Nocardioides sp. | reverse complement strand
GCGTGGAGGGACGCGGCGGCGACGATGTCGTGCGCGGTGGCGAGGGTAGGGACGTCGTCCTCGGCGGCAAGGGCCGCGACCGGGTCACGGGCGGCCCCGGACGCGACCGGCTGCACGGCGGTGCCGGCCACGACACCCTCGGCGGCGGCGGCGACCGTGACCGCGCCGACGGCTCGCGTGGCAACGACCGGTGCGTCGCCGAGCGCGAAGCGCGCTGCGAGCGCTGAGCCCGCGACTAGGGTCACGCCATGGCGAGATGGCGGTGGCGGCGTACGTCGCTGGGCGGTGAGGCCGACCGCGCGGCCTTCCGCGCCCTCCACAACGCCTCGCTCGCCAGCCCGGCACTTCGTGAGGGCCTGACCACGTCGAGCGCGGAGCGGTCCGTACGCCACCTGCGCGCACTGCTCGGCACGCCCGCCGCCGGCCTCGGCGACTCCAGCGGCCTGCTCGCGTGGGACGGCCTCGGCGGGCACCACCGCTCCCAGCTCGCGGGCACCATCGGGCAGGTGGCGGCGACCGGGCGCACGATGATCGTCGACGAGCGCACGCTGGTCTGCGAGGACGGCGGCTGCACGGTCCGGCAGGCGATCGTCAGCCCGCTCGTCGTGGAGGACACCCTGGTGGGGGCGCTCGTCGTCGGCGCGCCCCACACCACCGGCGGCCTGGTCCGGGCGGCCGACGAGGTGGCGGCGTGGGTCAGCGGACAGCTCGAGCTCGCCGAGCTCGACGCCTCGCGCACCCGGCTGATGGAGGCCGAGGTCCGGGCGCTGCGCGCGCAGATCAGCCCGCACTTCATCTACAACTCGCTCGGTGCGATCGCCAGCTTCGTGCGTACCGACCCCGACCGGGCCCGTGAGCTGCTGCTGGAGTTCGCCGACTTCACCCGCTACTCCTTCCGCCGCCACGGCGACTACACGACCCTCGCCGAGGAGCTCCGCTCCGTCGAGCGCTACCTCCTGCTCGAGCAGGCACGCTTCGGCGACCGGCTGCAGGTCACGCTCCAGGTGGCTCCGGAGGTGCTGCCCGTCGCGGTGCCGTTCCTGTGCATCCAGCCGCTCGTCGAGAACGCCGTACGCCACGGGCTGGAGGCCAGCGCCGACAAGGCCGACGGCGTGGGGCGGCTGTCGATCGTCGCCCGCGACCACGACCAGGAGTGCGTCCTCGAGGTCGAGGACGACGGCACCGGCGAGGACCCGGAGCGCGTACGACAGGCGCTCGCCGGCGACACGTCGATGGACTCGGTCGGCCTCGGCAACGTCGACGCGCGGCTGCGCAACGCCTACGGCGACGACTACGGTCTGGTCGTCGAGACCGCACCCGGCGCGGGCACCAAGGTGATCGTCCGGGTGCCGAAGTTCGCCCCCGGAGTCCAGGTATGAGCCCAGGCATGAACGCTCTCAAGGTCCTCGTCATCGACGACGAGCGTCCCGCCCTCGACGAGCTCACCTTCCTGCTCGGCCGCGACCCGCGCATCGGTGAGGTCCGCGGGACCGACTCCGCCACCGAGGCGCTGCGGGTGCTGCAGGCCGAGGAGGTCGACGCGGTGTTCCTCGACATCCAGATGCCCGGCCTCACCGGGCTCGACCTGGCGCAGGTCCTGTCGCGCTTCAAGGCTCCGCCGCCGGTCGTCTTCGTGACCGCCCACGAGGAGCACGCGGTCGCGGCCTTCGAGCTGCGCGCCGTCGACTACGTCCTCAAGCCGGTGCGCGAGGAGCGCCTCTCCGAGGCCGTACGCCGCGTGGTCGAGGCCGGCGGACCCGCGCCGTCCGGTGACGTGCAGATCCCCGTCGAGCGCGGCGGGGTCACCCGGTTCATCAGCCGCTCCGAGATCACCCACGTCGAGGCGCAGGGCGACTACGCCCGGCTGCACACCGCCGACGGCTCCCACCTCGTGCACACGCCGCTGTCGTCCCTCGCCGAGCAGTGGGCCTCGGCCGGCTTCGTGCGGATCCACCGCTCCGTGCTCGTCGCGCTCCCCCACGTCGAGGAGGTGCGAAGCGAGGGCGGACGGGTCAGCGTCGTC
>DASTPB010000116.1:0-2196 GCA_035762385.1 Nocardioides sp. | reverse complement strand
CTCGCTCGAGGACCTCACCGGGCCCTCACGCGGCCGCCACCTGGTGATGGCCCGCCAGATCGGCATGTACCTGTGCCGCGAGCTCACGTCGATGTCCCTGCCGCAGATCGGGCGCGAGTTCGGCGGCCGCGACCACACGACGGTGATGTACGCCGACCGCAAGATCCGCCAGCTCCTCGCCGAGCGCCGTGCGGTCTTCAACCAGGTCAGCGAGCTCACCAACCGCGTGAAGATGCAGGCCCGCCAGGCCTGACGTGCCTCGCTGGCCGTCTGCGCGGTCGTGTGGAGAAGTTGTGGTTCGGTCCGCCGCGTCGTCCCCAGCCCCTGTGGACTCCTCGGGACGAACGACACGATCCGCGGCGCCGTCCACACCGACCGCCAACGGTCACCGACGCCGTCCACATCCGTCATCCACAGGCCTTCACGCCGGTGACCTGCACAAACGCTCGCCGTCCACAGTTTCCACGGACCCTATGACGACTATGAACCTCAAGACTGCTCCGATCTCCCACCAACATCTCCCCGCCCTGACTCTGGGGAGAACCCTGCCGCGGGCTCGACCGCGCGTGGCAGGATGCACTTCCCACGTGCACACGTGTGGTTCCCGCCTGCGTGCAGCCGCTCGCTGCACCGCTACCACCCTCTCGTCGAGGAGACCCTTGTGAAGTTCCGCGTCGAACGCGACGTCTTCGCCGATGCCGTTGCCTGGGCTGCGCGCAGCCTGCCGGTCCGCCCCAGCTCCCCGGTCCTGGCTGGTCTGCTGATCGAGGCGAGCGACGCCGGGCTGGTCCTCTCGACGTTCGACTACGAGACCTCGGCCCGCGCCACGCTGTCCGCCGAGGTCAACGACGAGGGCAGGGCGCTCGTCAGCGGGCGCCTCCTCGCCGACATCTGCCGCAGCCTGCCGGCCAAGCCGGTCGAGCTGACCCTCGACGGCCCCCGCGTCTCCCTCACCTGCGGGTCCGCGCGCTTCAGCCTGCAGACCATGCCGGTCTCCGACTACCCGACGCTTCCCGAGATGCCGTCGGCCACCGGCACCGTGTCGAGTGCCGACTTCGCCCACGCCGTCGCGCAGGCCGTGACCGCGGCGGGCCGCGACGACATGCTGCCGGTGCTCACCGGCGTACGGATCGAGATCGACGGGTCCACGATGGCCCTCCTCGCCACCGACCGGTTCCGGCTCTCGCACCGCGAGCTGACCTGGAACCCGCAGTCCCCCGACGAGTCGGTGGCCGCGCTGGTGCCGGCCAAGGTGCTCGGTGACACCGCCAAGTCGCTGACCTCCGGTGCCGAGGTGACGATCGCCCTCAGCTCGAGCGGGGCCGGCGAGGGCCTCATCGGCTTCGAGGGCACCGGCCTGGGCGGCGTACGTCGCACGACCACCCGCCTGCTCGACGGCGAGTTCCCCAAGGTCCGCTCGCTCTTCCCCGCCGAGCACCTCACGGTGGCGAAGGTCAGCAAGGCCGAGCTCATCGAGACCGTCAAGCGCGTCGCCCTGGTGGCCGAGCGCAACACCGCGGTGCAGATGAAGTTCGGCGACAACCAGATCGTGCTCGACGCCGGGTCCGGCGACGAGGCGATGGCGACCGAGGCCGTCGACGCCGACATCACCGGCGACGACCTCACCACCGGCTTCAACCCGCAGTTCCTGCTCGACGGACTGACCGCCATCGACGGGGAGATGGTCGACCTCGCCTTCACCCAGGCGACCAAGCCGGTCGTCATCTCGGGCACCGACGCCGACGAGGCGAGCGGTTCCTTCCGCTACCTGCTGATGCCTCGCCGGCTGCTGTCGTAACCGCGTGGGTCTCGCGCACGGCTAGGCTCCGGACATGGACATCGGACTCGTCGGACTCGGCAAGATGGGCGGCAACATGCGCGAGCGCATGCGCCGTGCGGGACTCACTGTGGTGGGCTTCGACCGCAACCCCGACGTCAGCGACGTCGACTCGCTCGAGGCCCTCGTCGAGGCCCTGCCCAGTCCCAAGGTCGTGTGGGTGATGGTGCCGGCGGGCGAGCCCACCCGCGCGACGATCAAGGAGCTCGGCGAGCTGCTGGGTGAGGGCGACGTCGTCGTCGACGGCGGCAACTCGCGCTGGACCGACGACCTCGCCAACGCCGACCTGCTGGCGGAGAAGAAGGTCGGCTACGTCGACTGCGGCGTCTCCGGAGGCGTGTGGGGCCTGGAGAACGGCT
>DASTPB010000115.1:0-24532 GCA_035762385.1 Nocardioides sp. | reverse complement strand
GTCGGCGACCCGCTATCGGCTGCGCCTGCTGAACTCGTCACCGTTCTCGAGCTACAACTTCACGCTGTCCGACGGGAGGCCGTTCCTCCAGATCGGCACCGGCAACGGCCTGCTCCCGAAGGCCGTCGTGCGGTCCGGGGTCCTGCTGGGTCCGGCTCAGCGCGCTGACGTGATCGTGGACTTCAGCGGTGCAACGGGGCAACGCCTCGTGCTCGCGTCCGTTCCGGCAGCGAGCGGGACCTCGGGCGACGACGCCCGCGAGACCCCGGTGATGGAGTTCCGCGTGGGCGCGCCGGCCCGGGACGCATCGCGCCTGCCGGCACGGCTGCCGTCGCCCAAGCTCGTATCTCCCGTGCCGGCCAAGGTGTCGAAGACGTGGACCTTCGGACTCGAGGAGCGACAGCGGGGCAGCTTCTGGTCCATCAACGGCCGGGCGTTCGATCCCGACCGGGTCGACCACCGCCCGCGCCTGGGCACCGTGGAGCGGTGGCGCTTCCGCAACACGAGCGACGTCACCCACTACGTCCACATCCACGCCGAGCAGTGGCGCACCCTCCTGCGCGACGGTGAGCGCCCGCCTCCGTGGGAGCGCGGCCTGGAGGACACCTGGCGCCTCGAGCCCGGCGAGGAGGTGGAGGTCGCCGCCCGCTTCACGGACTACACGGGGCCCTTCATGATCCACTGCCACATGCTCGACCACGAGGACCACGGGATGATGGCCCGCTTCGACGTCGTCCGGTGATGTGACACACGACGTTCCGGGACCCGCGGGGGATCTGTCCCCGTTGTGACACGCGACGTTCCGGATCCCGCGGGAGTTCTGTCCCCGTTGTGACACGTGCCGTGCCGGCACCGGGCAGGAAGATCGTCCGGATGTGCCATGCCCTGTGACGCAACGGTGCCGACATCGTCCGGAGAACCGGCCAGCGCCGTGTCACAACAACGACGACCCTGTGGATGGCGGGTCGCGCCTCGCACGGCTCGTTGGTGCAATGGGTTCGTGCCCAAGATCGTCGACTACGTCGGACGGTTCGCCTTCTTCGAGCTGGCGAGCTTCACCCTGGTGCGCGACCACGGCGTGGACCGGCTCAGCCGGCATGCGCTCGCCCACGTGCTGGCCACGTCCGTCAGCACGGTCCGTCGGCTCCTCAGCCCGGAGGCCGACCTGCGCCACCTCGCGCTCAACGAGGTCACGTACCGGCGCCGCCTCCGGCTCACCCCCGCATCAGGAGCCACGGGCCCGGACGCCGGCGTGCGCCTGCTGATGCCGCTGATCCCGTCGGTGCCCGCCCAGGTCGCCGAGGAGCTGGTGTGGTGGCGGCTCGTCATCGCTGCGCCGACGACGGCATCCGTGCCCTCCGACGTCGCGAGGGACGTCGAGGTCGACGACGACGGCGACGAGGACGCCGGGCCTGTGCATCACCGGTTCGCCGTCGCGAACTACGGCTACGTCCCGTCCGACGTGCTCGGTGCCCGCATCGAGCCGCCGCGCTCCGCCGTGTCGGGCGACGGCGAGCTGGACGTCGTGGTGGCGGCGCGGCAGCTGCACGAGGAGGACCTCGCCGATCGGCTCCGCACCGTCGTACGTGTGACGGCGCCTGGACTCGACCCTCCGGCCGTCGCCCACCACGCGCAGGTCCTGCACGCGGTGGTGGACGGGCTGCGCGTGGCAGTGAGCCTGGGGCGGATCCGGCCTGACGAGGCGGCGAGCCTCGCGCGCGAGCACGTGGCGACCGTGGCGTTGTCTGCTCCTCGCTAGGGTGAGCGGGTGCCCTCCTCCATCCGCGTGACCACGGTGGCCGAGGGCGTGGCGAGGATCGAGTGGGACGGACCGGCGACCGTCGACGACCTGCGGCGCGAGGTCGCCTCCGCGCTCGTCGGGCACGAGCGGGTCGAGGCACTCGTCGGCATCGAGGACCGCGACGCGCAGCGCGCCGCGACGTGGTCTGGCCTGCTGAAGGAGGGCGTCAGTCGACGGCTCACGGTCGACGGAGAGGTGGCCGACCGGGTGGTGTACGCCCGGGTGCGCGACGACCGGCCGGTGGACCACCCCGAAGGGTTCCGCTCCCTCCTCAACTCCTTCCTGCCCCGCAAGCGGGCGATCTCGCAGCTGCTCGTGCGCGACCCCGAGGGCCGCGTGCTCCTGTGCCAGCTGACCTACAAGCGCGACTGGGACCTCCCCGGCGGTGTCGTCGAGGTCGGTGAGTCGCCACGGCTCGCGGTGCAGCGCGAGGTCGAGGAGGAGCTCGGGCTGGCGATCGTGCCCGGCGACCTCGTCCTCACCGACTGGCTGCCGCCGTGGGGTGGATGGGACGACGCGGTGTGCCTGGTCTTCGACGGGGGCACCCACGGCCCCGAGGTGCTGGCGGGGGTGGTCATGCAGGAACGCGAGATCCGCGACGTGCGCTTCTGCACGCTCGAGGAGGTCGACGAGCTCGCCGCCGACTTCACCTCTCGGAGGGTGCGCGCCGCGGTCGCGGGCGATCAGCCGTATACGGAGTCCGGTCGCTGAGGCAGGATGCCTGTCATGACCTGGGTGTACGACTTCGCAGAGGGAAGCAAGGACCAGAAGGACCTCCTGGGCGGCAAGGGCGCCAACCTGGCCGAGATGACCAATCTCGGCCTACCGGTGCCACCGGGCTTCACGATCTCCACCGAGACGTGCCGGGCCTACCTCGCCCTGAAGGACTCGGGAGAGGGCGGCGGTCCGGGAGGAGATGAGCCCGAGGGCCTGGCCGAGGAGGTCACCGAGCACCTCGCCTCACTCGAGGACGCGATGGGCAAGAAGCTCGGCGACGCCGACGACCCGCTCCTGGTGTCGGTGCGCTCGGGCGCCAAGTTCTCGATGCCGGGGATGATGGAGACGGTCCTCAACGTCGGCCTCAACGACACCTCGGTCGGCGGCCTGGCGGCCCGCAGCGAGTCCGAGCGCTTCGCACTGGACTCCTACCGCCGGCTGCTCCAGATGTTCGGCGGCACCGTGCTCCACGTCGACTCCGAGCTCTTCTCCGAGGCGCTCGACGAGGTGAAGAAGGCCAAGGGCACCGACAGCGACCTGGACCTCGACGCCGAGGACCTGCGCGGCCTGGTGGAGACCTTCAAGGGCATCATCAAGACCGAGACGGGCCGCGAGTTCCCGCAGGACCCGCGCGAGCAGATGGACCTCGCGATCCGCGCCGTGTTCGACTCCTGGAACACCGACCGCGCGCGGCTCTACCGCCGTCAGGAGCGGATCCCCGAGGACCTCGGCACCGCGGTCAACGTGCAGGCCATGGTCTTCGGCAACTTCGGCATGGACTCCGGCTCCGGTGTTGCCTTCACCCGCGACCCCGCGAGCGGCGCCCAGGGAGAGTACGGCGACTACCTCCAGAACGCGCAGGGCGAGGACGTCGTCGCCGGCATCCGCAACACCGTGTCCCTGGCCGACATGGCCGAGATCGACCGGAAGTCGCACGACGACCTGATGACGATCATGACGCGGCTCGAGCGGCACTACCGCGACATGTGCGACATCGAGTTCACCGTCGAGCGCGGCAAGCTGTGGATGCTGCAGACCCGCGTCGGCAAGCGCACCCCCGAGGCGGCGTTCCGCATCGCCGTGCACATGGTCGACGAGGGCATGATCCAGATGGACGAGGCCGTGCTCCGCGTGACCGGCGACCAGCTGGCGCAGCTGATGTTCCCCCGCTTCGACGAGTCCGCCGACCGCACGCTCCTCGCCACGGGCATGAACGCCTCCCCGGGCGCCGCCGTCGGCAAGGCCGTCTTCGACTCCGACACCGCCGTGGAGTGGGCCGAACGCGGTGAGGACGTGATCCTCGTCCGCAAGGAGACCAACCCCGACGACCTGCGCGGCATGGTCGCGGCCCGCGGCATCCTCACCAGCCGGGGCGGCAAGACCTCGCACGCTGCGGTCGTGGCGCGCGGCATGGGGCGTACGTGCGTGTGCGGCGCCGAGTCGCTCGACGTCGACGCCAAGGCCAAGGAGTTCCGCGTCCGCGACGGCGAGACCATCCGCGAGGGCGACGTGATCTCCATCGACGGCACGACCGGCGAGGTGTTCGCCGGCGCCGTGCCCGTCGCCGACTCCGTGGTCGTGCGGTACTTCGAGGGCGAGAAGATCGACGACGACCTCGCCCTGGCGGTCGCGCGGATCATGGCCCACGCCGACGGCGCACGCCGGTTGCGGGTCCGCACCAACGCCGACACCCCCGAGGACGCCGCACGCGCCCGCCGGTTCGGCGCGCAGGGCATCGGGCTGTGCCGCACCGAACACATGTTCCTCGGTGAGCGGCGCGAGCTGGTGGAGAAGCTCATCGTCGCCGAGGACGAGGCCGGGGTGGAGGCGGCGCTCGACGAGCTCCTCCCGTTGCAGCGCCAGGACTTCACCGAGATCCTCGAGGCGATGGACGGCCTGCCCGTGACCATCCGGCTGCTCGACCCGCCGCTGCACGAGTTCCTTCCCGACCTCACCGACCTCAGCGTCGAGGTCGCCCTCGCCGAGGAGCGCGGCGAGGTCGACGAGCACCAGAAGCGGCTGCTCACCCATGTCCGGCGGCTCCACGAGCAGAACCCCATGCTCGGCCTCCGCGGGGTCCGGCTGGGCATCCAGATCCCCGGCCTGTTCCGCATGCAGGCGCGGTCCATCGCCGAGGCCGCCGCGGACCGGATGGACGCCCACGGCACGCCGCGGCCGGAGATCATGGTGCCGTTGGTGGCGAGCGTGCGCGAGCTGGAGATCGTCCGGGCCGAGATCGAGAAGCAGATCGCCGAGGTCGAGGAGGAGCGCGGGGTCAAGCTCGACATCGCGATCGGCACGATGATCGAGCTGCCGCGTGCCGCCTTCCTGGCCAACCGGATCGCCAAGTCCGCCGACTTCTTCTCCTTCGGCACCAACGACCTCACCCAGATGGCGTGGGGCTTCTCCCGTGACGACGTGGAGGCGGCGTTCTTCTCGCGCTACTTCGAGCACGGCATCTTCGACGTCTCGCCGTTCGAGTCGCTCGACCGGCTCGGGGTCGGCGGCATGGTCGAGATGGGGACGAAGAAGGGCCGCAAGACCCGCTCCGACCTCAAGGTCGGCGTCTGCGGCGAGCACGGCGGCGACCCGCTCTCCGTCCACTTCTTCGACGAGGTGGGTCTCAACTACGTCTCGTGCTCGCCCTTCCGCGTGCCGGTCGCCCGGCTCGAGGCCGGACGCTCGGTGCTCGGGAAGCGGGACTCAGAAGAGCGCTGAGGCCAGGTCGCGACGACCCGCCAGCACGCGCGGGTCGTCGTTGCCGACCGCAGCGAAGAGGCCGAGGAGGTGGTCGCGCGCCTTCTCCCTGTCCTTGTCGGACGTGCGGGCCACCAGGTTCACCAGGCGGGTGAAGGCGTCCTCGACGTGCCCGCCGAGCATGTCGAGGTCCGCGACGAGGGTCTGCGCGTCGACGTCGTCGGGGGCGTCCGCAGCGGCGGCCCGCGCGGCGTTGAGGTCGACGCCCTGCGCGCGCTGCATGACCTTGGCGATGGCGAGGCCGCCTGCGGCCTCCGCGTCGGCTGGGTTGGCGTCCAGCAGCTTCTGGTACTCCGCGACCGCGGCGTCGATGTCGCCGGCGGCGAGCGCGTCCTGGGCCGGCGCGTAGCGCGGGTCGACGCCCTCCTCCTCGCCCTCCGCAGCCGGCGTCCCGCCTGCGCGGGGCTGGTGCCGCCCGGTGATGCCCTGGGCGGTCAGCTGCTGGCCGAGCTGGCCGAACAGGGTGGAGATCTCCTCGGGCGTCAGCGCCCCCGGGATCGGCTGGCTGATCGGGCGGCCGTCGAGGACCACCATCGTGAGCGGCACCTGCGGGATCTGCATGGCCTGCGCGATCTCGGGATGGGCGTCGACGTCCACCAGCGCGGCCAGCAGGCGGCCCTCCAGCCGCTCGGCCTCCGCGGCCACGTCGGCGGCGTACTGCTCGCTGCCCGGCGCCTGGCTCGCGGAGTGGAACACGAGGACGACGGGTGCCGTCATCGACTCCTGCAGCACCTGCTGGAAGGTGTCCTGGGTGATCGCCACGGAGTACGCCCCTCCCGCGGCCCCCGGTCCGGCACCCGCGCCGGCGGCCGGGGCCGCCTGCTGCGGCGCCGGCGGTCGGCCGAGCCCGGAGAGGTCGATGGCACCTGGGCGGCTGAACGGCTGCTGCGTCATGGCCCAATCCTAAGGAGATCGGCCTCGACCGGTCGCAGGGGTCGGTAGCCTCGCAGCATGGGATCCCGCGGAGCCGCGCTCGTGACGCGGCACCGCCGCAACGTCGGGCTCCTCGTCCGGTTCGGTGTGGTGGGGGCCTCCGGCGTGGTGGTCAACCTGGTGACGCTGGTGGTGCTGCGTCGACTGGGGCCGCCCTTCGACGACGCCGTCGTCGCGCTCGGCTCCTCCGCGTACAACCTGCGCTGGTACCACGTCTTCTCGACGATCGCCTTCCTGGTCGCCAACCTCTGGAACTTCCAGCTGAACCGGACGTGGACGTTCCGGAGCAGCCTCGCCGCCCCCTGGTGGCGCGAGTACCTGCCGTTCCTCGCGGTGGGCCTGGGCTGCCAGGTCGTCGGCCTGGCGCTGCTGACGCTGCTCATGCACCCGGGCTCCCCCATCAGCCTGCCCACCGACGTCCTCGACGACACCACCGGCCTGCGCAACCGGCTCTACTGGTCGCAGCTCATCGTGATCGTGGTGGTCACCCCCCTGTCGTTCGTGCTCAACAAGCTGTGGACCTTCGCCGCGGTGCGGTCCGCCCGGCTGCACGTGCTCGAGGAGCGTCTGCTCGACGACGTGCACGCCGAGTGAGGCCCTTCCCCGACTGCACTGCGGCGTTACTGCGTGGTAGAACATGCCGGGGTCTCGACCGGGAGGGGCACGACGTCATGACGACAGCAGGGTCGTACGACTTCACCGGCTACCAGGTGCTGGTGGTCGGCGGCACGCGCGGCGAGGGACACAGCATCGCCTCGGCCTTCGCAGCCTCCGGTGCGTCGGTGACCGTGACGGGCACGATGATGCTGCGCTCCCTCTACGACAGCGACCTCTCCGCATTCGACTACGAGTCGGTCAACCTCGCGCGGCAGGAGTCGATCGACCACCTGGCCGGCACGGTCGGCCACCTCGACGTGCTGGTGCTGGCCGCCTCCTGCAACCTCCCCTACGGCCTGCCTCCCGGTGAGCAGGCGTTCATCGCCGAGGCCGCCCGCTCCGGGCTCCTCGGCCCGACCTTCCTGACGACGCGGCTCCGGCTCAAGCTCGGCCAGAGCCCCGCGCTCGGCGGCGGGTGCGTCGTCAACACCGGAGCGGTGACGAGCTGGCTGCAGCTCTCCCAGACGCCCGAGGCGGCCCAGCGGGAGCTCGCCGAGTCGACCGCGCGCGCCGGTCGCAACTGGGCACGTCTGGGAGTGCGGGTGAACTCCGTGCACCAGGACACGCGCTCGGCGCTCCCCCGCCAGTACGCCCCCGGCTCCGCGCCCGCCGGCGGGAGCAGGGTCGCCGGCGGCACGCTGGTCCGCAACCAGCCCCGGGTCGGCGACGCCGTCACCGATGCCGCCCTCTTCCTCGCGAGCAGCGCCGCCGCGCGCATCACCGGGCAGACCCTGCGCATCGGCTGAGCGGCCAACATCACCGAATCGCCCCGCCGACGGCGACCCGCCGGTTACATTCCATCCACAAGGAAGCCACGCGGGATCCACAGGACCGTCGCCGTCCCGGGCCGGCCGCTCCCTCGCGACTCGGAAGGATGTGCCCTCTTGACCGCAGATCCGGTCACCCCGAACGCCCTCGCCACGGGCGGCGGCTCCTGGACCGGGCGAACGTCCCGACGCGGCCGCGAGGCGCTCCTCGAGCAGTCGCCCGGCCCCGACTCGCCCGTCGGCCCGCTGTGGGACTCCCTCGTCGAGGTGCTCGGGGCCATCGACGGTCCGTCGTCGGCGCTGCTCGCGACCGCGGACGGCCATGCGGTGGCGGTGCACGGACTCGCCCGGTCCGACGTGGCCGTGGTCGCGCGCCGGAGCCGGGCCGCCTTCGCCGCACGCACGCCCGGCGGACCCGACCCGGACCGTGTGGTCGACACGGTCGAGCTGACGCTCGGCCTCCGCCACACCGTGATCGCCTCGGTGCCCTCGCCCGGACGCGGGCGCCACCTCCTCACCGTGACGGCCCAGGGCGTGAGCGTGCAGGTGCTGGAGGCCTGGACCCGCCGCCTCGCCGACGACATCCACCGCGCGATGCCGGCGACGGCCTAGCCGGACGACCGCCCCTCGGCCAGCAGCTCGTCGGCGGCGGCGTAGGGGTCCACCTCACCGGCCGCCACGCGCCCGGCGAGCGCGTCGAGGTCCGCGCCGGCGCCGTCCCGCCCCCAGCGCTCCTGCAGCGTCGCCAGGGCGACCGCCTCCACCTCGCGCCTCGCCCGGAGCGTACGACGCCGCGCGAGCTCGCCGGACTCGCGCAGCCAGGCCGCGTGCCGGTCGACCTCGGCGAGCAGCTCGTCGACCCCCTGCCCGGTGCTGGCGACCGTCTGCAGCACCGGCGGGCGCCACGCGCCGTCGCGGCGCTCGCCCATCGCGAGCATGGTGCGGAGCTCCCGCCGGGTGCGGTCGGCGCCCTCACGATCGGCCTTGTTGACCGCGTAGACGTCCCCGATCTCCAGGATCCCCGCCTTCGCGGCCTGGACGCCGTCACCCATGCCCGGCGCGAGGAGCACCAGCGTGGTGTCGGCGAGGCCGGCCACCTCGACCTCGCTCTGCCCGACACCGACGGTCTCCACGATGACCACGTCGCAGCCGGCCGCGTCGAGGACCCGGACCGCCTGCGGGGTCGACCACGCCAGGCCGCCGAGGTGCCCGCGCGCACCCATCGAGCGGATGTAGACCTCGCGATCGAGCGCGTGGTCACCCATGCGCACCCGGTCGCCGAGGAGGGCGCCGCCCGAGAAGGGCGACGAGGGGTCGATGGCCAGGACCCCCACACGCCTGCCGGCGCGCCTCATCCCGGCCACGAGGGCGTTGGTGGAGGTGGACTTGCCGACGCCCGGTGCGCCGGTGATGCCGAGGACGTGCGCCCGGCCGGCGTGGGGACCGAGGGCTGACATCACCTCACGCAGGAGCGGCGAGGCGTCCTCCACGAGCGTGATGAGCCGCGCCACCGCGGCCGGGTCGCCCTCGCGGGCGCGCGCGACGAGGTCGGGGACCGCGTGGGCGCCCCGCCTCGTCGTACCCCGCGTCACGCGCTCCCCACGCAGTCCTCCCGCGGCCTCAGGCAGAGGGCACGCGGACGATCAGGGCGTCGCCCTGGCCGCCACCGCCGCAGAGCGCGGCGGCACCGATGCCGCCGCCGCGACGCTGGAGCTCGAGGGCGAGCGTGAGCACCACCCGCGTGCCGGACATGCCGACGGGGTGGCCGAGCGCGATGGCGCCGCCGTTGACGTTGACCTTCGCGTCCTCGATCCCGAGCTCGCGGGCCGAGGCGATGCCGACGGCGGCGAACGCCTCGTTGAACTCCACGAGGTCGAGGTCGGACGGCGAGATGCCCTCCTTCTCGCAGGCCTTCGCGGTCGCGGCGGCGGGCTGGAGCTGCAGGGTGGAGTCCGGTCCGGCCACCTGGCCGTGCGCCCCGATCTCGGCGAGCCAGGTCAGGCCGAGCTCCTCGGCCTTGGCCTTGCTCATCACGACCACCGCGGCTGCTCCGTCGGAGATCTGCGAGGCGGAGCCGGCGGTGACGGTGCCGTCCTTGCTGAAGGCCGGACGCAGCTTGGCGAGGGACTCCACGGTCGTGTCGCCGCGGACTCCCTCGTCCTCGCTGACGACGACCGGGTCGCCCTTGCGCTGCGGGACCTCGACCGGCACGACCTCGTCGGCGAAGACGCCGTTCTTCCAGGCGACCGCGGCCTTCTGGTGGGAGTAGGCGGCGAAGGTGTCCTGCTCCTCGCGGGTCAGGTTGGCGCCGGCGGCGTTGCACTCCTCGGTGAGCAGGCCCATGGCCTGCGAGGTGAACTGGTCGAAGAGGGCGTCGTAGGCCATGGAGTCGACGAGCTTCACGTCGCCGAACTTCACGCCCTCGCGCGACTTCGGGAGGAAGTGCGGGGCCTGGGTCATCGACTCCATGCCCCCGGCGACGACGATCTCGACCTCCCCGGCCCGCACGAGCTGGTCGGCGAGCGCGATGGCGTTGAGACCGGACAGGCAGACCTTGTTGATGGTGATCGAGGGCACGGACATGGGGATGCCGCCCTTCACCGCGGCCATGCGGGCGGGGTTCTGGCCGGCACCGGCCTGGATGACCTGACCCATGATCACGTAGTCGACCTGGTCGCCGCTGACGCCGGCCTTCTCCAGCGCGCCCTTGATGGCCACACCGCCGAGGTCGGCGGCCGACTGGTCCTTGAGCCCGCCGAGCAGGCGGCCGATCGGGGTGCGGGCCCCGGAGACGATGACCGAGGTTGAGTGGGCCGAGTCGGACATGACGGATGCCTCCAGCGCTGGATCGAATAGGGGGTCGAGTTGGGTTCGGGGTGCGGGTGGTGCTGCTTCTCGGACACTACCCGCGCCGACCCGGAGGTCGAGAGTGGCGACCGTCACACACCCTCGCCCCCGAGCCCGGTGTCGTACAGCATGTGCCCATGACCTCCGAGCTGAACGACGTCCGGCACCTCTTCACCGCCATCGACCACGTCGGCATCGCCGTGCCCGACCTCGACGAGGCGATGACCTTCTACCGCGAGGTCTACGGCATGCAGGTCCTCCACGAGGAGGTCAACGAGGAGCAGGGCGTCCGCGAGGCGATGGTCGGCGTGGGCGCCGGCTCGTCGAACCCCAGCGGATCGTGCATCCAGCTGCTGGCGCCGCTCACTCCCGAGTCGACGATCGCCACGTTCCTCGGCCGCAACGGCCCGGGGATCCAGCAGCTCGCCTTCCGGGTCGACGACGTGGAGCACGTGGCCGACGTGCTGCGCGAGCGCGGCCTGCGCCTGCTGTACGACGCTCCCCGGCGCGGGACCTCCGACAGCCGCGTCAACTTCATCCACCCCAAGGACGCGGGCGGCGTGCTGGTCGAGCTCGTCGAACCGGCCGCCGGATCGCACTGACGACTCCCCACAGCGACGTACGTCACACCACCGACCGCTCGAGGTTACTCGCCGGTATCGTCCCCGCCGTTCGTGCCCCGATGCTGATCAGCTGCTCACCCGATGCCTCACCCGATGCCTCACCCGATGCCTCACCAGGAGACACCCGTGCAGAACATCCTCGACGCCATCCAGTCCGGCAACGCCACCTCGGAGGACTTCGCGAGCCTCGAGCTCCCCGAGTCCTACCGCGCCGCCTTCGTGAAGAAGGACGAGGTCGACATGTTCGAGGGGCTGCCCTCGAAGGACAAGGACCCGCGCAAGTCGCTCCACGTCGAGGACGTGCCGCTGCCCGAGCTCGGGCCGGGTGAGGCCTTCGTGGCCGTGATGGCCAGTGCCATCAACTACAACACCGTCTGGACCTCGATCTTCGAGCCGGTCTCCACCTTCGGGTTCCTCGAGCGCTACGGCCGCAACAGCGACCTCACGAAGCGGCACGACCTGCCCTACCACGTGGTCGGCTCCGACCTCTCGGGCGTCGTGCTCAAGACCGGTCCCGGCGTCACCCGCTGGAAGCCGGGCGACCGGGTCGTGGCCCACTGCCTGTCCGTCGAGCTGGAGGGGCCCGACGGCCACAACGACACGATGCTCGACACCGAGCAGCGGATCTGGGGCTTCGAGACCAACTTCGGCGGCCTCGCGGACGTCGCGATGGTCAAGGCCAACCAGCTGATGCCCAAGCCCGAGCACCTGACCTGGGAGGAGGCCGCCTCCCCCGGCCTCGTCAACTGCACGGCGTACCGCCAGCTGGTCAGCAAGAACGGCGGGGACATGAAGCAGGGCGACAACGTCCTCATCTGGGGTGCGTCCGGCGGCCTCGGCGGCTTCGCCACGCAGTACGCCCTCAACGGCGGCGCCACCCCGGTGTGCGTGGTCTCCAACGAGGAGAAGGCCAACATCGCCCGCAGCATGGGCGCGGAGCTGATCATCAACCGTTCCGAGGAGGGCTACCGCTTCTGGAACGACGAGGGCACCGAGCAGGACCCGCGCGAGTGGAAGCGCTTCGGAGCCCGCATCCGTGAGCTCACCGGCGGCGAGGACATCGACATCGTCTTCGAGCACCCCGGCCGCGAGACCTTCGGCGCCTCGGTCTACGTGACCCGCAAGGGCGGCACCATCACCACCTGCGCGTCGACGTCGGGCTACATGCACGAGTACGACAACCGCTACCTGTGGATGAACCTCAAGCGCATCATCTCCAGCCACTTCGCCAACTACCGCGAGTCGTGGGAGGCCAACCGCCTCATCGCCAAGGGCAAGATCCACCCCACCCTGTCGAGGACCTACACCCTCGACGAGGTCGGCCAGGCCTCGCTCGACGTCCACCAGAACGCCCACCAGGGCAAGGTCGGCGTCCTCTGCCTCGCTCCGGAGGAGGGGCTGGGGGTGCTCGACCACGAGATGCGCGCCGAGCACGAGACCGCCATCAACCGCTTCCGCGGGGTCTGATCACGGTCCGAGCCCACCCCTTCGAGGCCAATCCGAGATTGGTCACACCCCGGTTCGCGGTCTCCCGCGAGCCGGGGTGTGTTTGTTCCACGGCATCGGCGACACTGACACCGACGCAGTCCGTACGACGTGAGAGAGGGTGCCTCACCATGGCTTCCGACCAGGGCCTGTCCATCTTCGACGAGCCGGAGTCCGGCGACGACGCGGCCACCCGGAGCGGCTCGACCGCACGCGGGACCGCCGCCGAGGAGACCCAGGTGCTGCCGGTCACCCCGAAGGACGAACCGCCCGCCGCGGCCCAGGACACCCCCGCGAAGGACGCACCCCGACCGAGCGCGTCGGCAGAGCCGACCCCTGCGGCTGCCCGGCCGTCGCAGCCAGCTCCCCCGCAGGCGTCCCAGCCCCCGACGTCCGCCGCCGAGGCGACGCGCCGCTCACCGGTGGTGCCCCCGGCCGCACCGCGCCCGGCAGCGCCCGGTCAGTCGGCTGCCCCGCTCCCCGTGGTGCGCCGCGGCGGCTACGACAAGGCGGCTGTCGACCAGCGCGTCCACCAGCTGCTCAGCGAGAAGTCCGGCCTGGCCGCGGGCCTCGCCAGCAGCGAGGAGCGCGTCATCGAGCTCGAGGCCGAGCTCGAGCGCCTGCGCCAGGAGGTCGCTGAGAACACGAGCCCGACCTACGCCGGGCTCGGCGGCCGCGCCACCTCCATGCTGAAGATGGCCGAGGACGAGGCAGCCGACGTGCGCACCGCCGCCCGCCGCGAGGCCGACGAGATCCTCGCGCAGGCCGAGCGTGACGCCCACAGCATCCGCGCCGACGCCGCACGCGAGGCCGACGACATGCGCATGGTGCAGCTCAAGGAGCTCGACGAGATGCGCTCCCGGCTCACCGCCGACGCGGAGACCGAGCGGTCCCTCGCGAAGGCCGAGGCCGAGGACCTGCTCGCGGCCGCCCGGCGGGAGTCCGACCAGGTCCGTCTCGCCGCACAGCAGGAGACCAACGAGATGCGCGTGAGCGCCACCCGCGAGGCCGAGCAGGCGCGCGCCGCGGCCGATCGCGAGGTCCAGGAGGCACGGCGCACGCTGGCGGTGGAGAAGGAGCGGCTCACCCGCGAGGCCGCCGAGCACCACAGCAACGCCACCGCCGAGACCCAGCGGCTGGTCGCCGAGGCCGAGGCGCGGGCCAACGCCGCCGAGCAGCGCGCCCGCGAGGCCACGGCCCAGGCCAACGCGCACCGCCAGCAGGCCCAGTCCGAGTCGGAGGGCCTGCTCACGCGGGCCCGCCGCGAGGCCGAGCAGATCGTCGCCTCGGCCCGCACGCAGGCCGACTCGATCGGCGCCACCCGCGTCGCGGAGGCCGAGCGCGAGCTGGCCAACATCCAGTCCGAGGTCGACCGCGCCGCGAAGCGCCGTGATGCCATCACCGCCCAGCTCGGCGCCCTGCGCGACGTGGTCGCAGGCTTCGGCGAGGACGAGTCCTGAGCTGGCGCACCCGGCTCCGGGGGCTCGTGCTCACCGGCTCCGACAGCACGACGGAGCGAGCAGCCGGGCCCGACGCCACCGCCACCCTGCGGCGGGCTGCTGACGACCCGGGCGTCCCCCAGGCGCTCGGGAAGGTCGCCGGTCAGGTCTCCGACGACGCCGACCGGGCCGAGGCCGCCGCCGGCGCGGCGCAGGAGTCGGCCGAGGCGTCGGCGCTGTCGGCAGCCGTCATCGCCGAACAGATCGACGACGCGACCGACCTCGTGGTCGACGAGGAGACCCCTCAGCCCTACGTCCCGGCGCAACCCGCCCCGACGCCGCTGCTGCTGCGCCACTCCCCCTTCAACATCGGGTTCTTCGGCGCCCTGGGCGCGCTGATCGCGATCTTCCTGAGCGAGCAGCTGCTCAGCATCTCCTCGATCCTGGTGCTGCTGGTCATGTCGATGTTCCTCGCGATCGGCCTCAACCCGACCGTCGAGTTCTTCATGCGCCGTGGCGTGAGGCGCGGCCTGTCGGTGCTGCTGGTCCTGGTGGTCGTGATCAGCGTGCTCGCGCTCTTCGTCGTCGCGATCGCGCCGGTGATCAGTGACCAGATCGCGGCCATCACCCGCAATGCACCGGGCTGGCTCGACGACCTGCAGTCCAACGCGCAGGTGCAGCAGCTCGACCGGAAGTACGACGTGATCGCCAAGGCGCGCGACTACATCCAGAACGGCGACTTCGGGCAACGGGTCTTCGGTGGCGCCCTCGGTGTGGGCCTGCGGGTCCTGTCCGCCCTGACCAACAGCCTCATCGTGATCGTGCTGATGATCTACTTCCTCGCCTCGCTGCCGAGCATCAAGCACGCCGGCTACTCCCTGGCACCCGCATCGAAGCGACCCCGGGTGAGCGAGCTGGGCGACCGGATCATCCGCTCCACCGGCGCCTACGTCGCGGGGGCGTTCCTCGTCGCCGTGTGCGCGGGCCTGAGCACGCTGGTGTTCTCGTTCATCGTCGGGCTCGCCGACTACGCGTTCGCGCTCGCCTTCGTCGTCGGGCTGTTCTCCCTCATCCCGGTCGTCGGCGCCTTCGTGTCGGGCGCGCTGATGACCCTCCTGGCGCTGACGGTCTCGCCGACCATCGCACTGGTGGCGCTGGTCTACTACATCGCCTACCAGCAGCTGGAGTCCTACGTCATCTACCCGCGCATCATGAAGAAGTCGGTCGACATCCCGGGGTCGGTGACCGTGGTCGCCGCGCTGGTCGGCGGCTCGCTGATGGGGATCATCGGCGCGCTGCTGGCGGTCCCGGTCGCGGCGGCGCTGCTGCTGCTGCACCGCGAGGTGTTCCTCAAGCGGCAGGACGCCCGCTGAGATCGGGGTCGCGCTCCGACTCCGGATCGGGGGCCGGCAGGGGCTCGACCGCGAGCGGCGCTCGCGACTCGCCGAGCTTGACCACGACGACGCCGGCCAGCACCAGCAGGCCCCCGGCCAGCTGGACCGGACGCGGCAGCTCGCCGAGCAGGAGCCAGGCCCAGACGACCGCGGCGAGGACCTCGCCCAGCGCGACGAAGGACGCCAGGCGGCTGCCGAGGCGGCGTCCGGCCGCGATGCCGGTGACGTAGGCGAAGGCCGCGGTCACGAGCCCGAGGGCGACCACCGGGACCCACCACGCGACGACCCGCCCGTCGTACACCGCGTCTGCGGTCGAGGCGTGGAACGGCAGCACGCCGGTGAGGCCCGCGAGCAGCAGCACGGCCCCGCCGACCACGAGGCCGCCGGCAGCGAGCGTGATGCCCGGGAGCCCGTTGTCCTCGTCGGCGGAGATGACGAAGTAGGTCGCCGCACCGACCATCGCACCGAGGGCCCACAGCACGCCGACGACGCTGAGCTCGGCACCCGAGACGACGTCGAGGACGAGCACCAGGCCACCAGCGGCGATGGCGGCACCCAGCAGCGTGGTGCCCGAGGGGCGGTGCCCGTGGCGCAGCCACAGCCAGACGACCACCGCGACCGGGGCGGTGTACTCCAGCAGCAGCGCGACGCTCACCTGCATGTAGGTGACGGCGTAGAAGTAGCAGAGCTGGGCGCCGGCGACGGCTGCGATGCCGTAGACCGTGATGAGCCCGGCGTTGGCGCGCAGGAGGTGCCACCGCCCGCGCACGGCAAGGATCCCGGGGACGACCAGCACGGCGGCCGCGATGGCGATGCGCAGCGCCACCGTCGCGCCGGCGCTCCACCCGGTGTCGAGCAGCCCCCGTGCGAGCGCACCCGACATGCCGAACGTCGCCGCGGACGCCACGGCCAGCACCAGGCCGGCAGTGGTCCGGCGAGAACCGGTGTCATGGGTCAAAGCCGTCACGGTGATGACCGTAGGCGGGCCTGATGTAATGTGTCAACATGCTTTTCACGGATGACACCGACGCGTCGCTGCAGGCAGCCGTCGCGCTGGTCAACTCCACCGACGAGCCGGGCGAACCGCTGGGATCGGTCGAGGACCTGTCGGCGTTCCTCGCGTCCTGGCCCTACACGGGCCGGCACGACGCGACCGCCGAGGAGCTGGAGTCCGTACGTCGCCTGCGTCCGGCCCTTCGCTCGCTGCTGCTGGCCGACCGCGACGAGGCGGCGGGGATCGTCAACGAGATGCTCGCCCGGGCGAAGGCGCTCCCCCAGCTGCAGCGCCACCACCACTGGGACTGGCACCTCCACGCCGTCGACCCCGACCGCCCGCTCGACGAGCGGGTCGTGGTGGAGACGGCGATGGCGATGGTCGACGTCATCCGCGCCGACGAGATGTCGCGGCTCGACACGTGCGCGGCCGACGACTGCGACGACGTCGTGCTCGACCTGTCGCGCAACCGTTCGCGGCGCTACTGCTCCACCACGTGCGGCAACCGCGAGGCGGTCGCGGCCTACCGGGCCCGTCAGCGCACCTGAGGCGTCCTCTCAGGCCCTGTCAGGCCCCGTCAGCCCAGGAAGCGCCGGAGCACCTCGAGGAACACCTCCGGCTGCTCGGAGTGCACCCAGTGGCCGGCCTGCTTCACCAGCACCCTCCGGTTGCGGGGGAAGCGTCGGTCCATCTCGGCGGCGTGCTCGTCGGAGATGTAGTCCGAGCGGGCGCCCCCGACCCACAGCACCGGTCCGTCGTACGACGCGTCACCGAGCCGGTCACCGGGCCAGCCGACCAGCTCGGCCATGTGCTCGCCGAGCAGGTCGAGGTTGACCTGCCAGTGCCAGCCGGTGTCGGTGCGCCGCAGGTTCTGCAGCAGGAAGCTGCGCACCACGCGGTTGGGCACCGCCTCCTCGAGGGCCGCCTCCGCCTGGCCGCGGCTCTCGAGCGAGTGGAGGTCGAGGGCCCGCATCGTCTCGATGTAGCCGACGAACTCCCGCCCGCTCTCGTACGCCACCGGGGCGATGTCGACCACCGCCAGCCGCTCGACGAGCTGCGGGTGCCTCAGGGCGAGGCACATCGCGATCTTGCCGCCCATCGAGTGCCCGACGAGCGCCACCGGCTCGTCACCGATCTCGGCGGCCACGAGGTCCGCCAGCTCGAGGTAGTCGAAGGACCCGGTCCACGCCGAGCGGCCGTGGTTGGGCATGTCGAGCAGCAGCACGCGGTGGTCGGCGCTGAGGGCCTTGGCGGCCTGCGTCCAGTTCTTGCCCTGGCCGAACAGCCCATGGCAGAAGACGACGCGGGGCCCGGTCTCGCCGAGCTCGGTGCGGTGCAGGCTCACCCGGCCATCCTCCCGCAGCCGGGTCAGGTGGCGGCCACCGACCCGTCGTCCGTGCGGTGGACCAGGCCGTCGCTGGCCGCGAGGGCGAGGGCCCGGTCGAACCTGCCCTCCTCCCACCAGCGACCGCCCACGCTCTCGCGGAGCTCCTCGGGGGACATGGGTCCCTGGGCCTCGAGCGCTCGGACGATCTGGCCGATCTCGTGGAGGACCTGTCGGTCGCGGGGACCCTCCGTCGTCGGCTTCGGCGGCGGCATCGGGGTCATGCCCGGCTCCTCTCCGCCGACGCTTCGCCGGCTGGCTGGTCCTCCGCGGTGAGCGGCTGGGCGATGTCCTCGAGGGACTGCCCCTCGGCCTTCACGCCCAGGAAGATCTCGACGATGCCGCCGATGATCATCAGCGCCGCGCCGATGAAGTAGCCGATGGCGATCCCGGTGATGTCACCGTCCTCGCTGGCCGAGTCGATGAGGCGACCGAACAGCAGCGGTCCGGTGATGCCGCCGGCCGCGGTGCCGATGGCGTAGAAGAACGCGATGCACAGCGCGCGCGTCTCCATGGGGAAGATCTCCGAGGCGGTCAGGTACGCCGCGCTGGCGCCGGCGGAGGCGAAGAAGAAGATCACGGCGCCGAAGAGGGTCAGCGTGACGGCCGTGAGACCACCGAGCATGGTCCCCGCGACGGCGAGCAGGACGCCGGAGAGGATGTAGGTGCCGGCGATCATGCGGACCCGGCCGATCGAGTCGAAGAGCGGGCTGAGCAGCAGCGCACCGAGGAAGTTGCTCGCGGCGAAGATCGCGAGGTACCACCCCGTCTGCTCGACGCCGAGGAACGTGCTGAGGGTGTCGCCGTAGGTGAAGAAGAAGGCGTTGTAGAGGAACGCCTGGCCCACGAAGAGCGAGAAGCACAGGACCGTGCGCCGCGGGTACATCGTGAACACCGTCTTCGCGATCAGCGCCACGCTGATCGTCTTGCGCTGCCGGATGGTGATGGTCCGGTCGACTCCGTGCAGCTCCTTGCCGGTCTCACGGGCCACCTCCCGCTCGATGTCGGCGACGATGCGCTCCGCCTCGTCCTCCCGCTCGTGGATGAACAGCCAGCGGGGGCTCTCCGGCACGTGCCGGCGCACGATGAGGATGCCGACGGCCAGGATCGCGCCCAGCGCGAACGCCGCCCGCCAGCCCCAGCTGGGATCGACGACGTTGGGGTCGAGCAGCGGGATCGTCAGCAACGACCCCAAGGCAGCGCCGACCCAGAACGAGCCGTTGATGGCCACGTCGATCCGGCCCCGGTACTTCGCCGGGATCAGCTCGTCGATCGCGGAGTTGATGGCGGCGTACTCCCCACCGATGCCCATGCCGGTGAGGAAGCGGCACGCGAAGTACCACGTGGGGTTCATCGAGAAAGCGGTCAGCACCGTGGCGACGGTGTAGACGCCGAGCGTGACGAGGAAGAGCTTCTTGCGGCCGAACCGGTCGGTGAGCTGGCCGAAGAACAGCGCTCCGATGCAGGCGCCGGCGACGTACATCGCACCGGCCAGGCCGATGTCGCTGCTCGAGAGCCCGAGCCCGGTGTCCTCCGGCTTCAGGGCCTCCGACATCGAGCCGACGATGGTCACCTCGAGACCGTCGAGGATCCAGACGGTGCCGAGGCCGATGACGACCAGCCAGTGCCAGCGGGCCCACGGGAGGCGGTCCATGCGGGCGGGGATGTCCGTGGTGATCGTGCCTGTCTCGACTCCTGCCATGTCTCGCGACGCTAGGGCCGCGCCGGCGCCGTCCAGCACACCCCGGAGGGGGGCCACGCCGAGTCGCCCTCCTTGCGGGTGGACGAGCGGCGGGCAGGCTCAGAAGTCGAAGCCGTCGAACCCGTCGAACATGCCGCCGATGCCGTCGCCGATGCCGCCGAACATGTCGCCGATCCCCTCCCCGATGGCTCCGATGCCGTCACCGATGCCGTCGAAGCCACCACCGAAGAGCATCCCCATGAACATCCAGTCCATCGGCGAGAAGGCACCGAAGTAGCCCTGGGCGTAGGGCTGGTAGGCCCGGCCACCCTGCCAGTAGGGCACCCGGCGCGAGCCGACCATCACCTTGCGGATGTCGGGCTCGGCACCCGCGCGCACCCGCTCGACGTCGAGCGCGCACGCCGGGACCTCGCGCGGCGCGCCGCCGGGCGGGGTCCACGGGACGTCGGCGACCGACAGGCCGTGACGCGGGTCGAAGAAGCAGGGCGGGCGACGCTGCGGCAGCGGCTCCCCCGCGACCCGGGCTCGCACGCACGCCATCGCGTAGCGACCGTCCTCGAGGATCTCGGTCACGTGCTTGACGTCCTCGGGCCTGGTGAGCGCCGCGGCGGCGACCTTGGCCGACTCGTAGGCGTCGAGGGCGCGCTGGTAGTCGGCGTTGGCGCCGGCGTCGAGGGGGCTGCCGGCCAGCTCGATGTCGAGGTCCTGCAGCTCCACGCCGAGCGCGGTCACGTCCTCCTCGGCGAGCTTCTTCACCGGGGCGACCTCGGACTCCACGCGAGCGAGCTCGCGCCTCTTGCTCGTCTTGCCGGCCGTGATCGCGACCGCGACGAGCCCGCCGATGACGACCAGCAGGAGCACGAGTTCCATGGCCACAGGGTACGCATCGGCGGCAAGGTGGGGCTGCCCCGGCGTGAAAGAGCAGGCCGCCCATCGACCCCCGACGATGTGCGACCTGCTCCGACAAGCGGCCGGTGGCGGCAAGGCCATCCCCTCGCGCGGCCTCGATGCCCTTCGGCGTACGAGAAGACTCCCGCGCAGCACCCGGCCCCGGCATCCGTAGTCCTACGTAACTCAGGTGCGTAGGAACGATAGGTTCGTGCCGTGCTGTCCCCCTGTCTCGGCCGCGACGAGGTCCAACGGGCGCTGCAGGAGGCGTTGGAGGAGTCGCGGTGGGTCACCGTCGTGGGTCCGCCCGGCAGCGGCAAGACGCTCCTCGTGCGTCACGCCGCCGCGACGGAGCCCACCTCCTGGGTCGATGCGCGCAGCCTCCACACGATCGACGAGGTGCTCGTCGCGGCGCTCGAGAGCCTCGAGTCCGAGACGGCGCCCGGTGACTCGCTCCCCGGTGCGCTCGGCCGCGCGGTGGACGGGCGTGAGTGCCTGCTCGTCCTCGACGGACTCGACCTCGACACGACCGGGGCGGGCCCCGTCCTCCAGTCCGTGCTCGAGGCCACCAACGATGCCCGCGTGGTGGTCACGGCGTTGACGACCGCCGGCCAGCCGGCCGAGTCCGTGGTGCGGGTCGGGCCGCTGCCGATCCCCGCCCAGCGCGACCCGCTGGAGGGTCCTGCGGTCGAGCTGTTCGTCCGCCGCGTCCGCGCCGCCGGCGGACAGCCCGTCGACCTGGCCGAGCAGGCGCACGAGGTACGCCGCCTGCTGCGCGCCACCGGTGGACTGCCGCTCCTCATCGAGCAGGTCGCCGTGCAGTCCGCGCTCGTCGGGCTCAGCAACGCCATGTCCGCGGTCAGCCTCGACCAGGCCGTGGACACCGCCCACGACCTCCTCGACGAGGCCAGCGCCACCGCCCTGCGCCGGATCGGGCTGCTCGACTTCCACGTCGGCCTCGGCGTGCTCGCCCACGTGCTGGACGCATCCGTCCCCGAGGCCGCCGAGCTCGCCGGCAACCTCGTGCGCCGGAGCCTGCTCGAGGTCGACGCCCGGGGGCGCTTCGACATGCTGTCCCCCATTCGCGGCCGGGCACGCGCCCTCGCCCGCCCGGACGACGTGGCAGCGGTCCGCGCCGGCCTGCTCGCCTGGGCCGAGACCCAGGCGCCGGCGCACGACAACTTCGGCGCGGCCGACGCCGAGTGGCTCGACGACCTGCCCGCGATGCGCCACGCGGTCCTGTCGGCGTGCGCCGACGCGAGCACCCGCGCGGCGGGCTACTCCGTCGCGAACCGGATCTTCTCCTCGCTCTACACCTCGATGCGGGCCCGCGAGGCCGTCGAGATCCTCGAGGGCGCGCTCGTCAGCGGGGACGGACCGGCCGCCATGGGCGCCCAGATCGCGCGGCGGGCCGGGATCGCCGCCTCGGAGGTGCGCGGCACCTACGAGGGACTCTGGCTCCTCGCGCGCTCCGACGAGCACGCCTCGGCCGCCCCCGTCCCGGAGGAACAGCTCTCCAAGACCGCGTCCATCCGGGCCGAGATGCACCTCGACGCGGGCGACCTGGCCAGCGCCGAGGTCGAGGCCAAGCGTGCGATCGAGCTCGACCCGGACGGATCGATCACCCGTCAGGCGACCCGCACCCTGGCTGACATCTATGCCTCGCAGGGGCGTTTCGCCGAGGCCACGGCGGCCGCTGCCACCGCGATGCCCGCGCGGACCACCGGCGACGAGCGCTGGATCGACCTGTCGCTGCGCACCGTCCTCGCCCGCGTCGCCCTGGAGCAGGGTCGGATCGCCGAGGCGGTCGCGGGCACCCGGGCCGTCGTGGTGGAGGCCCGCGAGCTCGCCGAGGACCGGGTGGGGCTGCTCGCCGAGACGCTCCTGCGCAACCTCGACCCGACGTGGGTCCCCAGCGACGTCGCACGGGAGACGCTGCCGTGGGCCGTTCGCCTGCCGGTGCTCGCGCAGGACGGGCGTGACCTCCTGGCCAGGGGCGACGCCAAGCGCGCGGCCGGACTGGCCGCCGACGTGGTGGCGCTCGCGGACTCCGCCCGCCTGGGCCGCGACGGGGTCGACGCCCGGCTCCTCCTCGGCCGCGCGCTGGTGGACCTCGGCGACCTCGACCAGGCCACGACGACGTACCTCACCGCCCTCGACCACTGCCGCACCATGCGCCTGCCGCTGCGCGCCGCGGACGTGCTCGACGGTCTCGCCGGGGTGGCGCGGGTCCGCGACCTGCCGGAGGCGCGGTCGCTCGCCGCGGCGGCCTTCGCGCTGCGCACGCCCCGCAAGGCGGTGCGCTGGGGGTACTCCGCCGACTACGACGTCGTACCGGCGGCGCGAGCACCCGAGGAGTGGATCGACGGCGACGACCTCTCCGCCGAGTCGGTCGCGCTCGTCACGGCCGTCTTCACCCGGTCCACTCCGGCGCGACCGTCGCTGCTCGACGCCCTCACCGCCGCCGAGCGCCAGGTGGCCGACCGGGTGGCGCACGGCCTGACGAGCCGCCAGATCGCCGCCGAGCTCTACGTCTCCCCGCGCACCGTCGACGCGCACCTCACCCACATCTACCGCAAGCTCGACATCAACACGCGGGCCCGCCTCGCGGCCCTCGTCGTCGACGACCGCTGACCGGGCACGTCCCGCCCGTCGGCGGGTGTCCGCTGTCGGTGCGTCGCGGCAGGATGACAGGCATGAGCCGGACCATCCAGGTGACCTTCGACGCCCGCGACCCGGAGTCGCTGTCCCGCTTCTGGGCCGACGCGATGGGCTACGTCAACCCGGGGCCGCCCGGGCGCGAGCTGCTCCCCGGCCAGGACCCCTTCGACGCGTGGCACGACTTCCTCGGCGAGGTCGGCGTCCCGGAGTCGGAGTGGAACTCCGCATCAGCCGCGGAGGACCCCGACGGGGCCGGGCCCCGGTTGTTCTTCCAGCAGGTCCCGGAGGGCAAGACCGCCAAGAACCGCGTCCACCTCGACCTCAGGGCCGCCCCCGGCCTCGAGGGCGAGGAGCGGATGGCTGCCCTCGAGGCCGAGTGCGAGCGCCTCGTCACTCTCGGGGCGACGCGGGTGCAGCGTCACGAGCCCGCGCCCCCCATGACTGCAGGCCACATCGTCATGGCGGATCCCGAGGGCAACGAGTTCTGCCTGGACTGACCGGCGGTCGCCCGCCGGCGCGAGGTCAGCGCGCGCTGTAGTCGCGGAAGCCGCGACCGGCCTTCCGCCCCAGGTAGCCGGCCGTGACGAGGTGCTCCAACAGGGGTGCCGGAGCGAAGCCGGGCTCGCGGAACTCGAGGTAGAGCTCGCGCTGGATGGCCAGCGAGACGTCGTTGCCGACCACGTCCAGCAGCTCGAACGGACCCATCGGGAGCGCGCAACCCTGCTTCATGGCCGTGTCGATGTCGTCGGCGGTCGCGTAGTGCGCCTCGAGCATCTTCACCGCGTCGTTGGGGTAGGGGCAGAGCAACGCGTTGACGATGAAGCCCGAGCGGTCGCCGCAGCGCACCGCGACCTTGCCGACCTTCTCGCACAGCGCCAGCACGGTCTCGGTGACCGCCTCGTCGGTGGCGACGGTGGAGACCACCTCGACGAGCTTCATGATCGCGGCCGGGTTGAAGAAGTGCATGCCGATCACGTCCTGCGGACGCTTCGTCACCCGCGCCATCGAGATGATCGGCAGCGACGAGGTGGTGGTCGCCAGGATGGCGCCCGCCCCGCCACGACCACCCGTGCAGATCTCGTCGAGGTTCTCGAAGAGCGTGGTCTTGATCGCGAGGTCCTCGGCGATCGCCTCGACCACGAGGTCGACGTCGCGGAGGTCGTCGAGCGAGGTGGTGCCGCGCACCCGGCCGAGCACCTCGGCCTTCTGCTCCTCGGTCGCCCGGCCCCGCTGGATCTGCTTGTCGAAGTTCTTCGTGATGGTGGCGACCACGCCGTCGACCTTGTCCTGGCCCCGGCCCGTGAAGAGCACGTCGTAGCCCGCCTTGGCGAAGACCTCGACGATGCCGCTGGCCATCGTGCCCGTGCCGACGACCCCGACGAGGCGCACGTCGCGCTTCAGCGCCGGCTTGTCGTCCGCCGACGGCGTCTTGTCGTCGGCCACGATCTTCGGGCTGTCGGGCCCCTCGTAGGTGTAGAAGCCG
>DASTPB010000114.1:0-26215 GCA_035762385.1 Nocardioides sp. | reverse complement strand
CGCTGCAGCCGGGCGGCGGCCTGACCGCCGAGGAGCTGCAGAAGGCCCGGATGATCCTCTGGAAGGGCCACTGCTCGGTCCACGGCCGCTTCTCCGAGGACGTCGTCGACGAGCTGCGCGCCCAGCACCCCGGCATCAAGGTGCTGGTCCACCCCGAGTGCAAGCACGAGGTCGTGCTGAAGGCCGACCTGGTCGGCTCCACTGAGTTCATCATCAAGACCATCGAGGCGGCCGAGCCCGGGACGGTGTGGGCCGTCGGCACCGAGCTGAACCTCGTCAAGCGCCTCGCCGACGCCCACCCCGACAAGACGATCGTCTTCCTCGACCGCAACGTCTGCTACTACTCGACGATGAACCGCATCGACCTCCCGCACCTCGTCTGGGCGCTCGAGAGCCTCGTCGCCGGCACCGTGGTCAACCGCGTCACCGTCGACCCCGACACGGAGACCGACGCACTGGTCGCGCTGCAGCGGATGCTCGACCTGCCGGGCAAGTCGCACCGCGACTGATCCACCGCGATGGCACGGCGCAGGATCACCGACTCGGAGCGGCGCAGCCGGATCGGCGTACGCCACGCGCTGGCGCCCGCCCACCGGCTGGCCGACGTCGCTGAGGTGACCCGGGCCATGACCGTCCTGCACGCGACCGAGGCGGCCACCGTGCACCTCGCGGTCGCCGCCCGCGCCGAGGGCCTGAAGCCCGAGGACGTCGACGCGGAGCTGTACGACGCCCGGTCGGTGGTGAAGCAGCTCGCGATGCGCCGGACCCTGTTCGTCTTCCCGCGCGACCTGCTGCCCGCGGCATGGGGCAGCGCCTCGGCACGTGTGGCGACCTCGGAGCGCAAGCGCATCGCGAAGGCGATCGCAGCCGCCGGCATCGCACCCGACGGCAACGCGTGGCTCGACGCCGCGCGCGAGGCCGTGCTCGCCCGCCTCGCAGTGGGTCCGGCCACCACCGCGGAGCTGCGGGCCGAGGTGCCGGAGCTGGCCGGGATGGTCGGCGGCACCACCGACAAGCCGTGGGACCGGCCCGTCCCGGTCGCTCCCTGGGTGCTCACCCACCTCGGCCTCGAGGGCAAGGTGCTGCGCGGCCGCAACGGCGGCCACTGGCGCCTCAACAAGCCGACCTGGACCACGACGGACGACTGGCTCGGCGTCGTGCCCGAGCCCCTCGGCGAGGCAGAGGGCTACGCCGCCCTCGTCCGCTCCTGGCTGACCACCTTCGGCCCCGGCACCGCGGCCGACATCCAGTGGTGGCTGGGGTCGACCAAGACAGCCGTGAGCCGGGCCCTGTCCGACCTCGGGGCCGTCGAGGTCGAGCTCGACGACGGGACCACGGGCTGGGTCCACCCCTCCGACGAGGACACCGGACCGGTCGAGCCGTGGGCGGCGCTGCTGCCGACGCTCGACCCGACGGTGATGGGCTGGAGGTCCCGCGAGTTCTACCTCGACCCTGCCCACGTCCCGTACCTCTTCGACACCAACGGCAACGCCGGGACCACGGCCTGGTGGGACGGCCGCATCGTGGGGTGCTGGGTGCAGGACGACGAGGGCGTCGTACGGCTGTCCCTGCTCGAGGACGTGGGGCCCGACGGGCGCGCCGCCCTCGAGCACGAGGCGCGCCGGTTGACCGACTGGCTCGACGGCACGGTCGTCGGCAACGTCTACGCCTCGCGCCAGATGAAGCTGGCCAGGCTGCCCTGACCCCGCCCGACCCGCGAGCGCGGCACGCTCAGGCGTCGACGCGGGGCAGCTCGAACCAGAACACGGCTCCCCCGCCCGCGCGGTCGTCGACGCCCATCTGCCCGCCGTGGGCCTCGACGATCCGCCGGCAGGTCGCCAGCCCGATGCCGGAGCCCTCGACGGTCTTGTCGAGCCGGGCCAGCGGCGCGAAGACCCGCTCGCGCTTCTCCGCCGGGATCCCGCGACCCCGGTCACGCACCTCCACGCGGTGGTGCCCGTCGATCGGCACCGAGTCGACCTCGACGTCGGGCCGCTCACCCGGGACGGTGAACTTCGCCGCGTTGTCGAGGAGGTTCATCAGCACCGACCGCAGCTGCCAGGAGTCGCCGCGCACGGACGGCAGGTCACCGACGCTGACCTGCTCCCGGGGGATCCGCCCCTCCAGGTCGTCGAGCGCCGCCTGCATCTCGACGGCGAGGTCGACGACGTCCTCCCCGGGCGCCTCGCCCTGCTGGGCGAACTCCAGGAGGTTGGTGATCAGGTCGGTCATCCGGTCCACGCCCCGACGCGCCCGGGCGATGGTGTCGAGCAGGTCGGGCTCCTCGACGTCGAGCTCGAGCGTCTCGAGCGACAGGGAGATGGACGTCAGCGGGTTCTTGAGGTCGTGGCTGACCTGCCCGGCGAAGTGGGCGAGGCGCTCGTTGGACGTGCTGAGCCGGGCGTTGGCCTCGCTGAGCCTGCGGGAGGCGAGCTCGAGCTCGAGGACGTCCACCACGCGGTCGGCGAGCTGGGCGAGACCCCAGGTGGCCTCCGGCGTCACCTCGTGGGCCCGGTCGTCGAAGACGCAGAGGGTGCCGATGGTGACACCGGCGGGCGTCGTGAGCGGGTGGGAGCCGTAGTAGGTCACCTGTGCGATCTCGCCGGTCGTCCACGGGTTCGCGGCGAAGCGCACGTCGTCGCCGGCGTCCTCCAGCATGATCGGCTCGCCGCTCTCGACCACGAGCCGGCACATCGAGTGCTCGATCGGGGAGTCCGTGCCCTCGAAGCCGGCGGTCGCGACCTGGTGCTGCGCGTGCGAGCTCAGCAGGTTGACGGCGGCGAAGGGCACGCCCGCCACCTGGGCGGCGAGCTGCACGAGGGAGTCGAGCTCGCGGCGGGGCTCACCGTCGAGGACGCCGTACGCCGCGAGCGAGCGGTCGCGTGCCTCGCCGTCGTTCACAGCCCGGGGGCCTTCCAGACCGCCAACCACCGCTGCAGGTCGGGCTCCATGGGCAGCTCCCCCTCCAGCAGGTCACGCACGGACAGCTCGAGCAGCGTGTCACGGGTCTGCTCGCCCGAGGGGGCGAACGGGTAGAACGTGCCCTGCTTGTAGAGGTAGGTGAGGCCGAAGCGCTGGCCCGACGCGTTGGCGAACGGGACCATCGAGCACAGCAGCCCCGAGTCGAAGCCGTTGAGCTCCAGCGTGGTGTTCACGGCGTGGAGGTCGGTGCACAGGCCGGACACGTCGTCCTTGTCACCGGCGACGACCAGCCAGGTGAAGCCGAAGTCGTCCTGGCTGACCTCGACGTCGGGCGCCTCGGCGTCGTCACGGATCAGGGCCACCACGTCGGCCTGCGCCTGGGCGAAGGCGGCCCCCGCCGCCGCGCGGTAGCACACCGACCCGGTGCCGGTGGGCTCGAACCCGAGCGCGGCCTGGAGGGTGATCGCCGCGCCGGGGACGTGGAAGAGGGCGTCGAGGTCGTTGCGCTTGGGCTGCGTCCTGCCCCGCACCGCATCCCAGAGTCCCATCGTCGTTCCCCTCAGCCGGTCGGCCGGCCAAGCTCGGCCTGGATCCGGGCGAGCTGCTCGAGCCGCTGCTGGAGGGGCGGGTGGGTGGCCATCAGGCCGCTCAGGCCGCCGGCGAAGGCCGGGACGATGCACAGCGCGCTCGCCGAGTTGGCCGTCCGCAGGTCCTTCGTCGGGATGGCGGCGGCCGACTCCCCGCTGATCTTCTGCAGGGCCGAGGCGAGCGCAGCGGGCTTCATCGTCAGGTAGGCGCCCGACCGGTCGGCACAGAGCTCGCGGTAGCGCGAGAGCACGCGCAGCATCACGAAGCTCACGGCGTAGACGAGCAGGCTGACCAGGAGCACCACCAGCGCGACCGGCAGGGCGCTGTTGTTGCTGCGGGAGCGGCCCATCCCACCGAACTGGGTGAAGCGCATCAGCAACCCCGCCGCGATGCCGGCCGACGACGCGATGGTCATCACCAGCACGTCGCGGTGGGCGACGTGGCTCAGCTCGTGGGCCAGGACCGCCTCCAGCTCCTCCGCGTCGAGGGTCTGGAGGATCCCGGTCGTCACGCACACCACGGCGCGGTCGGGCGAGCGGCCGGTCGCGAACGCGTTGGACGCCGGCAGGTCGGAGACGCCGACCCGCGGCTTGGGCATGTCGGCCAGGGCGCAGAGCCGGTCGATCATGCCGTGCAGCTCGGGAGCCTCCTCGGGGGTCACCTCACGCGCGCGCATGGCGCGCATGGCGACCTTGTCGGAGCTCCACCACTGCCAGAACGCCATCCCGATCGCGATGACGGCGACCGCGACCGCGCCGCCGGCGCTGTTGACGTAGGAGATGACCAGCGCGACGAGGCCCACGAACATCGCGCCGAGCAGGAACATGGTGAGGGTCATCCTGGCGGTGAGCCCGGAGTCCTTGATGAAGCGTGAGGTGGCCACGAGTCGGGGCCGTCTCAGCCAGGGATGAGGCCGTCGTCGCGCAGGAGCTCGCGAACCTCGTCGATCGTCGCGTCAGGCGGCGGCAGGATCAGGTCGGACTCGTCGAGCGCGTCGATCTGGTGGTGCGAGCCGCTCGCGCGCACGGCCGACAGCAGGCCGTGCAGCGCCGTGCGGAACATCGCCTCGTCACCCGAGTCGATGGCCTGCTCGATCTGGGTGTCGAGGCCGTTGAGGGCGTCGAGCGCGTGGTCGTCGAGGTCGTACTGACCCTCGCCGAGGATGCGCACGATCATGCCCGTCCGCCCTCGTTGGTCTCACCCTCGGCGCGTACGGCCTCGGGCTCGGCCGCGAGGATGTCGCCACCCTCGTCGCCGGACTCGATGGCCTGGGGGGTGGAGCCCGCCTTGAGCCGCGCGAGCTCGGCCTCCACGTCGGAGCTGGAGCTCAGCGCGTCGAGCTCACGGGAGATGTCGTCGCCGGCGTTGAGCTGCGAGGCGTCGTCGAGGGCGCCGGAGGCGATCAGCTCGTCGATGGCCTGCCCACGCGCCTGCATCTGGGCGGTCTTGTCCTCGGCGCGCTGGATCGCGAGGCCGACGTCGCCCATCTCCTCGCCGATGCCCGACATCGCCTCGCCGATGCGGGTCTGCGCCTCGGCCGCGGTGTAGGTGGCCTTGATGGTCTCCTTGCGGGTGCGGAACGCCTCGACCTTGGCCTGCAGCCGCTGCTGCGCGAGGACGAGCTTCTCCTCCTCCCCCTGGAGCGTGGCCTGCTGCTCCTTGAGGGCGGTGATCTGCGAGGTGAGCCCCGACTTGCGGGTCAGGGCCTCGCGGGCGAGGTCCTCGCGGCCCGCGCCGATGGCCTTCTCCGCCTGTCCCTGGAGCTTGGCGGCCTGCTGCTCGAGCTGGTTGACCTGGAGCTCGACGCGCTTGCGGCTGGTGGCCACGTCCGCGACACCCCGCCGGACCTTGGAGAGCAGCTCCAGCTGGCGCTGGTAGCTGTAGTCGAGGGTCTCTCGGGGGTCCTCCGCCTTGTCCAGGGCCTTGTTGGCCTTGGAGCGGAAGATCAGGCTGATGCGCTTCATGAGACTCATCGGGGTGGAGACCCTCTCTTGGTCATGCGGGGGTGGTGGCTGGGGACGACTGGCGTGACCTTCTCACCCTAGAACCAAACCCAAGGAGGAGGTAGGGCATCCCGCGCCGCCGCGCCCGGCGGGTCGCGGCGATAGGCTGGTGCCACCTCGTTCGTCCCGAGTTCCTCCCGAAGCCCATGTGAAGGCAGCACGCGTGTTCCGTCGTACCAGCTCCGAGCCGGAGACCCCCACCCCCGACGCGAAGGCGGGCGGCAAGGGTCGGCCCACCCCGACGCGCAAGGAGGCCGAGGCCGCAGCCCGGGCCCGCGCGAAGGCGCCCCGCACCCGCAAGGAGCAGGCGGCCGCCCAGCGCGCCGCGCGTGGCGACACGTCCCGCAAGATGCGCGAGGCGATGAAGACCGGCGACGAGCGGTACCTCCCGGCTCGCGACAGGGGTCCCGTGCGCCGCTTCATCCGCGACTTCGTCGACTCCCGCTTCTCCTTCATCGAGCTGATGGTCCCGCTGCTGATCGTGTCGATGGTGCTGGGCTACTCCGGCAACCAGCGGATGATCCAGCTCGGCAACACGGTCCTCTTCACGACCCTGCTGGTGATCGTCGTCGACATCGTCATGCTCCGGTTCAGGCTGCGCCGCGAGCTCGCCCGCCGCTTCCCCGACGAGCCGACGAAGGGCACCACGCTCTACGCCGCGATGCGCTCGCTGCAGATGAAGTTCCTCCGCATGCCCAAGGCCCGGGTCAAGATCGGCGAGAAGCTCCCCGAGACCTACCGATGAGCCCCCGCTGATGTCGCACAGCCACTCCCCCTCGGGCGGCGGCCCCACTGCTGACGTGTCCGTCCGCGTCGCCTGGGCCGACGACGCCCCGGCGATCGCCCACGTCCAGGTCCGGGCATGGCCCGAGCTCTACGCCGACCTGCTGCCAGCCGAGGTCATGCCGACCGACGTCGACGCCGTGGCCGACCAGTGGCGCCAGGCGCTGGCTCGTCCCGCCGACGCCCGCAACCGCGTGCTCGTCGCCCTCGAGCGCAACCGGGTGGTGGGCTTCGCCCTGACCTCGCCCGCCGCCGACCCCGACTGCGACCCGGTCGCGGACGGCGAGCTGGCCGAGGTGACCCTCGACCCCGAGGAGCGGGCGAAGGGCCACGGCTCCCGGCTGCTCCAGGCGGCCGTCGACACCCTGGCCGCGGACCGCTTCACCCGGGCCGTCACCTGGGTCAACGCCGGCGACGACGCCCTGCGGACCTTCCTCACCGACGCCGGGTGGGCGCCCGACACCGCCCACCGCGAGCTCGACCTCGACGGGACCGGGGCCACCACCGTCAAGCAGGTGCGCCTCCACACCGCGATCGCCTGACCTCGTCGCGTCGCGGCCTCGCGGGACGGGACAAGACCACCCCTAACGGCACTTGTTTTTCCTGTGACGCGCGTCACCATGGACTGACCGGCCACCTCGCCGGTCCACCACGGGGGTCCAGATGCTAGGTCCGCTTCCCGCTCTGCACAGGTTCCTGCTCGTGCTCGCCGCGCTCGTCGTCTGCGTCGGCATCGGCCTCTGGTTCGGCGCCGTTCCGGAGATCCCGCTCAACCTGCGTGTGGGGCTCGCCGCAGGCGCCGCGACCGGCATCGCTGCCGGCTTCGTGCTCGTCCACGACTTCCACCAGCAGGGCCGCCCCGCGCGCGTACGCCGTCGGCACTGAGACGGCCACCCGGACAGGTCGGAGGGATGACCTAGCCTCGGGTCGTGTCCGACGCTGCCCTCACCTCCGCGGAGCGCACGGCGATCGTCCGCGACAGCCTGGCCGTGGGCGTGGCCACCGGGGCGTACGGCCTCGGGTTCGGCGCCGTGTCCGTGGCCTCCGGCCTCAGCATCGCCCAGACGTGCGTCCTGTCGTTGCTCATGTTCACCGGCGCCAGCCAGTTCGCCCTGGTCGGCGTCCTCGCCGCCGGTGGCGCCCCGGTGTCGGGTGCGGCGACAGCGTTGCTCCTCGGCACCCGCAACACCCTGTACGGCCTGCGGATGGCGCCGCTGCTGCGCTGGCGCGGCTGGCGGCGCGCAGCGGCGGCGCACGTGCTGATCGACGAGTCGACGGCGATGGGGGTCAACCGCGAGACCACTGAGGGCATCCGCCTGGGCTTCCTCACCACCGGTCTCTCCGTCTTCGTCCTCTGGAACCTCGCCACCGCCGTCGGCGCCGTCGCCGGCGAGGCCATCGGCGACCCCCGCACCTTCGGGCTCGACGCCGCCGTGGGCGCCGCCTTCCTCGCCCTGCTGTGGCCGCGTCTGCGCGACCGGCGCAACGTCCTCGTGGCAGTCCTCGCCGCGGCTGTCGCGCTCGCGGCGGTCCCCGTGACCGCGGCGGGGGTCCCGGTCCTCGCGGCCGGCGGGGTGGCCGTGCTCGTCGGGGTGCTCGGCAAGCGGCAGGACCCCACCGAGATCCCCGGACCCGACGACGTCGCGTGGAGGCACCGCTGATGTGGACCGCCGTGCTGCTGGCCGGCGTCGGGTGCTACCTGCTCAAGCTGGCCGGGTTGTCGCTCCCGGAGCGGCTGCTCGCGCACCCGACGGTCGAGCGGGTGGCCGACCTGATCCCGGTCGCCCTGCTCGCGGCGCTGGTCGCGGTGCAGGTGTTCTCGTCGGGTCCCGAGCTGGGCGCCGACGCGCGCGTCCTCGGCCTCGGCTTCGCCGTCGTGGCCCTGCTGCTCCGGATGCCGTTCCTCGTGGTGGTCGTGGGGGCGGCGGTCGTGGCGGCACTGGCCCGCCTCGTCTGAGCGGGCCACCCCGCACAGCACTGCGGCCGTACGACAGCCTCGCTCGGCGTCGTACGGCCGCAGTCCTCAGGCTGCTGGTCGCGATCAGCCGACCGAGACGGCGCTCCAGGCGGCAGCCACGGCGTGGTGCTGGACCGACCCGGCGCCGTACAGGTCCCGCGCCGCGTCGAGGGTCGCGGTGCGCGCACCGGCGTAGCTGGTGCCGGACGTCATGTAGACGGTCAGCGCGCGGTACCAGATCGCCGCTGCCGCGCTCCGGCCGATGCCGGTGACCGACGAGCCGTTGCAGGTCGTCGAGGTGTGGCTCACGCCCCCGATCGTCTTCGTCCCGCTGCCCTCGGCGAGCAGGTAGAAGAAGTGGTTGCCGATGCCGGAGGAGTAGTGCACGTCGACGTCCTTGGCGCTGCTGCTCCAGCAGTCGAGCGAGCTGCCGTCGGACGACGGGCGGTCCATCCGGCGGAAGCCGACGTGCTGCTTCAGGTCGAACTCCTCACCGATGAGGTAGTCGGCCGGGTCGTTGGCGTTGGCCGCGTGGAACTCGACCATGGTGCCGAAGATGTCGGAGGTGGCCTCGTTGAGGCCGCCGGACTCCCCGGAGTAGGTGAGGTCGGCGGAGTTCTCGGTGACCCCGTGGCTCATCTCGTGACCGGCGACGTCGAGGGAGACCAGCGGGCCGAAGTCGACCCCGTCACCGTCGCCGTACGTCATCTTGCTGCCGTCCCAGAAGGCGTTGACGTAGCCGTTGCCGTAGTGGACCCGGTTGTAGGAGCCCCGGCCGTCGTTCCAGATGCCGCTGCGCCCGTGCACCGCCTTGAAGTAGTCCCACGTGACGTTGGAGCCGTACTGCGCGTCGGCGCCGGCGCTCGCACGGTTGCTGTTCTGACCGTTGCCGAAGGTCGTCGAGGTGGAGGTGAACGTCGTCCCCGTCGAGCACCCGCTGCCGAAGACCTGGCAGAAGATCGAGTCCTCGGCGTTCTTCATGTCGGTCGTGTAGGTGCCGCCGCGTGTGGCGTCCTTCAGCGTGTACGACGTGCCCGATCCGCTGACCTGCAGCGGGACCGTGCCGCTGTAGAGCGTCTGGCCCTGCCCGTCGACGTTGACGATCTGCTCCTCGCTGCGGATCACCGTGCCGGTGCGGGCGTCGACGTAGGTCGCGAGGCGCGACGGCGTGCCGTCGGCACGGGTGCCGCCGGTGACGACCTCCCACGCCAGGCGCGGCGTCGCCGAGGTCGCGTCGACGACGAGCTCGCGGGCCTCGGCACGGTCGTCGCCGCTGACGGCGGAGGTGCGGGCGTTGCGGGCCAGGACGGCCCGCGTGGCAACGGTCTTCGCGACCACGGCATCGGTGTCGACGGCCAGTGGGGCGGCGAGGGTCTGGCTGACGCCGTCCCAGCCGCCGGAGGCGTCGCGGTGGACGACGAGGTCGCCACCGACCACGCGCAGGCCGTCGAGCGTGCGGTCGAACCGCACGTGCGTGCTCCCGTCGGGGTCGACGAGGGTGGTGCCGGCGACGAAGGCCTGGCCGTCCGCGCTGCGCGCGGCGCCGGGATGGCGCTGGAGCGCGGCCAGGGCGCCCGCCACGACGTCGGGCCTTCCGGCGGCCGGCGCCCCCTGGGCCGTCGAGGCGGTGGTCAGCGGCAGCGCCGCCGCCGTGGCGGCGACGACGGCGAGCGCGGCAAGTCCAGTGGTTCTGCGCATGGCGGAGCCTTCCGAGAGGTGAGCCGAGCACCCGAGCGGTCCCGGCACCCGTCCCAACGAGGAGCGACGGCGCCGGGTTACGTCCGCGGGCCCGGGTTCAGCCGAGGTCGAGGAAGGTCTCGAGCCCGACGGTGAGGCCCGGGTGGTCGCCGATCGCGCGGATGCCGGTCAGCACGCCGGGCGTGAAGGAGACCCGGTCGAGCGAGTCGTGGCGGATCGTCAGGGTCTCCCCGGCCGTCCCGAGGACGACCTCCTGGTGCGCCACGAGACCGCGCACCCGCAGGCCGTGCACCCGGACGCCGTCGACGTCGGCGCCGCGCGCGCCCTCGAGACCCGTCGAGGTGGCGTCCGGCATCGGCGCGCTGCCGGCCTCGCGACGGGCCGCGGCGATCATCTCGGCGGTGCGCCGGGCGGTGCCGGACGGGGCGTCGGCCTTGTCGGGGTGGTGCAGCTCGACGACCTCGACCGACTCGAAGAACGGGGCGGCCTGCGCAGCGAAGCGCATCATCAGCACGGCGCCGATGGAGAAGTTCGGCGCGACCAGCACCCCCACCCCCGGAGCGTCGGCGAGCCACGCCTCGAGCTGGTCGAGGCGCGCCTGGTCGAAGCCGGTGGTGCCGACGACCGCGTGGATGCCGTGCTCGATGCAGAAGCGCAGGTTGTCCATCACCACGTCGGGGTGGGTGAAGTCCACGACCACCTCGGCACCCGCCCGGGCGAGCTCGTCGACGTCGTCGCCGGCGTCCACGGACGCCACCAGCTCGGTGTCGCGGGCTGCCTCGACGGCGCGGCAGACCTCCGAGCCGACCTTGCCGCGGGCGCCCAGCACGCCGACCCTGACCCGGGTCCGGTCCCCTGCCCCGTCCCCTGCCCCGTCCCCTGCCCGGTCCCGGGCCTGGTCCTGGGCCTTGACCTGTGCCTCGTCTGCTGTGCTCACGCGGCCAACGGTATCGGCCCCCGCGGATCGGAGAGTGGCGGTGGCTGACGCGCGAACAGGCGTCTGGCAGGCTGTGGGCCATGCCTGCCCCGAGCATCCCGCCGCGCATCAAGTGGGCCGTCGACCTCATGGACGTCCAGCCGGCCGACCAGGTCCTCGAGATCGGCTGCGGCCCCGGGGCCGGCGCCGAGGCCATCTGCGCCCACCTGGAGACGGGCAAGCTGTTCGCGATCGACCGGTCCGAGTCGGGCGTGGACCGCACCAAGCGCCGCAACCAGAAGTACGTCGACGCCGGCCGGCTCGTCGTACGCCAGATCGACCTCGCCACCCTCCGGGTGCCGGTCAAGCGCCTCAACAAGGTCTTCGCCTTCAACGTCAACCTGTTCTGGGTGCGGGCCTGCGACGACGAGGTCGCGCTCCTCCACGAACGCGTGGTCCCCGGCGGCGCGGTCTACCTCTTCTACGAGGCCGCCCGCCCCGAGCTGGTGCCCAACATCGTGAAGAAGGCCTCCGAGAACCTCCTCCGCGGCGGCTTCCGGGTCAGCGTCGTGGAGCAGAAGGCTCCCCCGGTCATCGGGATCATCGCCAAGCGCTGAGACCGCTGGCGCCGCGCGGACCTCAGGACTTCGCGGGCCCGACGACGGCGAGCAGCTCGGGCTGGGTGAACAGCTCGCGGGCGAGCGTGGAGACGTCCTCGGGGGTGACGGCCTCGATCCGGTCGACGACCTCGTCGATGGTGAGCAGCTCGTCGTGGAGGAGCTCGGTCTTGCCGATCCGCGACATCCGCGAGCCGGAGTCCTCGAGGCCGAGCACCAGGCCGCCCTTGAGCTGGCCCTTGCCGCGCTCGACCTCCTCGTCGGTCAGCCCCTCGGCCGCGACCTTGGCGAGCTCGGCGCGCACGGTCTCGAGCACGGCGTCGTACTTGCCGGGCAGGCAGCCCACCGAGACCCCGACGACGCCGGCGTCGGCGTGGTGGGTGGCGAAGGAGTAGACGGAGTACGCCAGCCCGCGCAGCTCGCGCACCTCCTGGAACATCCGGGACGAGGTGCCGCCACCGAGCGCGGTGTTCAGCACGCCGAGGGTGTAGCGGCGGGGGTCGGTGCGGGTGAGGCCCTTGACCCCGAGGACCAGGTTGACCTGCTCCTGCGGACGGATGGTGCGCGACTGCCCGGGGATCACCTTGCGAGCGCGCTCGGACTGCGTCGAGGGGGCCGGGTCGGCCTCGCCGTCGAGGAAGCCGCCGCGGCCGAACGCCTGCCGCACCTGGCGCACGACGGTGGCGTGGTCGATGTTGCCGGCGACCGACACGACCATGGTGGCGGGGCGGTAGTGGCGCCGGTAGAAGCGCTGGATCTGCGCGCGGGTCATCGCGGTGATCGACGCCTCGGTGCCGGCGATCGGGCGACCGAGCGGGGTGTCGCCCCACGCCTGGTGGGCGAAGAGATTGTGGACCACGTCGTCCGGGTCGTCGTCGTGCATGGCGATCTCGTCGAGGATCACGTCGCGCTCGGCCTCGACGTCGGCCTCGGCCAGGGTCGAGGCGGTGACCATGTCGCCGAGCACGTCGACCGCGGTCGCGAGGTCCTCGTCGAGGACCCGCGCGTGGTAGACGGTGTACTCCTTGGTGGTGAAGGCGTTGAACTCGCCGCCCACCGCGTCGAGCGCCACGGAGATGTCCATCGCCGTGCGCTCGGCGGTGCCCTTGAAGAGCAGGTGCTCGAGGAAGTGCGAGCAGCCGTGCAGCGACGGCGTCTCGTCGCGCGAGCCGACCGCGACCCAGACCCCGATGCTCGCCGACCGGGTGCCGGCCATCTGCTCGGTGACGATGCGCAGCCCGCTGGGCAGGACGGTACGTCGTACGCGCGAGGTGACGGCGCCGTCGGCGTCCTTCACCGTGTGGAGGGTGCGGGTGGTGCCGTTCTTCTGCACAGGGGTCCTTCCGGGGCGGAGCAGGGGGTGAAGCGCCACGACCGGCCGGCCAGACGGCCGACCGGTCGTGGGTGGAGCGTTCAGGCGGAGGTCACTCGCCGGCGGCCTCGGGGGCCACGTCGGAACCGGCCGCGTCGGACTCGTCGGAGCCGGCCTCGTCCTCCTCCACGACGGGGACGAGCGAGAGCTTGCCGCGGTCGTCGATCTCGGCGATCTTGACCTGGACCTTCTGGCCCACGGCCAGGACGTCCTCGACGGCCTCGACGCGCTTGCCGCCGGCCAGGGCGCGCAGCTTGCTGATGTGCAGCAGGCCGTCCTTGCCGGGGAGCAGCGACACGAAGGCACCGAAGTTGGTGGTCTTCACGACGGTGCCGAGGTAGCGCTCGCCGACCTCGGGCATCGTCGGGTTGGCGATCGCGTTGACCGCAGCCTTGGCGGCCTCGGCCGCCTCGCCGTTGGTCGCGCCGATGTAGACCGTGCCGTCGTCCTCGATGGACAGCGTCGCGCCCGTGTCGTCCTGGATCTGGTTGATGACCTTGCCCTTGGGACCGATCACCTCGCCGATCTTGTCGACGGGCACGCGGATGGTGATGATGCGCGGCGCGTGGACCGACATCTCCTCCGGCGCGTCGATGGCCTCGCCCATGACGTCGAGGATCGCCAGGCGCGCGTCGCGGGCCTGGGTGAGCGCGGCGGCCAGGACCTCGGCGGGGATGCCGTCGAGCTTGGTGTCGAGCTGCAGCGCGGTGACGAACTCACGGGTGCCGGCGACCTTGAAGTCCATGTCGCCGAACGCGTCCTCGGCGCCGAGGATGTCGGTCAGCGCGACGTACTGGGTCTCGCCGTCGATCTCGCCGGAGATCAGGCCCATCGCGATGCCGGCGACGGGGGCCTTCAGCGGCACGCCGGCCTGCAGCAGCGACAGGGTCGAGGCGCAGACCGAGCCCATCGAGGTCGAGCCGTTGGAGCCCATGGCCTCGGAGAGCTGGCGGATGGCGTAGGGGAACTCCTCGCGCGTCGGCAGGACGGGGAGCAGCGCGCGGCGCGCCAGGGCGCCGTGGCCGACCTCGCGGCGCTTGGGCGAGCCCACGCGGCCGGTCTCGCCGGTGGAGAACGGCGGGAAGACGTACTTGTGCATGTAGCGGCGCGACTTCTCCGGGGAGAGGGTGTCGAGCTGCTGCTCCATCTTGAGCATGTCGAGGGTGGTGACGCCCAGGATCTGGGTCTCGCCGCGCTCGAAGAGCGAGGAGCCGTGGACGCGCGGGATCACGTTGACCTCGGCGTGCAGCGGGCGGATGTCGGCGAGGCCGCGGCCGTCGATGCGGACCTTGTCGCGCAGGACGCGCTCGCGGACGACGGTCTTGTTGACCGAGCGGAACGCCGCGCCGATCTCCTTCTCGCGGCCCTCGAACTCACCGGAGAGCTTCTCGAGCAGGCCGGCCTTGAGCTCGTCGGTGCGCGACTCGCGCTCCTGCTTGTCGCCGATCTGCATCGCGGCGACGAGGTCGGCCTTCACGGCGGACTCGACGGCGGCGTAGACGTCGTCCTCGTAGTCGAGGAAGACCGGGAAGTCCTGGACGGGCTTGGCGGCCTCGGCGGCGAGCTGCGACTGGGCCTCGCACAGCTGCTTGATGAAGGGCTTGGCGGCGTCGAGGCCACCGGCCACGACCTCCTCCGTCGGGGCCTGGGCGCCACCCTGGACGAGCGCGATGGTCTCCTCGGTCGCCTCGGCCTCGACCATCATGATGGCGACGTCACCGGTCTCGGTGACGCGACCCGCGACGACCATGTCGAACACGGCCGACTCGAGCTGCTCGTGGGTCGGGAAGGCGACCCACTGGCCGTCGATGAGGGCGACGCGCACGCCGCCGACGGGGCCGGAGAACGGCAGCCCGGAGAGCTGGGTCGACATCGACGCGGCGTTGATGGCCAGCACGTCGTAGGGCATGTTGGCGTCGAGCGACAGGACCGTGATGACGACCTGGACCTCGTTGCGCAGGCCCTTCTTGAAGGTCGGGCGCAGCGGGCGGTCGATGAGGCGGCAGGTGAGGATGGCGTCCTCGCCCGGGCGACCCTCGGAACGGAAGAAGGAGCCGGGGATCTGGCCCACGGCGTACATCCGCTCCTCGACGTCGATGGTCAGCGGGAAGAAGTCGAAGTGGTCCTTCGGCTGCTTGGAGGCGGTGGTCGCCGAGAGCAGCATGGTCTCGTCGTCGAGGTACGCCGTGACGGACCCGGCGGCCTGACGGGCGAGCAGGCCGGTCTCGAACTTGACCGTGCGCTGGCCGAACTTGCCGTTGTCGAGGACGGTCTCGACAGCGGAGATGATGGGTTCACTCATGGAAGCAGGATCCTGCTTTCTCTTCGCGGAGCGATCCGCGGCGTCCACCCCTCAGTGGTGGACCATCGAAGGTCCCGCGGGGCCGGTCTTCGATCGAGGCCCGCAGATCGTCCTGCCCGAGGGCGGAGGATCTGAAGGCCACTACCGAGGACCGGGCGACGAGGCGGGTCGCTCCTGTTGGGTGTTGTTTCAGTTGTGCCGGGTCGACACTAGCGCGGCGCGGCCCGGATGTGAGAGGAGCGGCTCCCCGTGGCGGGGAGCCGCTCCGATGCTCAGCGGCGCAGGCCGAGGCGCTCGACGATGGAGCGGTAGCGCTCGATCTCGGTCTTCTGCAGGTAGTTGAGCAGCCGGCGGCGCTGGCCGACCAGGAGCAGCAGGCCACGACGGCTGTGGTGGTCGTGCTTGTGCTGCTTGAGGTGCTCGGTGAGGTGCGAGATGCGGTGGCTGAGCAGCGCGATCTGGACCTCGGGGGAACCGGTGTCGCCCTCGGTCAGGGCGTACTCGGCGATGATCTTCTTCTTGGTCTCCGCGTCGGTACCAATCGACATGGGGGCTCCTTCGGTTCTCGTTGCGCGGCGCGCCCGGGCCTGTTCACCGGGGCACTCTGGTTCCGCGGCCGTCGTGACGGCGTGTCGCCCTGCTGGGCAACCGGCTGAGCGTACCAACGAGCCGGTCGGCTCCCCCAATCCGCGCTGGACGTGCACGAGCCCCCGCCGCGGCTGCGACGGGGGCTCGCGTCACGCGGACCTGAGCGGACCTGAGCGGACCTGAGCGGATCAGACGGCCGGCGGGGGCGGCGGGTCGGACTCGGTGGTCCGCTGCGTCGAGGCCTGGCGGCCCTCCGCGTCGGTGGTGGTGGCGGTCGTGGTGTGGCGCCGCTTGGTGTTCTGCTGGACCACCGTGAGCACCAGCCACAGCACCCCGGCCAGGACCAGGATCCATCCCAGGGTGGTGACCTCGAGGGGGCCCACCTGACTCTCGTTGAACGCCAACGCGAGGATGAGCCCCACGACGATCAGGCCGATCGGCCCTCCGAAACCCATGACGTGCTCCGTTCTGTAAGTGGATGCGGCCCAGCGAGCCTACGGCCCGGGCCGGGCTCGGCAGAGTCTGACGCGCGGCCGGTCCGGTGTCACCCCCCTGCGGGGGGTGCGGCGTGCGACGATCCACCGCATGGGTGAGAAGCGGGTGCGCGCGTGAGCACGAAACGGATCGGCGTCTGCAACCTCTGCGAGGCGATCTGCGGCCTCGAGCTGACGATCGAGGGACGCGAGGTCGTCGGCGTGCGCGGCAACCCCGCCGACCCGCTCTCCCGGGGGCACGTGTGCCCCAAGGGCGTCGCGATCGCCGACGTGTACGCCGACCCCGACCGGCTGAAGCGGCCCGTCAAGCGGGTCGGCGAGCGCGCCGACGCCCGCTGGCAGGAGATCGGCTGGGACGAGGCGCTCGACCTGGTGGCCGACAACCTCGCGCGCGTGGTCAACGAGCACGGTGAGGATGCGCTGGGCATCTACCTCGGGAACCCCAACGCCCACAGCCTGGGGTCGATGACCCACGGCACCGCGATGGTCAAGTCGTTCCGGACGAGGAACCGCTACTCCGCGACGTCGGTCGACCAGCTCCCCCACCAGCTCGTCGCGCACCTCGTCTTCGGCCACCAGCTCTTCCTGCCGATCCCCGACATCGACCGCACGTCGTGGTTCCTCGTGGTGGGCGGCAACCCGATGGCCTCCAACGGCTCGCTGATGACGGTCCCCGACTTCCCGCAGCGCCTCCGCGACCTCCGGGCCCGGGGCGGGAAGATGGTGGTCCTCGATCCGCGCCGCACCGAGACCGCCCGGGTGGCCGACGAGCACCACTTCGTGCGCCCGGGCAGCGACGCGTGGGTGCTGCTCGCGATGCTGCACGTCCTGACGGCCGAGGCTGCGCCGGGGTCGGTGCCCGTCGTGCCGTCGTACGTCGACGGGCTGGACACCGTCGTCTCGCTCGTCGCCGACTTCACCCCCGAGCGGGCCGAGGCGTTCAGCGGGCTGCCGGCGGCCGAGATCCGCCGGCTCGCCCACGAGCTGGCGGACGCGGAGTCGGCTGTCGTCTACAGCCGGATCGGGGTGTCCGCCGGGCCGTGGGGCACGGTGTGCCAGTGGGCCGTGACGTGCCTCAACGTGATCACCGGCAACCTCGACCGCCCCGGCGGGGCGATGTTCACCAGCCCGGCGATCGACGCGGTCGGCACCGGGCTGATCGGCCGCGGGCACCACGACGCCTGGCGGTCGCGCGTCCGCGGGCTGCCGGAGACCGCAGGCGAGCTCCCCGTGGCGGCGCTGCGCGAGGAGATCGAGACTCCCGGCGAGGGTCAGGTCCGGGCCCTGCTCACCGTCGCCGGCAACCCGGTGCTGTCCACCCCCGACGGCGCGAGGCTCGACCGGGCGCTGCGCGGCCTCGAGTTCATGGCGGCGGTCGACATCTACGTCAACGAGACCACGCGGCACGCCGACGTGATCCTGCCTCCGACCACGGCGCTCGAGCGCGACCACTACGACGTGGTCTTCCACCTCCTGGCCGTGCGCAACACGGCCCGGTTCACCCCCGCGGTGTTCCGGAAGGAGCCCGACCAGCGGCACGACTGGCAGATCTTCCGCGAGATCACCCTTCGCACGGCCGCGCGCCTGCACCGCAAAGCCCCGCTCAGGAAGCGGCTCGTCCGGCGGGCCCGGCTGACCGCGACCCCCACGTTCCTGGTCGGGCAGCTGCTGCGCCGCGGGTCGAGCGGGGTCACCCTCGGGAAGCTCCGCCGACGACCGGCGGGCATCGACCTCGGTCCGCTCCGCGGCGACCAGCTGCCCGACCGGCTGCCGGCGCGCAGCAAGCGGGTCGACCTGGCTCCCGCCCTCGTGGTCGAGGACGTGGCCCGGCTCGCTGCCGTCGCCGCCCCGGCGGGCGACGACCTGGTCCTCATCGGTCGCCGCCACCAGCGCGACTGCAACTCCTGGATGCACAACTCCGAGCGGCTGACCCGCGGGCGGCCCCGCCACCAGCTCCTGATGAACCCCGCCGACCTGGCGGAGCGCTCCCTCGAGGACGGCTCACGTGTGCGCGTGACCTCGCGCGTCGGGTCGGTGGAGGTCGAGGTCGCCGCGTCCGACGACCTGATGCCGGGCGTCGTCTCGCTCCCCCACGGCTACGGCCACGCGGCCGACGGCGTCCTGATGTCGCGCAGCCGCGACGTGCCGGGCGTCTCCGTCAACGACCTCACCGACCCCGAGCTGCTCGACGTGTCGGGCAACGCCGCGCTCAACGGCGTACCCGTCGCCGTGACCTCGGTCTGACGGGCCAGCCCGGGACGTCATGGGGAGTGGTCACCCGCGCAACCACTCGCCATGACCTCGTGGATCGGCGTCATGGCCTCCGGTCGCTCGTGGCGGGGCGCAGCCCTCAGGCGCTGACGTCTCCCAGCACGGCGAGCACGTCGTCGGGCGTCTGCGCGGCGTCGAGCGCGGCGATGCTGGCGTCGTCGGTGAAGGCGCCGGCGAGGGACTGCAGCACGGTGAGGTGGTCGTCGCCTGCACCGGCGATCCCGACGACGTAGCGGGCAGGACTGCCCTTCCAGTCGATCGGCTCGTCGTAGCGGACGAACGAGATGGCGGTGCGGCGGATCAGCGCCTTCGCCTCGTTGGTGCCGTGCGGGATGGCGAGGCCGTTGCCCATGAACGTCGAGACCGAGGTCTCGCGCTCGTGCATGGCCTCGACGTAGGCCTCGTCGACCGCACCGCTGGCGACCAGGAGGCGCCCGGCCTCGGTGATCGCTGCGTCCCTGTCCGTGGCCCGGCCGCCGAGCACGATGGCCTCCCTGCTCAGTACGTCGCTCATCTGGCGTCTCTCTTCCTCGCAGTGTCGGAATGGGTGGGATTCATCAGACCACACGCTCACGGAGCCCGGTCGCCGCCGAGATCGGGCCCGGCCCCCACGGGGGAGGGTCGGGTCCGACCGTCCGGCGTCCTGGCGCGGTGCGTCAGGTGCGGTTGTTCTCGCGGACCAGCTCCACGATCTCGTCGTAGCGCGGGCTCGCCATGAAGTTGTCGACCGAGACGTGCTCGGCGGACGGCGTCTTCTGGCGGGCCCGGTCGGTGAGGTCCTGGTGGCTCACCACGAGGTCGTAGCTGTCGTCGAGGTTGGCGATCGCCTTGTTGACGACCGTCACCTCCGGGTGCCCGGCGTCCTGGATCTTCTTGCGGAGCACCGAGGCACCCATCGCCGACGACCCCATGCCGGCGTCGCACGCGAAGACGATGTTGCGGATCTCGCGGGTGGCCGTGGCCGTGGCCGTGGCCGCGCCGCCCGTCAGGGCGCTGGCGACCGACGACTTCTTGCCCTTGTTGGCCTCCATCTGGGCGGTCGCCGCGGTCAGGTCGCCCTCGTCGTCGGACTTGTCCATCTTCAGCAGCACCGACGCCACGACGAGCGTGACAGCCGCGGCGCCGAACACGCCGAGGGTGACGCCGAGGTAGTCACCCCTCGCGGTCTGTGCGTACACGGCGAAGATCGAGCCCGGGGCCGCCGGGGCCCGGAGACCCACGTCGAAGGCCACGTTGATCGCGACGCCGGTCATGCCGCCGGCGATCATGGCGAGGATCAGGCGCGGCTTCATCAGCACGTAGGGGAAGTAGATCTCGTGGATGCCGCCGAAGAACTGGATGATCGCCGCACCAGGCGCGGTCGCCTTCGGGACGCCCCGGCCGAAGAACGAGTAGGCGAGCAGCAGGCCGAGGCCCGGACCGGGGTTCGCCTCGAGCAGGAACAGCACGGACTTGCCGGTGTCCGCGGCCTCGGCGAGACCGAGCGGGGTGAGCACGCCGTGGTTGATGGCGTTGTTGAGGAAGAACACCTTGGCCGGCTCGATCAGGATCGAGGTCAGCGGCAGCAGGTTCTTGTCCACCAGCGTCTCGACACCGTTGCCGAGGACCACCATGACCTCGTTGACCACCGGTGCGACGACCCAGAACCCGAAGAGGGCCATCAGGAACGCCAGGATGCCGGCCGAGAACATGTTGACGAGCATCTCGAAGCCGGCCCTGACCTTGCCGTCCCAGATGGCGTCGAGCCGCTTCATGACGTAGGCCGACAGGGGGCCCAGGATCATCGCGCCGATGAACATGTGCACCTGGTTGAGCGGGGCGGCGTCCGGGGCCAGGGTGGCGTTGAAGTTCGCCACCTCGAGGTCCGACCCGGCGATCGCACCCATCACCGCGAAGCCGCCGACCACGGCACCGCGGTCGCCGTAGACCATGCGGCCGCCCGTCGCGGCGATGAGGATCGGCAGTGCGTAGTGGATGATCGGGCCGACCATCGTGGCGAGGTCGGCGTTGGGCAGCCAGCCGACGTCGATGAACAGGGCGGTGAGCAGTCCCCACGCGATCAGTGCCGGGATGTTGGGCATGATCATGTTGGAGAGGAACGTGCCGAACTTCTGCACTCCCACCCGGGCACCTGAGCCGGTCGGGGCCGTGAATGTCGTGGCCATGCTGATGTCCTCCAGTCGAACGCGGGGGTGACCCCCGTCACATGATGAGCCGATTAAACCTCACGTTCGGGCATGTTGCCAAGCATTCGGGCATGAATTCGTGCCCGACCGTGTGGCTTTACCGGGAAAGCTGGCTCTCGAAGAGCGCCCGCTCCGCCTCGCCGTTCCACGTGTCGCCGGGTCCCAGCTTCTCGGCGACCTCCGGCAACGTCTCCTTCAGCTCGTGGAGCCCCATGAGGGGCAGGTCGTGGATCTGGGGGAAGATCAGCACCTTTCCGGAGTAGCGCCCCTCGACAAGCGCCTGAAGGCCGTCCTTGGCCGCTCGCATGCCGCCGACGGCTCCGACGATGGAGCCCGGCGAGAGGGCGCCCTGGGTGGCCAGGTCCACCACCTGCTGCTGGTCGTGGATGGTGAGCCCCGACGTCCCGGTGTACTGGGCGTTGTCCAGGTAGACCGCGCTCAGGTTCATCGGCGCCATGGTCCCGTTGGGGACACCGGCGAAGAAGACCAGCATGCCGTCGGACCTCATCAGGGTGTCGGCCTCGGCCATCACCGAGGCGATCGGGACGCTGACCACCACGTCGTCGGCACCCCTGCCGTCGGTGAGGTCCATGACGAAGTCCCGCAGTGACTGCTCGGAGGTCTGGGAGTTGACGGTGATCAGCTCGCAGTCGTTGCTCTCCGCGAGGTGGGCCAGACGGTCCTCAAGGGCCTTCAGACGCTCGTCGCTCACCTCCGTGGCGACGATCGTGCGGGGGCCGCCCGGCTGCTGGATGGCCCGCTGCACGTGCATCAGCCCCATGGGACCACCGGCGCCCACGAAGACGGTCGTGCCCTCCGAGCGCAGGTCGCAGCGATTGCGCGCCTCCCCGTAGGAGGCGGCGATGTCGGGACCCCGGTTGCCGAGGTAGGCGGTGTAGTCGTAGTGGAGCCGGCCCACGTCGGTGTCCACCAGGCCGTCCAGCTCGGTCTCGCCGACCAGGTTGAGGGTGCCCCGCCGGGCGATGTGGGTGGCCACGGCACCCACCATCGACGCGGACCGAGGGTCGAGCACGACGATGTCGTCGAAGCCGGCGCCGTCGGTCAGCTCGTCCACCAGCGCCTGGTAGTCATCGGCGTCGAGGCCGTCCCGTACGACCGTGGTGGCCGAGGTGCCCTCGACCAGCTTCGCCACCGAGTCGGGCACGTCGGTCATCACGACGGTGGCCGGAGCGTCCAGCCCGGAGGAGAAGAGGTAGTCCCGCTCGTCGCCGGGTCGGCCGACGATCCACATGGTCCCGCCGGCCTTCGGCTCGAGCCGGCGCCGCTGGGTGTAGGCGGCCATCACGCAGCCCCACGGCTCCAGCGTGGACGCCTCGGCGTACCCCATCGTGTCGGGGAGGGGAAGCAGGCAGGCACCGTCGTCGGTCTCGAGCATCTCCGAGCCCATGAGGTGGTACTGGATCAGGCCGCCGGGGATGGTGTAGCCGTAGGCCGTGCTCCTGCCGTCCTGGTAGATGTCCGGCTGCACGGCCAGCCGCTGGCCTGGGTGGTAGCGGTCCTTGAGGTTGTCCCCGACCTCGATGACGGTGAGGCTGACCTCGTGCCCCAGCCGGGTGGGGTCCTTGGAGAGGTCGCGGTTGTAGAGCTTGGGGTGGCTGCCGCCCTGGCGCGTGATCTTCACGTCGGAGAAGCAGAGGCCGACGCTGTCGATGCGCACCAGCATGTGGTCGGCATCGGGTTCGGGGATGGCGACCAGCTCGGGCGCACCGTCCCTGCCCATGTTCTCCTCGCCCGCGCCGTGCAGGAGCCAGGCCCAGGCAGCGTCTGGCAGGTCGGAATCGGCTGCGCGGTACCGGTCGTACGCTGATGTCATGCTTCCTCCGTCGTGAGGGTGGGTGGGGGTCTCAGTGCCCGATCTCAGTGCCCGAGGAGCTCCCTGACCGCGGCACGGGCGGCCATCGGGTCGGGCGCACCGAGGGCTGCCTCGGCGGCGGCCTCGCAGGTCTGGAAGCTGACCTTGCCCAGCTGGGCGCCCACCGGTCGTACGGCGCGCGCGGCCATGGAGAGCGAGGAGATGCCCATCCCGATGAGCGCCGTGGCGAGCAGCGGGTCGGCGGCCGCCTCGCCGCACACGCCGACGGGCTTGCCGGCCTCGGTGCCCGCGTGGGCGGTGATGGCGATGAGCTGGAGCACGGCCGGCTGCCACGGGTCGGTGAGGTGCGCGAGGTCGGTCGCCATGCGGTCGGCAGCCATGGCGTACTGGGTGAGGTCGTTGGTGCCGATGGAGAGGAAGTCGACGACCTCCAGCATCCGGTGCGCGAGCAGCGCGGCGCTGGGGATCTCGACCATCACCCCGGCCTTGAGCCCGCGGTCGCGGACCTTGGCGGCGAAGTCGGCGGCCTCGGCGACGGTGGCCACCATCGGCGCCATCACCCATGTCTCCGTGCCGGTGCGCTCGGCGGCCAGGGCGATGCCGTCGAGCTGGCGGTCCAGGAGTGCAGGGTTCCCGAAGCTCAGCCGCAGGCCGCGCACGCCGAGGGCGGGGTTCTCCTCCCCCTCGTGGGTCGCGAACGCGATCGGCTTGTCCGAGCCGGCGTCGAGCGTGCGGACGACGACGTAGCGGCCGTCGGAGTAGGGCGCGAGGACCTGGGAGTAGATGTCCGCCTGCTCCTCCACGTCGGGCTCGTCCTTGCGGTTCAGGAAGCACAGCTCGGTGCGGAACAGGCCCACGCCCTGGACCGGCTCGCCGCCCGCCGTCTGGGCCGAGGCGCCGTCGGCGACGTTCGCCAGCAGCTTGACGGGCATCCCGTCCGACGTCGCGGCCGGACCGCTCCACGAGGCGAGCTCGTCGCGCACCCGGCGGCTCTCCTCGACGCGGGAGCGAGCCTCGTCGGGGTCGGCGCCCTGCTCGATGGTGCCAGCCTCGCCGTCGACGACGACGAACGTCCCGGCAGGGACCTCCATGACGCCGGCCGCTCCCACCACGCACGGGATGCCGAGCTGGCGGGCGATGATGGCCGTGTGGCTGGTGGCACCCCCGCGTTCGGTCACGAGCGCGGTGACCAGCTCGGGGTCGAGGCCGGACGTGTCGCTCGGCGCGAGGTCCTCGGCCACCAGGATCGACGGCTCGCTCGGCGTGGGCACACCGGGCGGGGGCTCGCCGACGAGGTGGGCGATGACGCGTCGTTCGATGTCGCGGAGGTCGGTCACGCGCTCGGCCATCAGTCCGCCCATGTTGGTGAAGATGGTGACGAACTGCTCGACCGCTCCCTGCACGGCGGCGACGGGACCCTGCCCCGCTTGCAGGTTCTTGGCGACGCCCGACCGGAGTCCCTTGTCGCGCGCCAGCCCGGCGCTCGCGGTGAGCACCTCGGCCGCCGCGCCCTGGGCGGACTCGGCCTTGGTCGCGAAGGTCTCGGCCACCGCGGCGACCGCCTCGTCGTACGCCGCCAGCGCGGCGTCGGTATCGGTGAAGTCACCGTCGCCGTAGCGCGCGATCGCGTCGGGTGACACGTCGCCGCGCACGTGGAGGACGGGTCCGGCGGCGACTCCGGGGACGACCGGGGTCCCGCTGAGCGTGGTGACGGGGGACTCGGCGGATGTGGTCATGGACACACCGTAGAACACCCGGTTGTTGACAAGCAACACATTCGGGACTAAAACAACACATACACAGATTGCCCTTCCCCCGCCGAGGAGGTGGACCGATGTACGCCGAGGAACGCCAGCAGGCGATGGCCCACCTCATCAGCCGGCGCGGCCGGCTGTCGGTGGTCCAGCTGGCCGAGGAGTTCGAGGTCACCACCGAGACCGTGCGGCGTGACCTCTCCACCCTCGACCGGATGGGACTCGTCCGGCGCGTGCACGGCGGAGCGGTCCCGGCCGGCTCCCTCACCGTCATCGAGTCGGGCGTCGGGGAGCGCGACCAGTCCAACACCCAGGCCAAGGAGGCCATCGCCAATGCCGCCGTGTCCCTCCTGCCACCCCCCGACTCCGTCGTGGTGATCGACGCGGGCAGCACCACCGCGCGCTTCGCCGCGGCCCTCCCCCGCGACCACCGGCTGATCGTCATCACCCACGCCGTCCCCGTGGCCACCCGCCTGGCCGGCCTGCCCCAGATCGAGCTGCACCTGCTGCCGGGCAGGGTGCGGCCCACCACGCACGCCGCCGTGGGGTCCGAGACGGTCGCGGCCCTCTCGGACCTGCGCGCCGACGTCGCGTTCATCGCCACCAACGGCCTCACCGTCGGGCACGGGCTCACCACGCCCGACAGCGACGAGGCCGCGAGCAAGCGGGCGATGATCGCCTGCGCGCGCAAGACCGTCGTGCTGGCCGACTCCACCAAGCTCGGCGTCGAGACCGCGGTGCGCTTCGCGACCCTCGACGGCATCGACGTGCTGGTCACCGACAGCGACATCGAGCCGGCCGACCGCCGAGCGCTCGAGGGTGCCGGCGTCGAGGTGGTGGTCGCATGATCCTCACGCTCACCCCCAACCCCAGCATCGACCGCACCGTCGCCCTCGACGGCGAGCTCTCGCGCGGGGCGGTGCACCGGGTGGCGTCGGTGACCTCCCAGGCGGGAGGCAAGGGCGTCAACATCTCCCGCGCCGCGGTCACCGCCGACATCCCCAGCATCGCCGTCGTACCAGCCCAGAAGGAGGACGCCTTCGTCCTCGAGCTGCTCGGCGCCGGCATCGACTGCCGCCCGGTGCGACCGGCCGGCGACGTGCGGGTCAACCTCACCATCACCGAGCCCGACGGCACGACCACCAAGCTCAACTCCCCCGGTGCCGCCGTGCTCCCGCTCCACCTCGAGCTGATGGCGCAGGCCGTGCTGGTCCGCGCATCGAGTGCCGACTGGACGGTGCTGGCCGGGTCGTTGCCGTCAGGTGCGCCGCCCGACTACTACGCCGAGCTCGTACGACGACTCCGCGAGGTGGGCGGCCGTGTGGCGGTCGACACCAGCGACGCCCCCCTGCGGGCGCTCGTCGACGCACTGCCGGCCTCGGCGCCCGACCTGATGAAGCCCAACGGGGAGGAGCTCGCCTCCTTCACCGGCGGCGACGCCGACAAGCTGGAGTCCGACCCGCTCGCGGCCGCCGAGGCCGCCCGCCAGCTCATCGACCGCGGCGTGGGAGCCGTGCTCGCCACCCTCGGCGGCAACGGGGCCGTGCTGGTGACGCCTGAGGGCGCCTGGCACGCCACGCCGCCCCCCACCACAGTCGTCAGCACCGTCGGTGCCGGCGACTCCAGCCTCTTCGGCTACCTGCTCGGCGACATCCGGGGCCTGCCCGCCCCGGAGCGCCTGGCACTGGCCGTCGCCTACGGCAGCGCCGCCGCTGGGCTCCCCGGCACGACCATCCCCCGGCCGTCCCATCTCCGCACGGAGCTGGTCGGCGTCACCGCCCTCACCCCCTCCACGGGAGGCACAGCATGACCACACTGATCACCACCGACCTCGTCCGGCTCGGCGCCGACTGGGGCTCGGACAAGCACGACGTCATCCGCGCCCTCGCCGGCGTCGTGGACGACGCCGGCCGAGCCACCAGCAGGGACC
>DASTPB010000113.1:0-4446 GCA_035762385.1 Nocardioides sp. | reverse complement strand
GCGACCACCTCGTCGACTGGCTCGGCCGCGATGACGTCGACCAGGCGGTCCGCTGGGCAGCCGTCCACCGGCTCGCCGAGCTGGGCGATGACGCGTGGATCGCCCGCGAGGAGCGGCGCGACAGGTCGGTCGCCGGACACCACGCCGCGCTCACCGCGCGCGCCGCCGTACCCACGCCGGAGGCCAAGGCCGCCGCCTGGGCGCAGCTGATGGGTGGCGAGCTCAGCAACCACGAGTTCGACGCCGTCGGGGACGGGTTCTGGGGGTGGGGCCAGGCCGACCTCGTCCGCCCCTACCTCGAGCGCTACGTCACCGACGGCCTCGCCCTGGCCCGGCGTTCCGGCCAGGCGATGGGCGACGTGATCGGCGACGCCTTCCCGGTGCTGCCGCTCCCGGTCGACGTACGCCGCGAGCTGCGCACCACGGTCGCCACCGCCCTCGAGGGCGACGTTCCCACCGTGCTCGCCCGCTCGTGGAACGACTCGCTCGACGACCTCGACCGCACGCTCTGAGGGCCGTCACGTCGCTGTCGAAGTCCCCGCCTGTGCGGGGAGTCCGACACTTGGAGGCCTTTGCAACCCCCTCCAGGTGTCAGAGTCCCCGCACGAGCGGGGACTCCGTCACGGGCGATGACTAGGCGTGGCCGTCGAACATGGAGGTCACGGACCCGTCCTCGAAGACCTCGCGGATCGCCCGGGCGATGAGCGGGGCGATGGAGAGGGTGGTCAGCTTGTCGAACTGCTTCTCCGGCGGCACGGGAAGCGTGTTGGTGACCACGACCTCGACGGCGGAGGAGTTCTTGAGCCGGTCGACGGCGGGGTCGGAGAGGATCGGGTGCGTCGCGGCGATGATCACGCCGGCGGCGCCGTCGGCCACGCACGCCTCGGCGGCCTTCACGATCGTGCCGCCGGTGTCGATCATGTCGTCGGTGAGGATGCAGATCTTGCCCCGCACGTCACCGACGACCCGGTTGGCGACGACCTCGTTGGCGACGTCCGTACGACGGGTCTTGTGGATGAACGCCAGCGGCGCGCCGTCGAGGCGGGCCGACCAGCGCTCCGCGACCTTGATCCGGCCGGCGTCGGGCGAGACGACGGCGAGCTGCTGGTCGCCGTACTTCTGCTTGACGTAGTCGGTGAGGATCGGCAGCGCCATCAGGTGGTCGACGGGGCCGTCGAAGAAGCCCTGGATCTGGTCGGCGTGCAGGTCGACGGTGATCAGCCGGTCGGCGCCGGCGGTCTTGAAGAGGTCGGCGACCAGGCGGGCCGAGATCGGCTCGCGGCCGCGGTGCTTCTTGTCCTGTCGGGCGTAGCCGTAGAACGGCATGACCACGGTGATCCGCTTGGCCGACGCCCGCTTGAGCGCGTCGACCATGATCAGGTGCTCCATGATCCACTCGTTGATCGGAGCGGTGTGGCTCTGGATCACGAAGGCGTCGCACCCGCGGACGGACTCTTCGTAGCGGACGTAGAGCTCGCCGTTGGCGAAGGCTCGCGCGTCCTGCGGGACCAGGCCGGATCCGAGGAGGTCGGCGACCTCCGCGGCGAGGTCGGGGTAGGCCCTTCCGCTGAAGACCATCAGGTTCTTCTCGGTGGTCCGCTTCATTCCGGTCACGCGACGCGACTCCTCGCTGTCCTGGTCAGCCTCGGGGGAAGGCTCGTTCGGAGGTGCTGGACAGCAGTCTGGCCCACTTCCCGGCCACCACCAACCCCGGGGTCACTGCTCGGGCGTCGCCTGCTGTTCACGCGCCGTCCGCGCGGCCTCGGCCTGCGCGGTGCCGGCCCGCTTCGACTCCGACCAGCCCTCGAGGTTGCGCTGCGGCGCGCTGCTGACCGCCAGCGCGCCGGCCGGCACGTTGCGTCGTACGACGGTGCCGCCGGCGGTGCCGGCCCCGTCGCCGATCTCGATCGGGGCCACGAACGTGTTGTTCGAGCCGGTCCTGGCGTGGCGACCGACGACCGTGCGGTGCTTGGCCACCCCGTCGTAGTTGGCGAAGATCGTGCCGGCCCCGATGTTGGTCCCCTCCCCGATCTCGGCGTCGCCGACGTAGGACAGGTGCGGCACCTTGGCACCGTCGCCGATGGTGGAGTTCTTGGTCTCGACGAACGTCCCGATCTTGCCCTTCGTGCCGAGCCGGGTGCCGGGCCGGAGGTAGGCGAACGGGCCGACCGACGCCTCGTCGCCGATGACGGCGAGCTCGCCGTGGGTGCGTACGACGCGGGCGCCGGCGCCGACCTCGCAGTCCTTGAGCGTCGTGTCGGGGCCGACCACCGCGTCCTCGCGCACGACCGTCGCGCCGAGCAGCTGCGTGCCCGGCAGGATCGTCGCGTCGGGCTCGAGCACCACGTCCGCGTCGATCCACGTGGTCGCCGGGTCCATGACCGTCACGCCGTCCTTCATCCAGCGGGTGACGATGCGGCGGTTGAGCTCGCGGCCGAGGTCGGCGAGCTGGGCGCGGTCGTTGGCGCCCGCGGTCTGGGCGACGTCCTCGATGAGGTGCGCGCCGACGGTCAGGCCGTCGCCGCGCGCCAGACCGACGGCGTCGGTGAGGTAGTACTCGCCCTTGACGTTGTCGTTGGTGATCCGGGCCAGCGCCGAGACCAGGAACTCCGCGTCGAAGGCCAGGATCCCCGAGCTGATCTCGTCGATCTCCCGCTGCTCCGGCGTCGCGTCCTTCTCCTCGACGATCGCCTCGACATCACCTTCGTCGTTGCGCACGATCCGCCCGTAGCCGAAGGGGTCCGCCAGCCGCCCGCTCAGGATGCTCACCGCCCGCTGCGCAGCGTGGTGCTCCTCGGCGAAGGCCCGCAAGGACTCCCCCTCCAGCAGCGGGGTGTCCCCTGCCGCGACGATGACGGTGCCGGTGGTCGTGCCGGACGCCTCCATCGCGACCCGTACGGCGTGCCCCGTGCCCTCCTGCGTCTCCTGGACGGCGAGCACCGCTGTCGGCAGCAGCTCGGTGATGTGCGGACCGACCTGCTCGCGCTGGTGGCCGACGACCGCGACCACGCGGGTCGGCTCCACGGCCTGCACGGCGTGGAGCACGTGGCCGATCATGGAGCGCCCGCCGATCTGGTGCAGCACCTTCATGGTCTTCGACTTCATGCGGGTGCCGCCGCCGGCGGCGAGGACGATGACGGTGAGGTTGTCCATGGCCGCAGTCTGTCATCGGTCGCTCCGCGCCCGGGACGCGCGGGAGGTCACGTCCGGAGCAGGCACCGATCGGTCAGGTCGGGTCGGGTCATGGCGTGCGGCGTGCCCGCGGCAGCTCGATCGGGGCGCCGACCCGGACCGGGACGCCGGGCGCGGTGCGCCGCGCCACCTTCAGCGCCTCGTCCATGCACCTGATCACCCGCGCCCTGGCGGCGTGGTCGTCCCCACCCGTCGGTGACTCGACGAGCTCGAGCGCACAGTCGAGCGCCAACGCGCGGCGCGCCGCCTGCCGTACCGCCTCGTCGAGCTCGGGGACGTCGTCCACCACCACCCGCACCGAGTCGGTCTGGTGAGCGGGTGCAGCGCGATCCATGACGAGCCTCCTGGACTGGGGAACCGAGGGTCGAGTGTCGTCCCCCTCCCCGGCTCGCGACAGGGTCCTTGGTCCCGGGCACCCCGCGTCAGGCGAGGCGGACGTAGGCGACCGACAGCGCCGTCGCGACCGTGAGCCACACGGCGTACGGCAGCAGGGCGAGGCCACCCCAGAGCTCGATCCTCGCCACCACGGCGACCAGGGCCCAGGTGAGGACGGCGGCCGCTGCCACGCACGCGGCAGCAGCGACCAGGGCGTGCGGGACGTAGAAGGACCAGGCCCAGCCGAGGGCCAGGCAGACCGAGACGGCGAGCACCCCGGTCGCCGTCCAGGCAGCTGCGGGCGTCGCCGTACGCACGACGGCGAGGCCCACGAGCAGCAGCAGGGCGAAGTTGAGCGGCCACATCACCCCGAAGACGACGTCGGGTGGCTGGAACGACGGTCGGCGGAGGCCGGCGTACCAACCGGGGTCGTGGCCGTTCCAGGCGTTCGCCAGTCCGGCGAACGCCACCACGAGCGCGCACCACGCGACGGTCGGCGCCCACGACGTCATGGCGCGACGCTACCTGCCGGCCGGGACGCCTGTCCCCCCACACGCGACGACGAGCTCCCCGGGTAGGAGTCGAACCTACGTCGCTAGTCCTGATTCAAAGTCAGGCGGGCCCTGCCGGCAGACCAACCGGGGATAGGTGCCCAAGCCTAGGGCCCGCCTCGGGCGGGGCTGCCGAGACCCGGGCCGAGTCGGGACGTCATGAGAAATCCAGCCCCCGACCCGGGAATCCCATGACGTCATGGCCACCGGTCGCTCGGGAAGCCACCCACCATGACGTTGCCGACGTACGTCCTGGCGCGCGGCGGCTCGGGCGACCACCCACCATGACGTCAGGCGGGCGTCGAGCCGGCTGATCTTCACGACACCT
>DASTPB010000112.1:0-2226 GCA_035762385.1 Nocardioides sp. | reverse complement strand
GACCCGCTCCCGGGTGTCGGGGTCGACGCAGACGGCGGCGTAGTCGGCGCTCGAGGCGCACCCGGTCAGGCTGCTGGCCATCAACGCGGTGATGCCCAGCGAGATGCTGGTCGAGCGCATGCGGCGCCGGGTGGGCGTGGTCATCGGGGTCCTCCGGGAGGGGTCCTGGGCCGTCGCGGTGCGCGGGCGGCTACGACGCGACGAGGTCGGCGTACTCGGGGTGCTTCTCGATGTACGACCTCACGTAGGGGCAGTCGGGCTGGACCTGCAACCCGCGGGCACGGGCGTCGTCGAGCGCCGAGCGGGCCAGCGTCGAGGCGTGGCCCTGGCCGCCGAACTCGGGCGGCACCTCGGTGTGGATCAGCCGGATCACGTCACCGTGCAGGCGGTAGTCGATGAAGCCGACGAGCTGGTCGCCGGACCGCAGCTCGTAGCGGTGGCTGTCGGGTGCGTCGACGAACTCGGTGTCCACGACCTGAGCCTAGTCGGAGGTGACTTGCCCGTAACCCTGCGCGGGGGGGAGGGTGCGGGGCATGGCAGCAACCGCATCGTCGTACTCGATCACCATGCGGTTGTACACCGCGGCCGACCACAGCGTCGTCGGCGCCGTCGCGACCACCATCGCGAAGAACGGGGGCGTCGTCACCGCGATCGACGTCGCCGAGTCCCGCCACGACAGGCTGACGGTCGACGTGACCTGCTCGGCCGCCGACGCGACCCACTCGCAGGAGCTCGTCGCGGCGGTCTCCGACGTCGAGGGCGTGCGCGTCCACAAGGTCAGCGACCGCACCTTCCTGCTCCACCTCGGCGGGAAGATCTCGGTGGAGTCCAAGGTGGCGCTGCGCACCCGCGACGACCTGTCGATGGCCTACACGCCCGGCGTGGGGCGGGTGTCGATGGCGATCCACGACAACCCCGAGGACGTCCGCAAGCTCACCATCAAGGGCAACTCCGTCGCGGTCGTCACCGACGGCTCTGCCGTGCTGGGCCTCGGCAACATCGGCCCGGGCGCGGCGATGCCGGTGATGGAGGGCAAGGCCGCGCTGTTCAAGCGCTTCGCCGACATCGACGCCTGGCCCATCTGCCTGGCCAGCCAGGACACCGACGAGATCGTCAAGGCCGTCGAGATGATCGCGCCCGGCTTCGGCGGCATCAACCTCGAGGACATCGCGGCCCCGCGCTGCTTCGAGATCGAGGCCCGGCTGCGCGAGTCGCTCGACATCCCGGTCTTCCACGACGACCAGCACGGCACCGCGATCGTCGTGCTCGCCGCGCTCACCAACGCGCTGCGCTGCGTGGAGAAGCAGCTGGCCGACGTGCGGATCGTGGTGTCCGGCGCGGGTGCGGCCGGCACCGCCATCGTCACGCTCCTCCTCGCCGCCGGCGCGAAGGACGTCGTCGTCGTCGACCGTGAGGGCGCCCTCGCCGAGGGCGACGAGTCGCTGTCCGCGGCGCACGCCGAGCTCGCCGCCGCGACCAACCCGCGCCGGGCGACGGGGTCGCTGCGCGAGGTGCTCGTCGACGCCGACGTCTTCGTGGGCGTCTCCGCTCCCGGCATCCTCGACCCGGAGTGGATCCCGACGATGGCGCCCAAGCCGGTCGTCTTCGCCCTCGCCAACCCCGACCCCGAGGTCGACCCGGCCGAGGCCGACAAGTACGCCGCCGTGGTGGCCTCCGGCCGCTCCGACTACCCCAACCAGATCAACAACGTGCTGGCCTTCCCGGGCGTCTTCCGCGGCCTGCTCGACGCCGGGGCCTCCGAGGTGACCGTCGACATGCTGCTCCGGGCGGCCCAGGCGATCGCCGACACGGTGAGCGCCGAGGAGCTGCACGCGGCCTTCATCATCCCGAGCGTGTTCCACCCCGACGTGACCAAGCGCGTGGCGTCGGCGATCAGCGGCCGCGAGGGCTGACGTACGGCGGGTGTCGCGCTCGGCGTCGTACGACCGAGGGATGCGCTGTCGTGCCGGCCCGGATGCCGGCCGGACCGTGTCATAACGGCGTACTGGTAGGGGGAGTCCGTCACTTCGTGGTTTTGTACACCCCTCCAAGTGGCGGACTCCCCGCTCGAGCGGGGAGTCCCCGAGCGGGTGCCCGGCCTCGGCGACCGCCGCGGCGACGGCCGGCGCCACCCGCGGGTCGAACACGTCGGCCACCACGTGGCCGCGGCTGAGCTCGTCGCCCACGACGGCGGCGAGCGCGTTGGCCGCGGCGAGGTTCATGCCC
>DASTPB010000111.1:0-2487 GCA_035762385.1 Nocardioides sp. | reverse complement strand
CGGTCGTCGTGGAGCGCGCGCACGGAGTCGGCGAGGAGCTCCGACCGCCGGGCCGCGGCCCGGTCCACCCGGCGCGCGAGCCCGATCGCGAGCGGCAACGTCGCCAGCAGGAAGAGCGCGATCGCCGCGGCGACGTACGGGAGCAGGGTGGTGAGCAGGGCGTACCGGTCACGGTCGATGCGCTCCGGCGAGGTGTAGGTCTCGAAGACGAACGGCTCGCCGTTCGCGTCGCGCGCGCCCACATAGGTCTCGACCAGGTCGCTGTAGCTCGGATCGTTCCAGGGGTGCGCCTCGTCCTCACCCGGAGCCCCGACGAGGCTGTCGTCGGTGCCGAACAGCGCGTGGACGTCGGCCTCGAGCGGAACCTGCTGCCCCCGGATCGCCTCGTTGTCCGACCACAGCACGAGCCCGCTCTCGTCGTAGATGACGATGTGCGTGACGGACCCGTCCCGCATCCGGTGGTCCAGGACCCGACCGACCCGGTCGACCGCCTCCGGCTCGCCATCGCGCACCGCGTCGTCCACGAGCGGCGAGGCGAGCACGTCGGCCATGTTCCGCGTCGTCTGCTCCGCGTCCACGAGCGCCTCGTCGGTCACCAGCCGCGTCCCGACCACGGCCAGGACGAGCCCGAGCATGCCCACCACGAGCAGGCTGGCCACCGCGTAGCGGACGACCGCCCGGTGGACGACCGAGCGCGGGCGGCGCACCGCTGCCCGCTAGCCGGCGGCCTGCCGGTACGAACGTGCCCGCGCGCGCCGTACCTGCTTCGTGCCGTTCGGGGCGGCGTGGTCCCGCTGCTGGCCGTCGAGGCCCATCCGCCGGGCCATCGCCACGCATTCCAGCTGCGAGTGGGCGCCGAACTTCGCCAGCAGCGTCTTGATGTAGCTGCGGCAGGTGTTCATCGAGATGTCGAGGTGGTTGCTGATGGCCCGTGCATCCATCCCGAGCACGAGCATCGCGAGGACGTCGGACTCGCGCGGGGTGAGCTCCGGTGCCCCCGGGTCGATGGTCGTCGCAACCCCGTCCTGGAGCAGGTGAGGGTCGACGCTGAAGCCGCCTCCGTCCGTCCGGATCGCCCGGAGCACCTCGTCGAGGGACCCGTCCTTCGCCATCACGGCGCTCACGCCGGCAGACGCCGCGCGCCACACGATCGAGGGATCGGCCATCGCGGAGAGCAGCAGCACGCGCGCGTCCGGGTGCCGGTCGCGGATCTCCAGCGCCATCTCCACGCCGTCTCGGGAGTCCCCCTCGAAGTGGACGTCCAGGACCACCACGTCGGGAGCGTGCTGCCCGAGCAGGGTGCGCGCGGTGGCGAGGTCGTACGCGACGCCGAGCACCTCCACGTCGGGTTGGGCCCCCAGCGCACCCACCATCGCGTCGGCGAAGATCCGCTGGTCGTCGACGACGAGGACCGAGCGGGTCCGGGACGTCACACCTTCAACCAGCTGCACCGCCGTCGCCTCTCCCTGCGCACCAGCCGTCGCGCTGGGCACTGCCAAGCGTCCCAGCCACGGGAGAGCGTCCTCAACCCCAAATGGGGGTACGCGCGCGCCACCGATGGCCCCACGGTGACGGGGCCCGCTCGGTGTGCAGGTGGGTCAGCCGGCAGCCTCCGAGGTTTCGTGGCCGTGCTCGCCGCCGGTGACGGAGTCGAACCCCGGGATGCCGCTGGCGCCGACCCCGATGGTGGCCACCGCGACCACGACCGCGAGGCCGATCGCCAGCCGGTACGGCGTCCACCGGCGGCGCGTCGCGGCGCGTCCCAGGACGAGGCCCAGCGCGATGGCGAGCCCGAGCAGCTCGAGCGCGCACGCCATGACGTCCGCGACCCCGATGGACTCAGGGTCACCCACCTCCGGCCCGAACGGCAGTCCGACGGTGCGGGAGACCAACCAGACGGCGAGCGGGACGACCGACACGGCGGTGGCGGCCAGCAGGGCAGGCATCCGCACGCCGTCCCGGGGCACGAGCACGGCGTTCGCAGCGGCCAGCTCCGCCATGGTGAGGACGAGGAAGAACGCGCCGGCCGCCCACCACTCCTCGAGGTGGGCTGGGAGCACCGCGGCGTGGATCGCCGAGGCGCCCACCAGGCTCGCCGCCAGCACGAGGGGCAGAGGCCGGACCCGAGGCTCGCGCGGCGCGCGCGGGGCTGCCAGGACGACACGCCCGCCGCGGAAGGCGACGAGCAACCCGACCAGGACGAGGTTAGTCACCAGCATCAGGACCGCCCCGAGCCCGACGGACTTCACGAGCAGGTCCTGGGTGGCGTCCACCCGCGCGGCCGTGCACGTCGCGTCGCAGCCGGCGTGCACGACGGACATGTGCTCGAGCCCTGCGACCTGCAGCCGGTAGTCGAGCACCGAGCTGCCGGCCATGACCAGGACGCCCACGATCGTCGTCGTGGCGGCGACGAGGGCGATGACCACCAGGGTGCGCCGGACCCCGAGGTGACGTCGCCCGTACCAGCGCACCGCTAGCGCGAAGGCG
>DASTPB010000110.1:0-2990 GCA_035762385.1 Nocardioides sp. | reverse complement strand
GTGATCGGACGATGAGCAAGCCATGAGCAAGATGGACAACCTGCGCGCCATGCGCGAGGCCCGCTACGCGGAGGCCCAGAAGAGAGCGGGTGCGGCGCCGGCCCGGCCGAAGGCTCCGGTGGCACCGCCGACCGCGACTGCGACGAAGGCGCCTGCGCCGCGCGAGGCGGCGCCTGGGACGGACGGGCTCTGCGGCCATCGCAACATGAGTGGCCGCACCTGCACCCGCGAGCACGGCCACCCGCAGAAGAGCCACCGCTACTCCTGAGCCGGTCGTGGTGGGCGTCAGGCGCTGAGCGCCTCCGCCGGTACGCCGCTCGGGTGGGGGGCCGGCTCGCCGCGCAGCTCCGCGACCTGCGACACCAGCGCGGTCATCACCTCGTCGGCGACCCGGCGGACGGTCGCGTCGTCGATCGGCTCGTCACCGGCGACACCCGCCATCCGGCGTACGTCGATGGGCTCGCCGACGGCGACGCGCACCCGCGGGCGCAGGACCGTGTTGCGCAGCAGCCTGGCGCCGATGCCGGTCGGGCCCACGACCTGCTGCGCACCGACCAGTGCCACCGGGACGACCGGGGCGCCCGTGCGGACCGCGAGCCGGACCGCCCCGGTCTTCGACCGCTCGGGCCAGTGCTGCGGGTCGCGGGTGATGCGGCCCTCGGGGAACAGGCCGACGGCCTCACCGGCCTCGAGCGCGGTGGCGGCGGCGTCGAGGGAGCCGGCGGCCGCATCGGTGCCGCGGAGGACGGGGATGAAGCCGAGGCGACGGGCGATCGGCCCGACCAGCCCTGAACGGAAGACGCCACCGGTCGCCATCAGCCGCAACGAGCGACCCAGCCGGCGCCCGACGAGCGCCAGCAGGATCCCGTCGGCGAAGCTCGTGTGGTTGGCGACCACGATCACCGGTCCGTCCGGAAGCCGGTCCGTCGGGACCGCGCGACGCGTGAGCTCGAGGCGGCTGACCGTGGAGACGACCGCGCCGAGGAGGCTGGCGGCGACGGCGTACAGGAGAGCGGCGCGGAGGCCGGGGCGCTGCCAGGTGCTGGGTTCCATGCGGCGAGTGTGGGGCAGGTCGCGGGTGCCGCGCCTGCGTATCGGGACTCAGCTGGCGCGAGCGCGTGGGGAGGACACGCCGGAGGCCCGACCCCCGGTGGGGTCGGGCCTCGTCGCGTCGCGTCGGGACGCCGGTCAGCGGGGGATGTAGTCGAACGTGTCCGGGTTGGGGCCGGTGCGACCGTCCTCGCCGCGGTCGAGGCCGGCGATCCGCGCGACCTCCTCGTCGGTGAGCGAGAAGTCGAAGATCTCGAAGTTCTCCCGCATCCGCTCGGGGTTGACCGACTTGGGGAACACGATGTCGCCGCGCTCGACGTGCCAGCGCAGGGTCACCTGGGCGGTCGACCGGCCCTTCGCCTCGGCGATCTCGGTGATCACCCGGTCGTCGAGCACCGCGCCCTGCGCGATGGGCGACCATGCCTCGGTCGCGACGCCGTGCTTGGCGTTGGCCGCACGGACGTCCTCGTTGGTGAAGTAGGGGTGCACCTCCACCTGGTTGACCACCGGCACGACGCCGGTCTCGTCGACGAGGCGCTGCAGGTGTGCCGGCTGGAAGTTCGAGACGCCGACCGACGCGGCGCGGCCGTCCTCGACGAAGGACGCGAGCGTGCGCCACGTCGAGACGAAGTCGCCGTCGTAGCGCGTGGGCAGCGGCCAGTGGATGAGGAAGAGGTCGATCCGGTCGAGGCCGAGGTCGGCGAGGGTCCTCTCGAAGGCGCGCTCGGCCTCCGCGGGCTCGTGGAAGCCGTTGTTGAGCTTGGAGGTCACGTAGACGTCGTCGCGCGCGATCCCGGAGGAGCGCAGCGCCTCGCCCACCTCCTTCTCGTTGCCGTACATCTCGGCGGTGTCGATGTGGCGGTAGCCGACCTCGAGGGCCTGAGTCACCGCCTCAGCGGTGTCGGCGGGGTCGATCTGGAACACGCCGAAGCCGAGCTGCGGGATGGACGTGCCGTCGTGGAGCTGGATGCTGGGAACGGTCATGGCGGGCACAGCACGGTCCGTCCCGGAGGTATTCCGTCCGGTCACGCCCGCCAGCGTGCCGGGCGCGACAAACCCTCCGGAAGGGTGGTCGCCGGATCGCCGATGGCCGCGTTGGCCTGGGGCTGGGTGAGGAACAGGACGCTCGACAGGTCGCACCCGCGGACGTCGGCGTCGCGTAGGTCGGCGCCGAGCAGGTCGGCCTCCCGGAGGTCGGCGTCGCGCAGGTCGGCGGCGATCAGCAGGGCGCCGCGGAACGACCATCCGCGGTGGTCGCCGGCGAGCCGCCGGCCCGCGAGGTCGGCGCGGGTGCGGTCCTGCGCGGAGGGCCAGGTACGTCGTACGCGAGCGCTGGCCTGCGCCAGCAGCACGCCCACCCGTTCGTGGAGCTCGTCCACGTCGGCCAGCAGCAGCGTCTCCGGGTCGGCGGTGGTGAGATCCTCGATCTCGGTGCGTACGGCGTCGGCAGCGGGGTCGGGGGAGCGCCGCGCGACCTCGACGAGGTGCACGAGCATCTCGTGGAGCTGCCGCATCACCGACAGCACCGCGGCCATCTCGGGGAGGTTGTCCTGCTCGCGCCACGACCTGCCGCCGTAGGTGACCTGGGAGACCTGCTGCCCGGCTCCGAAGCACTCGAAGACGGTGCACCCCGGCCAGCCGTCCTCGCGCAGGGTGGCGTGGATGCGGCAGCTGTCGTCGTCGAGCAGGTTGAGGCAGGGGCGCCCGCTGGGCTTGTCGACGCCGAACCCGGCCGAGGCGGAGAAGGGGAGCAGCACGCAGCAGAGGCCGAAGCAGCGCGCGCAGTCAGAGCTCAACCCGGGTGTCGCCACCCGGGGATCGTGCCACGTGGAACGCCGACGGTCCGGTGGACCTCAGGCGTACCAGCCGTTGGTGATCGCGAACGCGTTGACGAACAGCAGCAACACGAACGCGACGCCGACGAACCGGTTGTCGAAGAT
>DASTPB010000109.1:0-3407 GCA_035762385.1 Nocardioides sp. | reverse complement strand
CCGGTTGGTCGAGACGGACTGGGACACCGCGATGGGCCGCATCGTGGAGAAGTCGCGTGCGCTGCTGGACGAGAAGGGCCCGTTGAGCCACGGCTTCTACACCTCGGGTCAGCTCTTCCTGGAGGAGTACTACACGCTGGCCGTGATCGGGAAGGCCGGCCTCGGCACCCCGCACATGGACGGCAACACCCGCCTGTGCACCGCCACGAGCGCGGCGGCGTTCAAGGAGTCCTTCGGCGCCGACGGGCAGCCGGGCTCGTACACCGACATCGAGCACTGCGACGCGATCTTCCTCTACGGCCACAACATGCCGGAGACCCAGACGGTGCTTTGGATGCGGATCCTGGACCGCACCCGGGGCGACGACCCGCCGAGGATCGTGTGCGTCGACCCGCGGCGCACCCTGGTGGCGCTCGAGGCCGAGCGGACGGGTGGCGTGCACCTCGCGCCGCGTGTCGGCACCAACCTGGCGCTGATGAACGGCCTGACCCGCGAGCTGTTCGAGCACGGCTGGGTCGACGACGCGTGGGTGGAGGCTCACACCCTGGGCGTGGACGACCTGCGCTCGACGGTCGAGCCCTACCCGCCCGAGAGGGTCGCCGAGATCTGTGGCGTCGACGCCGACGACGTACGTCGTGCGGCGCGGATCTTCGCGGAGAGCGAGGGTGTGCTGTCCACGGTGCTGCAGGGGTTCTACCAGTCCCACCAGGCCACCGCGGCCTCCGTCGCGGTGCACAACCTGCACCTGCTGCGCGGCATGATCGGCCGCCCGGGCGCGGGCGTCCTGCAGATGAACGGCCAGCCAACGGCGCAGAACAACCGCGAGTGCGGTGCCGACGGCGACCTGCCCGGCTTCCGGAACTGGGACAACCCGGCCCACGTCCAGCAGCTCGCCGAGGCGTGGGACGTCGACGTGATGACGATCCCGCACTGGGCTCCCCCGACTCACGCGATGCAGATCTTCTCCTACGCCGAGGCCGGCTCGATCGGGCTGCTGTGGATCTCCGCGACCAACCCGGCGGTGTCGATGCCGGAGTCGGCGCGGATCCGCAGGATCCTCGCCGGCGAGCAGTGCTTCGTCGTCGTGCAGGACCTCTTCCTCACCGAGACCGCCGAGCTCGCCGACGTCGTCCTGCCCGCAGCCGGGTGGGGCGAGAAGACCGGCTGCTACACCAATGTCAACCGGACCGTGCACCTGTCCGAGAAGGCCGTCGACCCGCCGGGGGAGGCGCGCAGTGACCTCGACATCTTCCTGATGTACGCCGATGCGATGGGCTTCAGGAACCGCTCCGGTCGTCCGCTGATCGGCTGGCGCACGCCTGAGGAGGCGTTCGACGCGTGGGCCGCGGTCACCGCAGGGCGGCCGGTCGACTACACGGGTCTGTCGTACGAGAAGCTTCGCGGTCCGAGCGGCATCCCGTGGCCGGTGAACGAGGAGCACCCCGACGGCACCGACCGGCTCTACGCCGACGCTGTCTTCCCGACCGACACCGACTACTGCGAGACCTACGGCCACGACCTCGCCACCGGCGGGACCGTGACCGAGACCGAGCACCGAGCGATGAACCCCGCGGGCCGGGCGTTCCTGAAGGGCGCGGCGTACACGCCCGCGCACGAGGAGCCGTCGGAGGCGTTCCCGCTGCTGTACACGACCGGTCGCACGGTCTACCACTTCCACACCCGCACGAAGACCGGCCGCTCGGGCGACCTCAACCGCGCTGCGCCCGACGCATGGGTCGAGCTCTCCGCCACCGACGCCGCCGCGCGCGGGATCGAGGAGGGCGACTGGGTGCGCGTGGCCTCCCCGCGCGGCGCGATCGAGGTCCGCGCCCGCGTCGGAAACGTCATGGCCGGCGCCGTGTTCGCGCCCTTCCACTACGGCCACTGGGAGCCCAAAGCCGACCTCGGCGGAGGCCACGACGACGCCAACCGCAGGCTGGCCAACGAGCTCACCATGACCGTGTGGGACCCGGTCTCCAAGCAGCCCACCTTCAAGACCGCCGCCTGCCAGGTCACCCGGCTCCGGGCCGGCGACGGACCGTCCCCGGCACCGACGACCACCGCGTCCGCGCCCGACACCGACCGCCCGCCCCCACCGCCCCAACGCCGCCCCCGGGCGACACAAGGCGGCAAACCCACTACCAGCACGCAGCCGCCCGCCACCCCGCACTACCTCCTCGACCCCTCCCAGCCGGCGGGGCGGGCTTCGACGTCCTCTTTTGCGGAAGGAGACCTCTGATGCCGCACCTGACGACCTACATCGGCCTGGCCGACCACAGCGAGAAGACCCTGGCGGACTCCTTCCGCGCCGTCGCCGAGGGACATGCCCACGTCGCGGACGTCTTCCACATCTGCCAGATGTTCGCGGAGTGGTCGGAGGACAACCGGGAGGCACTCGCGCCGATCATCCAGCGGTACGGCGAGGCCGACGACGTCGACGAGCCGGAACGGCTCCACGCCGCCGGCGTCGCCGAGACCCGCGAGGGCGAGGTCGGGCTGCTGCGCGACCTCCAGGACCTGCACGTCCTCGCGACGCTGGTGCAGACGACGTGGACGGTCATCGCCCAGGGAGCCCAGGGACTGCGCGACCGCGGCCTCCTCGAGGTTGCCCAGCACGCAGGCGACCAGACGTCGCGCCAGCTCACGTGGCTGAACACCCGGATGAAGCAGGCCGCACCCCAAGCCCTCATCGTCGCGCCATGAGCGAGCAGAACGGGCGACGCGTACAACGCGACCCGTCGAGACGGGTGCGACCACGACTGGTGTGGGGCGGGACCCTCGCCGCCCTCATCGGCTGCAGCATCGCCACCGTCGGCGGCGTCATGACGTCGTGGACGTGGACAGGGAGCGGAGCAGCGGTACTGGTCGTCGGAGCAGCCGCCGCGCTTCGCGGAGGCATCATGCGCGACACCAGCAGCGGTGGTGGGCGCTCCGAACTCGCGCACCTGATCCACGGCCAAGACCGACAAGGCGTAGCCCCTGGCGACATGGTGACCAACCCACGGGTAGTCGCGACCTCCCGACACGTCGATCGCCGCCGCCGCCGTCTCGAACGCGCCGCCGCCACGGCACCACTTCGCGTCCCGGTTCGTCCCATCGGCGGCGCCCTGATGATGGTCACGATCGTCCTGATGGTCAGTCAGTGGGAGCTCTACCCGCTCGAGCTGCCCGGCCAGTCCAACGCCACCCGTGCTCTGGGATGCGCCATCGTCATCGGGTTGGCCGGCATGCGCGTCATCGAAGGAGGTGCCCTACAACCGCATACCGTGTCGGTGGTCGCGACCGTGGTGGCCGGCAGCCTGCTCACCCTCAACGGTGCGTTCGCTGACCACGCCAGAACTGCCACGGTGGCGGTCGAGGTGATCTGTGGACTCTTCTGCGTGCTTTGCGCAGGCGGCCTCGCCGTA
>DASTPB010000108.1:0-23353 GCA_035762385.1 Nocardioides sp. | reverse complement strand
ACGCCGTCCTCGCCCGCCACGGCGGCGTACGTCCGCGCACTCCCGGCGAGCTCGCTCGAGAGCCACCCGCCGTTGCGGCCCGAGGCGCCGAACCCGGCGAACTCCGCCTCGACGACGCGGACGTCGAGGGTGGGGTCGGCCCCGGCGAGGTAGTAGGCGGTCCAGAGGCCGGTGAGACCGCCACCTACGATGGCCACGTCGCACGCCGCGTCGCCGACCAGCCGGTCGGTGGGGGTGGGCAGCCCGACCTGCTGCCACCAGAAGGACACGCCACCGTTGCGCACGTCGCCATCATGGCGCCCCGCCGTTTTGACCCCCACGCTCGGCGCGCCGTAGCCTTGCTGGTCGCGACTCCTGCCGCGTCCGCTCCCTCCCCACGGAGATCCGGAGCGGGTGCAGATCCGGACGTCATCCCCAGTCTCCGCCTCGCGGAGCCGGGGAGCGAACCGGGCCGTGTTCGTCAGAAGCCGCAGCAGCACCAGCCGGCCCTCGTCCGGGGGCCGGGACCAACGAACCAGAACGGGACACCGCCGTGCGCACGTACAGCCCCAAGCCCGCTGACATCCAGCGTGAGTGGCTCGTCATCGACGCCACCGACGTGGTCCTGGGCCGCCTCGCCGTCCAGACCGCCAACCTCCTCCGCGGCAAGCACAAGCCGACCTTCGCTCCTCACATGGACATGGGCGACTTCGTGATCATCGTGAACGCCTCCCAGGTGGCGCTGTCGGGGACCAAGAAGACCACCAAGATGGCCTACCGCCACTCCGGCTACCCGGGCGGCCTCTCGGCCACCCCGTTCGGTGAGCTCCTCGAGAAGGACGCCCGCAAGGCCATCGAGAAGGCCGTGTGGGGCATGCTCCCGAAGAACAAGCTCGGTCGCCAGATGCTGAAGAAGCTCAAGGTCTACGCCGGCCCCGACCACCCGCACGCGGCCCAGAAGGCCACCCCGTTCGAGATCTCCCAGATCTCCCAGTGACGACTGAGGACTCATACATGACTGAGAACACCACCGAGGTCGAGGAGACCTTCGAGACCGGCGCCGACGGCGTGGCCTACACCTCCGAGAGCGACGCCTCGGCCGACACCCCGGCCCGTCCGGCCACCATCGCGCCCGCCGGCGCCACCGGCCGCCGCAAGGAGGCCGTCGCCCGCGTCCGGATCGTCCCCGGCACCGGCGAGTGGACCATCAACGGTCGCACCATGGACAGCTACTTCCCGAACAAGCTGCACCAGCAGATCGCCAACGAGCCGTTCGTCGAGCTGCAGCTCGAGGGCCGCTTCGACGTGATCGCCCGCATCCACGGCGGCGGCATCGCCGGTCAGGCCGGCGCGCTGCGCCTCGGCGTGGCCCGCGCGCTCAACGCGGTGGACGTCGAGGCCAACCGCCCGGCGCTGAAGAAGGCCGGTCTGCTCACCCGCGACGCCCGCGTCGTCGAGCGCAAGAAGGCCGGTCTCAAGAAGGCCCGCAAGGCCTCGCAGTTCAGCAAGCGCTGACCCCGCCTGCACCACCAGGCCAGCACCGAGGCCCGCACCGTCGTCCGACGGTGCGGGCCTCGCTGCATGTCGGGCTTCACGTCCGGCCACGTTTCGGCGCCGGGCGTCGGCGACACGTAGGCTCCCGGGCCATGACGCGACTCTTCGGCACCGACGGCGTACGGGGCCTGGCCAACGCCGACCTGACCGCCGAGCTCGCCCTCGAGCTCTCCGTGTGCGCTGCCCACGTCCTCGCCGACAGCGGCGAGTTCGAGGGCCACCGCCCCGTCGCGGTGGTGGGCCGGGACACACGCATCTCCGGACAGTTCCTCGAGGCGGCGGTCGTCGCGGGGCTCGCCTCGGCCGGTGTCGACGTCATCCTGCTGGGCGTGCTCCCGACCCCCGGGGTCGCCTACATGACCGACCGCCTCGGCGCCGATCTCGGCGTGATGCTCTCCGCCTCCCACAACCCCATGCCCGACAACGGCATCAAGTTCCTCGCCCGCGGCGGCCACAAGCTCGACGACGCCATCGAGATCGACATCGAGCGCCGCATGCGCGAGCCGTGGGAGCGGCCCACCGGAGGTGCCGTCGGCCGGGTCGAGGTCTACGGCACGGCGGTCGAGGAGTACGCCGCCCACCTCGAGAGCACGATCAACCACCCGCTGGTGGGGCTCAAGGTCGTCCTCGACTGCGCCGAGGGCGCTGCGTACGCCGCCGGCCCGCGTGCGCTCGAGGACGCCGGTGCGACCGTGGTCGCCATCCACGCCGATCCCGACGGCCTCAACATCAACGAGAACTGCGGGTCGACCCACCTCGGTGACCTGCAGAAGGCGGTCCTCGAGCACGGTGCGGACGCCGGCTTCGCGCTGGACGGCGACGCCGACCGCTGCCTCGCCGTCGACGCCGAGGGCAACGTCGTCGACGGCGACCAGATCCTCTCGATCCTCTCGCTCTCGCTGCTCGAGCAGGGCCGGCTGGCGAAGGACACCGTCGTCGCCACCGTGATGAGCAACCTCGGCTTCGTGCAGGCCATGCGCGCCGGTGGCGTCGGCGTGCGCCAGACCAAGGTCGGGGACCGCTACGTCCTCGAGGCGATGAAGGTCTCCGGCTACAACCTCGGCGGCGAGCAGTCCGGTCACGTCATCCTCAGTGACCACGCCACCACCGGCGACGGCATCCTGACCACGCTCCACGTCATGGAGCGGATGGCCACCACCGGCCGGTCGCTGGCCGACCTCGCGTCTGTGATGACGCGGCTCCCGCAGGTCCTGCTCAACGTCTCGGGCGTCGACAAGTCGCGCGCCGACGAGGACGCCGTGCTGGCCGCGGCCGTCGCGGAGGAGGAGGCCGTGCTGGGGGAGCGCGGCCGCATCCTGCTGCGTCCCTCGGGCACCGAGCCGATCGTGCGGGTGATGGTCGAGGCGCCGACCGAGGACGAGGCCCACGGCGTCGCCTCGCGCCTCGCCGACGTCGTACGCACCCAGCTCGCGCTGTAGGGCAGCACCGGCGTTACCGTCACGGCCGTGGCCGTCGACATCGAGCAGATCAACCCGCGCAACCAGGCGGCCCTGCGTGCCTGGTGGGAGGTCGGACAGGCCGCCACCTCCGACCGGCCCGGCAAGCCGTGGCCCGTCTGGGAGCAGAGCCGCGTCGCGCTCGCGGCGAGCAACCCCGAGCGGACGACGACCCTCCTCGGTGCGATCGACGGACGCGTGATGGTCGGCGCGGGCATGGCGATCCTGCCCTCGCAGGACAACCTGCACCTCGCCGGCGCGGCGGTGTACGTCGACGCCGCACGGCGCCGCGAGGGCATCGGTTCGGCGCTCCTGTCCGAGATCGAGGTCCTGGCGCGCGGGCACGGCCGCACCACGCTCACCGGCGAGGCCTACCTGCCGCCGGGAGGAACCGCGCCCGCAGCGGCCTTCGCCGACGCGCGCGGCTTCGACGTGGCGAGCCGCGAGTCGATCAAGGAGCTCGTGGTCGCCGACTACCTCGATCGCCGCGAGTCTCTGGCTGCCCGCGCGCCGACGCCCGACGGCTACCGGATCATCACGTTCGACACCGTCTGCCCCGACGACCACGTCGTCTCGTTCGGGCGGCTGCTCGGGATGCTGTTCTCCGAGATCCCGCTGGGCGACCTCGACCTCCGGGCGTCGGAGTGGCCCCCGGAGCGCATCCGCGAGGCCGAGCAGCTGCAGGTCTCGGTCGGTCGACACGTGCTGACGGCGATGGCGATCGCCCCGGACGGCTCCGTGGCCGGCGTGAGCGACGTACGGGTCAACGACACCGACCAGGCCCACGCCCAGGTCGGCATCACCCTCGTCGACCCGGCCCACCGGGGCCGGCGGCTCGGGCTGGCGCTGAAGCTCGCGACCCACGACCTCGCGCTCGCGACCTACCCCGACCTGCTCTCCGTCGACACCTCCAACGCCGAGGTCAACACCCACATGAACGCCGTCAACGAGGCGCTGGGCTACCGCACCATCGAGACGCTGCTCGAGCTCCAGAAGCGGCTGTGATTCGCCACCCACCCCCCGTCCCCCCGGACGTCATGGGAGGTGGTTGTCCCGACGACCGCCTGCCATGACGTCGTACGACAGCGTCATGGCTGGCGGTCGTCCGCGCGACCGGGCGCCATGACGTCGATGGCGGTGGTGTGGGGGTGGAGTCGGCACCCAACCCAGCCGGTGCACGTCCACAGGTGCGCCTGCGACGGTCTCGTCCACAGGTCCGACAGGCACGGGTCGTCCGCGCCGGTCCGTACGGCGACGCTGACCGCATGCAGCCAGTCCGGAGCAGGCACAGTCCCCACGAGAGGCGACGCGTCGGTGCGGAGCTGACGGCCCTGGCCGAGGTGCAGGGCGGCGTCGTCTCCCGCGCCCAGGCCTACGCCGCCGGGCTCACCCGCGGCGAGCTGAGGGCGCAGATCAGGGCCCATCGCTGGCAGCGGGTGTGGACGCGGTCCGTGTGCCTGCACACAGGACCCGTGTCCGTCCTGGGTCGGCAGTGGGCTGCGGTCTTCGAGGGCGGCGACCGCGCGATGCTGGACGGCGAGGCGAGCCTGGTCGCCTCCGGGCTGTCGAGCTACCAGCCGCATGTCCTCCGCGTGTCCGTGCCCCGCGGCGTGAAGCCGCTGAAGGGGTCCGGGCTCGACATCCGGCGGACGCGGCGCTGGTCCGCCCTCGATCGTGTCGCGACCGGGGTGCCACGCACGCGGGTGCCGGTCGCAGCCGTGCGGGCTGCGATGTGGGCGAGGAGCGACAAGCAGGCAGCTCTCCTGCTGACGATGCCGGTGCAGCAGGGGCTGACCACTCCGGAGCAGGTGGGCCGCGCGCTGCTCAGCGTCCAGCGCGACCGGCGCCGCGAGCTGATGCACGCGGTCGTCACGGACCTGCTCGGCGGAGTGCGTTCGCTGGGCGAGCTCGACTTCGCCCGCGCGTGTCGTCTCCGCGGGCTTCCCGAGCCCGACCGCCAGCAGATCCGTCGGGGCCGCGACGGGCGCTACTACCTCGACGTGAGCTGGGACGAGTTCCGCCTGGTCGTCGAGATCGACGGCATCCACCACTCGTGGGCGACGTCGGTCGTGCCGGACGCGCTCCGCCAGAACGAGGTCAGCCTCACCAGGTCGACCGTCCTGCGGCTCCCGCTCCTCGGCCTGCGGGTTGCTGCTGACGACTTCTTCGACCAGGTCGAGCGCGGACTGAAGGCCGGCGGATGGTGCCGCGCGGCCTGACGTCGACGGACGTCATGGCCAGCGGTCGTCGGGGTGACCCCAGCCCATGACGTACGCGTCGGATGTCATGGATGCAGGTCGTCGGGACGACCTGTCGTCGGGACGACCAGTCCTCATGACGTCCGGAGCCGAGCGCGCCTCAGAGCTTGCGCAGCCGCACGTAGCGCACGGAGTGGTCGGCGTCCTTGCGGAGGACGAGGGTGGCGCGGGACCGGGTGGGGGCGACGTTCTGGACGAGGTTGGGCTCGTTGATCGAGTCCCAGATGCGGGTGGCCTGGTCGACGGCCTCGTCGTGGGAGAGGGCGGCGTACTTGCGGAAGTAGGAGGCCGGGTCGCGGAAGGCGGTCTCGCGGAGGCGGAGGAAGCGGTCGACGTACCAGCGCTTGATGTCGGTCAGCGCGGCGTCGACGTAGACGGAGAAGTCGAAGAAGTCGCTGACCGCGAGGCCGGTGCGGCCGTCGTCGCGCATCCGGGCGGGCTGGAGGACGTTGAGCCCCTCGATGATGACGATGTCCGGCCTCTTGACCACGACCTTCTCGTCGGGGAGGACGTCGTAGACGAGGTGCGAGTAGATCGGCGCCTCGACCTCGTCACGGCCGGACTTGATGTCGATGACGAACTTGAGGAGCGCCTTGCGGTCGTAGGACTCGGGGAAGCCCTTGCGGTGCAGGATGCCCCGGCGCTCGAGCTCGGCGTTGGGCAGCAGGAAGCCGTCGGTGGTCACGAGCGCGACGTTGGGGTGCTCGGGCCAGTGGGCGAGCATCTGCTGCAGCACGCGGGCCGTCGTCGACTTGCCGACGGCCACGGAGCCGGCGAGCCCGATCACGAACGGCGTACGCGGCGGGGTGACGCGGTGCAGGAACTCCTCCTGCTCGAGGTGCAGCCGGGAGTTGGCCGCGACGTAGAGGCTCAGCAGGCGCGACAGGGGGAGGTAGACCTGCTCGATCTCGCGCAGGTCGAGCTGGTCGCCGAGCCCGCGGAGCCGGGCGACCTCCTCACGCGTCAGGGTCGTCTCGGTCGTGCCCGCGAGCTCCGCCCACGCCGCGCGCTCGAGCTCGACGTAGGGGGACGTCTCGCTCCCCGACGAGGTGCCGGAGGTCGTGCCGTTGGAGGGCGGTGCGACCTCGGACATGGGTGCGATTGTGGCACCGCACGCGGGCGAGGCCGTGCAGCGGCCTGCCGATGGACGCCGATAGACTCCGCGGCCATGTGTGGAATCGTCGGGTACGTAGGTGCCAAGCCGGCCGAGGGCGTCGTGATCGAGGGTCTCCGGCGTCTGGAGTACCGCGGGTACGACTCCGCCGGGATCGCTCTCGTCGACGGCGGCTCGATCGTGTCCGACAAGCGCGCCGGCAAGCTCGCGAACCTCGAGAAGGCGATCGCCGACTCGCCACTGCCGCAGGTCACCACCGGCATCGGCCACACCCGCTGGGCCACGCACGGCCCGCCGACCGACCGCAACGCCCACCCCCACCTCGGCCGCGAGCGCCGCGTCGCGCTGGTGCACAACGGGATCATCGAGAACTTCGCCGAGCTGCGCCAGCGCCTCGAGGCCGAGGGCGTCGAGATGGCCTCCGACACCGACACCGAGGTCGCGGCCCACCTGCTCGAGGAGCAGCTCGAGACGGGCGTGGACCTGACCGTCGCCATGCAGAACGTCTGCCGCGGCCTCGAGGGTGCCTTCACGCTCGTCGCCGTCGACTCCCAGGACCCGGACCGCGTGGTCGCCGCGCGTCGCAACAGCCCGCTCGTGGTGGGCATCGGTGAGGGGGAGAACTTCCTCGGCTCCGACGTCGCGGCGTTCATCGAGCACACCCGCGAGGCGATGGAGCTCGACCAGGACCAGGTCGTCACGATCACCCGCGAGGGGGTCAGCGTCTCCGGCTTCGACGGCACCCCGGCCGAGGGCCGCCGCTACCACGTCGACTGGGACCTCTCGGCCGCCGAGAAGGACGGCCACGACTGGTTCATGCGCAAGGAGATCTTCGAGCAGCCGCGCGCGGTCGCCGACTCGCTCCTCGGTCGTCGCGGCACCGACGGCCTGCTGCAGCTCGACGAGATGCGCCTGTCCGACCAGGACCTGCGCGACATCGACAAGATCATCATCATCGCCGCCGGTACGTCGTTCTACGCCGGCATGGTCGCCAAGTACGCCATCGAGCACTGGTGCCGCATCCCGGTCGAGGTCGAGCTCGCGAGCGAGTTCCGCTACCGCGACCCGATCCTCACCTCCTCCACGCTCGTCGTGGCGATCAGCCAGTCCGGCGAGACCGCCGACACCCTCCAGGCGATCCGCCATGCCCGGGTGCAGCGCTCGAAGGTGCTCGCGATCTGCAACACCAACGGGTCGACCATCCCGCGCGAGTCCGACGGCGTGATCTACACCCACGCCGGCCCCGAGATCGGCGTCGCCTCCACCAAGGGCTTCCTCACCCAGCTCGTCGCCTGCTACCTCCTCGCGCTCTACCTCGCGCAGGTCAAGGGCACCCGCTACGGCGACGAGATCTCGCAGGTCATGGACCAGCTCGAGGAGATGCCCGGCCACATCGAGACCGTGCTGACCAAGGCCGAGGAGGTCTACGCCCTCGCCCGCGACCACGTGGACAACCGCTCGGTGCTGTTCCTCGGCCGCCACGCCGGCTACCCGGTGGCCCTCGAGGGAGCGCTGAAGCTCAAGGAGATCGCCTACCTCCACGCCGAGGGCTTCGCCGCCGGCGAGCTCAAGCACGGGCCGATCGCGCTCGTCGAGGAGGGCCTGCCGATCCTGTGCGTCGTGCCGCCCCGCGGCCGCGACCAGCTGCACGACAAGATGATCAGCGGCATCCAGGAGGTGCGCGCCCGAGGAGCCCGGACGCTCTGCCTGGCCGAGGAGGGCGACACCGCCATCACGCCGTACGCCGACGTGCTGATCACCCTGCCCCAGGTGCCGGTGCTGCTCCAGCCGCTCGTCGCCGTCGTGCCGCTGCAGCTCTTCGCGTGCGAGCTGGCCACCCAGCTCGGTCACGACGTCGACCAGCCCCGCAACCTCGCCAAGTCCGTCACGGTCGAGTAAGGCCGGGCGAGCACACACCCCACGAGAACGCGCTCCGCATGCCTTCTCGCGGGAACCCCCGGAAAGGAGCGGCCATGCCCGTCATCGGCGTCGGCATCGACGTGGTCGACATCGACCGCTTCGTGCAGTCCCTCGAGCGGACCCCGTCCCTGCGCGGCCGGCTGTTCACCGACGCCGAGGCGTCGCGGCCACCGGCGTCCCTGGCCGCGCGGTTCGCCGCCAAGGAGGCGATCGCCAAGGCGCTCGGCGCACCGGTCGGGATGGCGTGGCACGACGCGGAGATCGTCTCGGAGGAGACCGGGCGCCCGCGCTTCGAGATCCGGGGCACCGTCGCCGCCCGCGCGGAGGCCCTCGGGGTCGCCCACGTCCACGTCTCGCTGTCCCACGACGCCGGCATCGCCTCGGCCGTCGTGGTGCTGGAGAGCTGAGGAGCTGCCGTGCTGCGCGCCCACCTCGTCGAGGACGTACGCCGTGCGGAGGCGGCCGCGATGGCACGCCTGCCCGAGGGCGCCCTCATGCAGCGTGCGGCCGCAGGCCTGGCCGCCGCCGTCCTCGACCTGCTGGGCGGCGGCTACGGCCGCCGCGTGCTCCTGCTGGTCGGCCCGGGCGACAACGGCGGCGACGCGCTCTGGGCCGGCGCCCGCCTGGCGGCGAGGGGAGCAGCCGTGGAGGCGCTGCTCCTCGCCGACAGCGTGCACGAGGCCGGCCTCGCCGCCCTCCGCGCGGCCGGGGGCCGGGCGACCCGTGACCTCGACACCCTCCACCCGGAGCCCGAGGTGCTGGTGGACGGCATCGTCGGCATCGGCGGCCGCCCGGGACTGCGCCCCGACGCGGTGGCAGCGCTGGAGCGATTCGGAGCGGCCACCGTGGTCGCGGTCGACGTGCCGTCCGGGGTCGACGTCGACGGCGGCACCCTCGACGGGCCGCACGTCCGCGCCGACCTGACGGTCACCTTCGGCACCCACAAGGTCGCCCACCTCGTCGATCCCGCGTGCCTCGCCGCCGGTGCGATCCACCTCGTCGGGCTCGGCCTCGACGCCTCCGACCTCGGCCCGCCGGCGGTCGAGGCGCTCCAGCCCGACGACGTACGCGCCCTGCTGCCGCGGCCCGCCGCCGTCGCGCACAAGTACACCCGCGGTGTGGTCGGCGTGCGCGCCGGGTCGGGCACCTACCCGGGTGCCGCGCTGCTCGCGGTGTCCGGCGCTGCATCGGGGCTGGCCGGGATGGTCCGCTACGTCGGCCCGGAGGCGATCGCCGACACCGTACGGACCGCGCACCCCGAGGTCGTCGGCGACGGCCGGGTCCAGGCCTGGGTCGTCGGTCCCGGCGGAGGTGACGACGCCGGCGCGATGCTCGCCGAGGCCCGCGCCGACGACGTACCCGTGGTCGTGGACGCCGACGCCCTGCGCCACGTCGACGGACCGGTGCCCGGGTGCGTGCTGACCCCCCACGCCGGCGAGCTGGCCTCGATGCTCGGGGTCGAGCGCCGGGAGGTGGAGGCCTCGCCACTCGAGCACGCCCGCGCGGCGGCGGACCGGTTCGGCTGCGTCGTGCTGCTCAAGGGGCACCACACCCTGGTCGCCCACCCCGACGGGCGGGCTCGCGTGACCACCACCGGAGTGCCGTGGCTCGCCACCGCAGGCGCCGGCGACGTGCTCGCCGGCCTGGTCGGCGCACTGCTCGCGGCCGGGCTGGAGCCGTACGACGCCGCATCCGTCGGCTCGTGGCTGCACGGGGCCGCGGCGACCCGGGCGTCCGCGGGTGGTCCGCTGACCGCGAGCCGGGTCGCGGTCCAGATCCCACGGCTGGTGCGCGACACGCTCGGGGGTTTGGGATGATCGCGAGCATGAGCGATCCCGTGCCGTCGCGCGCCGAGATCGTCGTGGACCTCGCTGCGGTGCGGCACAACGTCCGGATCCTCAAGGACCTGGTCAGCGTCGACGGTCCCGTGCAGCTGATGGCGGTCGTCAAGGCCGACGGCTACGGGCACGGCATGCTCGAGGTGGCGGCGGCCGCGCGCGACGCCGGCGCCGACTGGCTCGGCGTGGCGACCGTCGAGGAGGCGCTCGCGCTCCGGGCCGCCGGCGACCACGGACCGCTGCTGTGCTGGCTCAGCGCGCCCGGCGACGACTTCGCTGCCGCGGTCGCGGCCGGGATCGAGGTCACCGCCTACTCGGTCACCGAGCTCGAGGAGGTCGCCGCGGCCGGCCCGGCCCGCGTGCAGCTCAAGGTCGACACCGGCCTGTCACGCGGCGGGGCGCCGCGAGGGGAGTGGGAGCAGCTGTTCTTCACCGCGGCCGACCTCGAGCGCCGGGGGCGGATCACCGTCACCGGCGTCTGGTCGCACTTCGCCGCCAGCGACGAGCCCGCCCACCCGGCCAACGACGCCCAGGAGGCTGCCTTCCGCGAGGCGCTCGCGCTGGCCGACGCGGCCGGGCTCGACCCCGACGTCACCCACCTCGCCAACTCCGCCGCCGCGATCCTGCGGCCCTCGTCCCACTTCGACCTCGTCCGGTGCGGCATCGCCGTCTACGGGCTCGACCCCGCCCCGGGCGTCAGCCCGCGCCTCGGTCTCCGTCCCGCGATGACCGTGCGGGCGCGCCTGGTGATGAGCAAGGCGATCCGAGCCGGCGACGGCGTCTCCTACGGGCACACCTGGCACGCGCCGGAGGACACCACGGTCGGCGTCGTGCCGGCAGGGTACGGCGACGGCATCCCGCGAGCGGCCGGCAACACCGCCCACGTCTGGGTGGACGACTCCCAGCGCCCGATCCGCGGCCGCGTGTGCATGGACCAGCTCGTCGTCGAGCTCCACGGCGAGCTGCCACCCACCGGGACGGAGGTCGTCCTGTTCGGTCCCGGCGACCTCGGCGAGCCCACCGCCCAGGACTGGGCCGACGCCGTCGACACGATCAGCTACGAGATCGTCACCCGCGTCGGTGGCCGCCTGGTGCGCCGGCACATCGACACCGAGGCCGATACCGAGGCCGACACCGAGTCCGACACCAACCCCGAGCCCGCCGACGGAAGGACCACCCGGTGAGCATCAAGGGCCGCATCTTCGGCACCGTCGTGGGAGCAGCCGGCCTGGCTGCTGCCGCGGGTGCCGTGGGCATCGCCCGCCAGAACCGCGTCATCGGCAACCGTGCCGCCGGCGAGGAGGTGGCGTTCGGCGAGCTGCACAGCGCGCCGCGCGTGGTCGTCGCCGACGACGGGCTCGACCTGTACGTCGAGATCGACGAGCCGCAGGACTTCGGCGGCCCGCCGGCCACCGACGACGACCTGACGGTCGTCTTCGTGCACGGCTACTCGCTCAACCTCGACTGCTGGCACTTCCAGCGCGCCGCCTACCGCGGCCAGGTGCGCACGGTCTTCTACGACCAGCGCAGCCACGGGCGCTCCCCGCGCTCCGACGAGGAGCACTGCACGCTCGAGCAGCTCGGGCACGACCTGCGACGCGTCATCGAGGACACCGTCCCGGGCCGCTGCGTGGTCGTCGGTCACTCGATGGGCGGGATGAGCATCATCTCGCTGGCCGAGCACTACCCCGAGATGTTCGGCGACACCGTGGTGGGTGCTGCTCTCATGTCCACCACGGCCGGCGGCCTCGATCCCGGCCGCATCCTGTTCCCGATGCTGCCCCTCGGGTTGGGCGGCCGGTTCGTCGGCCGTGCCGTGCGCACCCTCGACCGCGGCCACAGGATCGTCGACCGGGCACGCGCGTGGGGGCACGCGGTGGCCGACGTCGTGACCGACCGCTACGCGTTCGGCACCGACCCCGTCCCCGCCTCGCACGTCGAGTTCGTCTTCTCGATGCTCAACGCGACGCCGTTCGCGGTGGTGGCCGATTTCTACCCGGCGTTCGCGACGCTCGACCACTTCGACCACCTCGAGCCGCTGAGCCGGGTGCCGACATCGGTCATCTGCGGCACCGAGGACAAGATCACCTCGATCGGGCACAGCCGCAAGCTGCACAGCCGGATCCCCGGCTCCAGCCTGCTGGAGTGCGAGGGCGCCGGTCACATGGTGCTGCTGGAGCAGCACAAGGAGGTCACGGCCGAGCTCGACGACCTGATCTCGCTCGCCCAGGGGCAGGGCCTGCTGTGAGCCTCGTCGTACGACGGGTGGGCCCCGAGGCGGCCGCCGACGTCCTGTCGGTCGTGCAGGAGGCGTTCGGCGCGCGCCCTGCCCTGGATCCGCCGGCAGACGCGCTCGCGGAGGACCTCGACTCGGTCCGGAGGCTGCTGTCCCGGCGCGGCGGGCTGCTCGCCGTCCTCGACGACCGTCCCGTCGGCTGCGCCGTCCTCGACCCCGCGCCCGACGGGCTGGTGCTCCGGCGCTTCGGCGTGACGCCGGCGGCCCAGGGCAGGGGTGTCGCCTCGGCCCTGGTCGAGGCGGCGGTGGAGGCCGCGACCGGTCGCTCGGCCGTCCGGGTCGTCGCGCGTGAGGAGCTGCCGGACACCGTCGCCTTCTGGGAGGCGCACGACTTCGTCGTCACCGGCGGGACGAGCCCCTACGTCGAGCTCGCCCGGTGGCTCGGCACCAGCTTCGACGCCCCCGACGCGGAGACGATGCGCGAGCTCGGTGCCCGCACCGGGTCGAGCCTGGTCGCGGGCGACCTCGTCGTGCTGACGGGGGAGCTGGGCGCCGGCAAGACGACGTTCACCCAGGGGCTCGGCGAGGGGCTCGGCGTGCGCGGCGGGGTCACCTCGCCGACGTTCGTGATCGCGCGCGTGCACCCGACGCTGGGGGCCGGGCCCGACCTCGTCCACGTCGACGCCTACCGCCTCGGCGGGCTCGACGAGCTCGACGACCTCGACCTCGACGCCTCGCTCGACTCGGCCGTGACGGTCGTCGAGTGGGGTGCGGGGCTGGCCGAGGGCCTCGCCGACTCGCGCCTCGAGGTCGTGATCGAGCGGACCGTCGCTGATGCACCGGCCGTCGACGAGCTGGATCCGCGCCGGGTTTCGCTGCGCTGGATCGTCGGACAGTAGCCTCGTCGCCGTGCTCCTCGCCTTCGACACCGCGACTCCGCTCGTCTCCGTCGCCCTCCACGACGGCGAGCGCGTGGTCGTCGAGCACTCCTCCGAGGCACCGATGAAGCACGGCGAGCAGCTCGCCCCGCTCATCGCGCGCTGCCTCGAGGACGCCGGCGTCGTACGCCAGGACCTGACCGCCGTCGCCGTCGGCGTCGGCCCCGGCCCCTTCACGGGCCTCCGCGTCGGGGTGGTGACCGCACGCACCCTCGGCTTCGTGCTCGACATCCCGGTCTACGGCGTGTGCTCGCTCGACGCCGTCGCCCTCGAGGTGGTCGGCACCGGGGCCGTCCACGACAGCTTCCTGGTCGCCACCGACGCCCGGCGCAAGGAGGTCTACCTGGCTTCGTACGACGCCGACGGCAGGCGTCTCGAGGGGCCGGTCGTGACGCGCCCCGCCGAGGTCGCCACCGATGCGCCCGTGGCCGGTGCCGGGCCCGAGCTCTACCCCGACGCGTTCCCACGGCCGATCGCTCCCACCCGGCCGAGCGCCGGCTGGCTGGCTGCGGGCGTGGTGTCCGAGCTCGTAGGATTGCTGGACCCCGAGCCCCTCTACCTGCGCCGCCCCGACGCGGTCGCCGGCGCACCCAGAAAGCCCGTCTCGTGATCCGTCCCGCCACCCTCGCCGACCTGCCGGCGCTCAGCGACCTCGAGCAGGAGCTGTTCGGGCCCGACGCGTGGAGCGAGGAGCTCATCCGTCAGGAGATCGAGGGTCTCGGCCGCCGCTTCGTCGTGGCCGACGACCTCTCCGGCTACGCCGTGACGATGACCGCGGGCGACATCGTCGACCTGCTGCGCATCGGCGTACGTCCCGACGCGCGCCGCACCGGCATCGCCTCGCGCCTGCTCGACGAGCTGCTCGTCGACACCGAGGGGGCGTCGCGGATGCTGCTGGAGGTCAGCGTGGCCAACGCTGACGCGCTCGGCTTCTACGTGGCGCGGCAGTTCAGCGTGATCGACGTGCGTCCGCACTACTACCGGGACGGGTCCGAGGCGCTGGTGATGTGCCGCTGGCTGCCGGGCGCCGCCCGCGAGCACACCGCGACGGCCCATGACTGACGAGCCGCTCGTCCTCGGCATCGAGACCTCCTGCGACGAGACGGGGGTCGGCATCGTCCGCGGCCACACCCTCCTCGCCGACACGGTCGCCAGCAGCGTCGAGGAGCACGCCCGCTTCGGCGGGGTCGTGCCCGAGGTCGCCAGCCGGGCCCACCTCGAGGCGATGGTGCCCACGATCGAGCGGGCCGCGGAGACGGCCGGCATCGCGCTGAGCGACATCGACGCCGTCGCCGTGACCAGCGGTCCGGGCCTGGCCGGTGCGCTGCTCGTCGGGGTGGCCAGCGCCAAGGCCCTCGCGCTGGGCCTGGGCAAGCCCATCTACGGCGTCAACCACCTCGCCGCCCACGTGGCCGTCGACCAGCTCGAGCACGGTCCGCTGCCCGAGCCGTGCCTGGCCCTGCTGGTGTCGGGCGGCCACTCCAGCCTGCTGGAGGTCACCGACGTGACCGTCGGTGTCGAACCCATGGGCTCGACCATCGACGACGCCGCGGGGGAGGCGTTCGACAAGGTCGCCCGGTTGCTGGGCCTGCCGTTCCCCGGCGGCCCCCACATCGACAAGCAGGCACGCAGCGGCAACAGCGTCGCCATCGACTTCCCCCGCGGGCTCACCAGCCGCCGCGACCTCGAGCGCCACCGCTTCGACTTCTCCTTCTCGGGCCTCAAGACCGCCGTCGCCCGCTGGGTCGAGGCCCAGCAGCGCGAGGGCGTGACCATCGACGTCGCGGACGTCGCGGCCTCCTTCCAGGAGGCGGTGTGCGACGTGCTGACCCGCAAGGCGATCGACGCCGCCACCAGCCGCGGGATCGAGGACATCCTGATCGGGGGCGGCGTGGCCGCCAACAGCCGGCTGCGGGCCATGGCCGAGGAACGCGCGAGCGCTGCCGGCATCCGGGTGCGGGTGCCGCGCCCCGGGCTGTGCACCGACAACGGCGCCATGGTCGCCGCCCTCGGGTCCGAGCTCGTCTCGCGGGGTCGTACGCCGTCCCTGCTGGACCTGCCGGCCGACTCCTCGCAGCCGATCACGACCGTCGTCGCCTGACGCGACGAAGGTCCCCGCCCGGGAGCGGGGACCTGCGTCACGAACACTCGACGAGGCGTGCCTCAGTCGAGGACCCCGGGGGCGACGTCGTCGTCGCCGAGCCAGTCCTGCTGGTAGACGAGGCTGTCGCGCTCGGCAGCCTCGTCGCGATCACCCGTGCGTCCGCCGCGCCCGTTGGCTCCGGCGGCCGCGCCGCGCGCGCCGCTCGCCCCACGTCCTCCGGAACGCGACGCGCTGCCGGAGCCGGCGCTGCGACCACCGGCCGAGCCGGCGCTGCGGGTCCCGGCCGAGCCGGCGCCGCGGGCGGCGGGTGAGCCGGACGCTCCGCGCGCGGCGGGGCTTCCGGCGGCGCGGGCCGGGGACGAGCCCGGAGCGCTCGCGGAGCGCGAGAGCGCCCCCGCGCTGCCGCTGCGTCCGGTGGCACCGATCGGGCGGGCGGGGGAGCTGCCGGCCGGCGCAGGGGCCGTGCCCGCGCGGATGCCGCCGACCATGCCGCTGGCACCGCCGGCGGCACCTGCGGCGCCCAGCGCGGCAGCGTTCGTGCCGTTCGCAGGCCCGCCCGTGCTGGAACCTGCGCTGGCCTGGGCCGCCGACGGGTCGTAGGTGATCCCGCTCTGCGCCGAACCCGCGACCGTGGTGGTCCCACCCGGCACGTGGTGGGTGGGGTGGGCCGGGGTCGTGATGGGGTCGGGCGCGCTCGGGTCAGGGCTGAGCGGCTCGGGCCTGACCGGATCCGGCCTGACAGGGTCGGGCTGGTCGACGGGGTCGCCCCGGTCGGGCTTGGTCGGTTCGCCCCGGTCGGGCCTGGTCGGCTCGCCCCAGTCGGGGGTGTTCGGCGTGGTCGGGTCGGGCGTCCCGGGGGTTGCGGGGGTGCGCGGTCCGGTCGGCGGGAGGCCGGGACCGGACGGGCTGCTCGGCACCGTCGGCGGGGGCTCGGTGGGGTCGGGCTGCCCGTGGATCGCCTTCATCGGCGGGATCGCCCCGAGGAACGCCGCGTCGAGCTTCTGCGTCCACTGCGCTGCCGCGGCCTCCTGCTGGGCCCGGGCGGTGTCGTAGGCCGCGCGCTCCTGCTGGGCCGCCTGGCGCTTGTCGGCCTCGGCCTGGATGTCCTCCGGCGTGGGCGTGTAGCCCGGGGCGCGGGTGGGCGCGGTGTAGGCCGGCGGCTCGTTGAGGTCGGCCATCCCCGCCTCCGCCGCCTGGGCCTGGCTCATCACCTGCGAGGTGTCGCGGAGGGTGTCGCCGGCCGTGACGAGCCGGGTGCCCTTCTCCTGCATCGACTCCGCCGAGGCCTGGAACGCCGCCAGGACGGCCTCCGCCGTGACACCGGACAGCCCGCCCTGCGTGCCGTCGCCGTCGCGGACCCTGAGCGCGCCCATGCGCAGTGCGGCAGCCGTCTCCTCCAGGATCTGCCCGCAGGAGCGCCAGTTGGTGCCGGCCGCGTCGGTGGCCTCGACCCTGGCGCCGGACAGGTAGGAGCGCAGCCGCGCGCGCTCGGGACCGTCGGTCATCAGGAACCCTCCCCGCCGGCCGGGGGCTCGGTGTAGCGGCCGTCGCCCATGGTGCTGCTCGAGGACCGGTCGCGGGCCTCGTCGAGCACCGTGTTGACCTGCGACAGCGCCGTGGCGCGCATGGTCATCTCGGCGGAGGTGGTGGCGTCGACGTCGCGGACCTCGTCGGCCCACAGCTTGATGGCCTCACCGTAGGCGCGCAGCGAGTCGGCGAGCTTCTGGAACTCCTGCTCGGCCTCCTGGTGCGCCATCTGGGCGTTCACCCCGATGCGGTGCCCGGTCGACGACCCGCCGAACCAGTCCGGTCCCACCCTGGTCACCGACGTGTCGCCGAGGCCGTCGGAATTGCTGTTGAGGAGGGCCACGATCTCGGCGATCAGGTCCTCGTCGGCGTTGAGGCCCTGCATCACCGTGGTCACGAGCCCTACGTCGGCAGCGGTCAGCATGCGTCCCCCATTCCCGCCGCCCCGCGCGACGAAACCACTTGTCGTCAGCCATTTTCACAGAGTCCGACGTGACGGCGCCAACCCCGACACCTGCTCGTCGGTCCGCTACGGTCTGCACGTGCGACGACTCGGGGGTACGACGACGGGCAGGCGCGGACGCGCGGTGGCGGCGCTCGTGGCGGCCGCGGCACTGGCGTTCAGCGGCTGCGGGAGCGACGAGGCGGCAGGCGGGGACGACCCGTCAGGGGCCGAGACGTCGAGCGGGTCCACCACGGAGGAGCCGACGGAGACGCCGTCCGAGACGGCCACCGGGACCCCCACCGAGACCCCCTCCGAGACCCCGTCCGAGCCCGCGGTCGAGCCCGCGTCGGGGCCCGAGCTGGAGGTCAGCGGCTTCCGGGTCAGCGCGCCGAAGGGATGGCAGCAGACCTTCTCGTCCGTCTTCGTCGACACCGCCCTCGGCCGGGTCGACCACCAGAGCGGTGGGCTGGTGCTGAGCGTGGCATCCCTCAGCGGGGACGTCCTGACGCCCCAGGAGGCCGAGCGCTACTTCTGGACCCCCGGCGAGAAGCCGCCGAACTACGAGCGCCAGGACCCGGTCGTGATCGGCGCCGACGTCCGGGCCGGCTACTACACCTCGCGCGACAAGTACGACGACCTCCACTCCGTCACGCTCCAGGACGGCAACCACGTCGTGAAGGTGGAGGTGTCGTTCGGCCAGAAGGTCACCGAGGACAGGCAGCAGGAGCTGCTCCAGTCCGTGCTCGCGAGCTATTCCGCGCCGCAGGACTGACCGCCACCCGTCCGGACCTCACTGCTGGACCACGCTCGGGGCCGCGAGCTTGATCGGCACCGTGCCCGGCTCGGCGTCGGCAACCACGCCGCCGACCCGCTCGACCGTGCCGTCGAGCCCCAGGCGGACGACGTACTGCCGGTCACCGGTCACGAGCGTGGCCACGAGGGTGTCGTCGTCCTCCCACCCGACCTCCGGCTGGATCCCGACCACGCTCCTGCGGGCGCCGACCAGCTCGAAGTCGAGGGCGCGCTCGCCGGTCGCGGCGTCGAGGACCGCCAGGGTCGGCGACCCGTCGGGAGTGAGGTAGTCGGTGAAACCGAGCACGTAGCGGCCGTCGGGGCTGAAGCCCAGCAACGAGTAGTCGCACGTCTGCCAGACCCCCGCGCCGTCCGCGCCGGTGTCGCGCACCTCCCAGCAGGACCCGTCCCCAGAGAAGCTGGTCTGGACGGAGACCAGGCCGGTGACCTCCGACGCCGAGCCCACCCCCAGGGAGCCGGGCATCGGCGAGGTGCTCCCGTCGGGACGGACGACGAGTGCGGACTCGTCCCCGCTGACGGGGTCGGTCCTGGCGACCAGGAGCGCGTCGCCGGGGAGGAAGCCCACCGGGCGGACGCGGGCGTCCTGGGGGCCCGGAGCCAGCGGGGTCCGCCGCTCCTCGCGGGCGCCGTCGCGGTCCCGGTCGACGACGGACCAGCGCTCGCCGTCGTAGTCGGACCACGCGATGCGCGAGCCGTCCGTCGACACGACCATGCCGCTGGCGGGTGCAGCCTGGTCCAGGACCCGGAAGTCGGGGTCGAGCACCTGCACGGCCCGCCCGCCCACGTCGTCGGTGAACGCGATGCCGATCCACCCTTCGACGTACGGCGTCAGCTGGTCGTAGAGCCGCGGCAGCTGGACCGTCTCGCCGCCGGTCGTGAGGGTCTCCTCGTCGACGTCGATGAGGGGCACCGTGGTCTCGGCGCCGACCGGTGCACTGAGCGGGTCGATGCGGATCGTCCCGGTGGTGCGGGGCGCCGGTGGCTGCGTCGCGGGCGGGACGTCGCTGCGCGGGCCCGGCCCGACCATGCCGGCACCGACCGGGATCGCGATCGCCAGCACCGCAGCGACCGCGGCTCCGGCGGCCGCGGTGCGGCGCCGCTGGATCCGCCGGGCGCGCGCACGGACGTCGGTGACGGTGAACGGCGCGCGCTGGAGGGGGTCGGCGGTGCGGTGCAGCGCGTCGTGCACCTGGTCCTCGAGGGGAGTGGGGCTCATCGTGCATCGTCTCCGGACTCGTGGGGGTCGAGTGAGTGCGGGGCCCGAGCCCTGAGCGCGGCCAGCGCCCGGCTGGCCTGCGACTTGACGGTTCCGACGGAGATGCCGAGGACGTCGGCGATCTCGGCCTCGCTGAGCTGTTCGTAGTAGCGCAGCACGACGACGGAGCGCTGCTTGGGCGGCAGGGTCTGGACGAACGACCAGAGCGCTCCGCCCATGCCGTCGTCGTACGTGTCGACCGCTCCGGTCTCGGGCATCGTGTCGGTCGTGTGCTCGCGTCGCTTCCATGCGCGCCGCCACAGCGAGTTGTTCTCGTTGACCATGATCCGCCGGACGTAGCCGTCGAGCGCCTCGCGGTCGCGGATCCGGTCCCACGACAGGTACAGCTTGGCGAAGGCCGTCTGGAGCAGGTCCTCGGCGCTCGCGTGGTCGCCGGCGAGGAGGTACGCCGTCCGGTAGAGCGCCGTCTGGCGCGCCGACATGTACGCCGAGAACTCGGCGTCCCGGTCGGCCTGCCGGTCGTGCGCGCCCATGTCGACGAGTGTGGCGCTCACCGTCCACCCCCTTGTCCTTCTGTCGTTCCGTCCGCGTGGCGTGTCGGGGTGAGGACGCAGTCCGTCGGCCGGTGGTTGCATCTGTTTGGCTGGCGTTGCAAGGCTCTCGCCGATCCCACTCCCAGGAGGCACATCCATGCAGCAGGTCCAGGCCGTGGTCGCGCTCGCGAAGGGCGAGCCGGTTCAGCTCACCACGATCAACGTCCCCGATCCCGGCCCGGGCGAGGCGGTGGTGCGGGTCCAGGCGTGCGGGGTGTGCCACACCGACCTCCACTACCGCGAGGGCGGGATCAACGACGATTTCCCTTTCCTGCTGGGGCACGAGGCCGCGGGCGTCGTGGAGTCGGTCGGCCCGGATGTCACGGGCCTCGAGCCGGGCGACTTCGTGGTGCTCAACTGGCGGGCGGTGTGCGGCGACTGCCGGGCGTGCAACCGCGGCGAGCCGTGGTACTGCTTCGCCACCCACAACGCGACGCAGAGGATGACCCTGGCGGAGGGCGACCTGGCGGGCACGGAGCTGTCGCCGGCGCTGGGCATCGGCGCCTTCGCGGAGAAGACGCTGGTCGCGGCGGGGCAGTGCACGAAGGTCGACCCGTCCGCGCGGGCAGCGGCCGTCGGGCTGCTGGGCTGCGGGGTGATGGCCGGCCTCGGCGCTGCGATCAACACCGGCAACGTCGGCCGCGGCTCCACCGTTGCCGTCATCGGCTGCGGCGGCGTGGGAGCCGCCGCGATCGCCGGGGCAGCCCTGGCCGGGGCGGCGCGGATCATCGCCGTCGACATCGACGACCGCAAGCTCGAGACGGCTCGCACGCTGGGCGCGACGCACACGGTGAACTCGACCGAGGTGGACCCCGTCGAGGCGATCCGGTCGCTGACGCCGCCGTCGGACGGCACCGGCCACGAGGGTGGTGCCGACGTGGTGATCGACGCCGTCGGTCGCCCCGAGACGTGGAAGCAGGCGTTCTACGCCCGCGACCTCGCCGGGACCGTGGTGCTGGTCGGTGTGCCGACGCCGGACATGACGGTGCCCGACATCCCGCTCATCGACGTCTTCGGCCGCGGCGGGTCCCTCAAGTCCTCCTGGTACGGCGACTGCCTGCCCTCGCGCGACTTCCCGATGCTGGTGGACCTCTACCAGCAGGGCCGCCTCGACCTCGACGCCTTCGTGACCGAGGAGATCGGCATCGGCGACGTCGAGGCCGCCTTCGACAAGATGCATCACGGGGACGTCCTGCGTTCAGTGGTGGTGCTCTGATGACCGCCCGCGTGGACCACGCCGTCGTGTCCGGCACCTTCAGCCTCGACGGCGAGACGCACCAGGTCGACAACAACGTCTGGGTCGTCGGCGACGACGAGCAGTGCCTGGTCATCGACGCCCCGCACGACGTCGATGCGATCCTGCAGGTCGTCGCCGGCCGGGCCGTCAAGGCGATCGTCTGCACCCACGCCCACGACGACCACGTACGCGTCGCGCCGGCGCTGCGGGTCGCCACCGGCGCCCCGATCCTGCTGCACCCCGACGACCGCCCCCTCTGGGAGCTGACCCACGGTGGGGACGAGCCGGGAGCCGAGCTGTGGGACGTCGACCTCTCCGACGGGATGACGCTCACCGTCGGTGGCGCTGCGGTGCAGGTCATCCACACGCCGGGCCACGCGCCCGGCGCGGTGTCGCTCTACGTCCACGACCTCGGGTGCGTCTTCACGGGCGACACCCTCTTCGAGGGCGGGCCGGGGGCCACCGGACGGTCGTACTCCGACGCGGACCTGATCAAGGAGTCGATCCGCTCGCGCCTCTTCGACCTCCCCGACGACACCGTCGTGCACACCGGCCACGGACCGGACACCACGATCGGAGCGGAGCGGGCGAACGTCTGACGGTCGTCAGCCGGCCGGCAGGACCCCGAGGTGGGCGAGCAGCGCCCGAAGTGGTGCGGGCTCGCTGCCTCGGGGCATCGCCTCGACGAGCAGCCGGGCGTACCGCTCCTTGCGCCCGCTCCGCGACGTCATGAACCTGGCGAGCAGGTCCTCGCGCGTCCAGCCCGCCTGGGCCGGCATCTGCGCCAGCCGCTCGAGGGATCGGGTGTCTCCTGCCTCCGCGATCACCCGCTCGACGTGCGCGGTGCCGAGGGCGCGACGGAGCTCGTCCTCGAGGTCGCGGTCGCAGCAGAAGAAGCCGTACGCCTCCAGGTCGGCGTCCTCGGACGAGGTCACCCCGGCCGCGGCGAGCCCGCGCCGGACGAACCGCACCTCCGGGGCGTCGTACAGCCCGGCGAGGCGCTGACCGTCGGCGTGCAGCCGGGTGGCCACGGCCCGGAGGTGGGTGATCCCGCCCATCGCCAGGACCGCGACGCCGAGGTCGTCGAGGTGGCGGCCGTAGGACCGCGCGAGCGCGCGCAGCGCCGCTTCGTCGCTGTGACCCTCGACGAGGACCGTGGTGTGCACCCGCCCAGTGAACCCTCCGGCCGCTGAGGGACGAATGGGACCTGTCGGCGTGCCGTGCCACCATGGCCGGATGCGTGCGCGGCCGACCTCCCTCCTGGCGACCGTCGCGCTGATCGCCTCCCTGGCTGCGTGCGACGGTGGTGGGGGAGCGTCGGAGGAGGAGCAGCGGGCCGAGAGCGCGGCCGCCGCGAGCACGCCGACCGTCCCGCCGACGCCGTCGGAGCAGCTCGGGCTCGCCGAGGGGTGGGGTCCGACCCGGGCCGAGCTGGACCGGGCCGCGCGGAGCGTGGGCCGGATGAGGCTGCCCGACCTCGCCGGTCAGGTCATCGTCGCCGACTGGCAGGGGACCTCCGCACCGGTGCGGATGGTCCGCGACCTGCACCTCGGCGGGGTGATCGCGTTCAGCGACAACGTGTCCTCGGCCGGGCAGGTTCGGGCCGTCAACCGGGCGCTGACCCGGCAGGTCCCCCGCACGTGGCCGCTCTTCCTCGCCGTCGACCAGGAGGGCGGGGTGGTCGAGCGGCTGCGGGGCGCGGCGACGCGCTTCCCCGCGTTCATGAGCGCCGGTGCCGCGGACGACCCGGGGCTGACCCGGGAGGCGTACGCCGCCGGGGCCGCGGAGCTGCGCGGCCTCGGGTTCACCGTCGACTTCGCCCCGGACGCCGACGTCACGTCGGGGCCCGGCGACCCCACGATCGGGTCACGGTCGGCCTCGTCCCGGCCCGCGGTGGTCGCCGAGCACGTCGTCGCGGCGGCCACCGGCTTCGGCGCGGCCGGCGTCCTGCCGGTCATCAAGCACTTCCCCGGCCACGGGTCGGTGCCGGCCGACAGCCACCTGACCCTCCCGGTGCAGACCAAGACCCGGGCGCAGCTCGAGGCCTCCGACCTCGTGCCCTTCGCCCGCGGCGTCGAGGCGGGGCTCCCGGCCGTGATGGTCGGCCACCTCGACGTGCGCGCG
>DASTPB010000107.1:0-13424 GCA_035762385.1 Nocardioides sp. | reverse complement strand
GCGGGCGGCCACCTCCGCCTCCCAGCGCTCGCCGCCGACCAGCCAGTCGAAGCTGCTCGTCTGGAGCGAGATGAGGGGGGGAACCTCGAGAGGTTCGGTGATCTTTGCGAAAGAGGTGCGACGGTGGTTACCAGCAGAGCTGCGCACGGCCAAGAGGTGTCCTCACAGATGAGCGAGTGATCGGCGCTTGCCGACCACCACGACGGCCGTCCGGAAGGCGTCGGGCATCTGAGGGCAGGCGCAAGGGGACACGATAGCGCACGTGAGGACACGCCACAAACGCGGGGTCGATTTCCCGAGGGACAGGTTCCACGCGTTGGCCACGACTATGAACGCCACATCGCCCCGGGTCAAGCAGAACGCGCCGATTGCCTACCCCTGGGCGGGCGACGTCACCAGGTCGTCGACCAGCCACTCGCCGTCGACGCGCTGCATCGACACCGTCACCTGGTCCTTGTAGACGACCGGTTCGGCGTGCAGCTTGTTGGTGGTGGGACGGTCCACGAAGACCAGCACCTGCACCCGGTCGTCGCTGGCCCGGACGACCCCGGAGGACACGACCGAGGCGCTGACCTTGGTCCTCGTCCGCGGGGCGTTCTCCTCCAGCACCGTGAAGAGCTTGTCGTACTCCTCCCGGTAGCCGCCGGTCATCAGCGCCTGCGCCTCCCGCTGGTCGGCCTCCAGCGTCTCGTAGTCGTAGGACAGCACCGGCACGACGGCGCGCTCCGCGGCGACCTGTGCTGCCCGGACACCGGAGTCGTCGGCGGCGGCAGCCCCGCTGCTCGTCCACGTCCAGGCGATCGCGGCGACGAGTCCGGCGGCCAGCACACCCAGCCCGGCGAGCAGCCAGGTCGGCACGCCTTCCCGCGCGCGGCCGGGGCGGGGACGGAGCCGTGCGACCAGGCCGGGGGTCCGCGGGGCCGGTCCCGTGGCGGACGCCGGGGCGCCCTCCTCGGGCAGGGTGTCGGTGCCCTCGTCGGCGAGCGACGCGTCGTACGCCGCCCGCGCGGGCGGGTCGAGGAGCACCTTCGCGGCGCGGTTGAACGTGTCGAAACGGCGGTCGCCCGGCTCGAGGTCGGCGATCCGGTCCTTCCAGGCGGCCCGGACGTCCTCGGAGGGGGCGTCCCGGGGCACGTCGAGGACGTCGTACCAGGTGGGTGCGTCGCTCACGGCGTGCTCCCTTCCGCGCCCTGCTCGGCCGGCGCGCTCACGGGGGTGAAGTCGTCGACGAGCCACTCGCCCTCGATGACCACCAGGTCGACGGTGAAGCGGAACGGCAGCGGCTCCTGGTCGACGGTCCGCGCCTGCTTCCCCTCGCCCTGCGCGTAGCTGTCGGTGAAGGCGCCGGCGACCAGCACCCGCGCGGAGTCGTCGTCGACGGAGGAGACGGCGGTGGCGAAGACGTCAGCGGTGCGGGTGATCCCACCCTGGGCGACGAGCTGCTCGGCCGTGGCCACCTGCTTGTCGAAGTCGGCGGCGAACTTGGGCGTGATCACCTCCCGGACCTGCTCACGGTAGGCCGGCATCTGCCCGGACTGGTCGAGCATGTCGGGGCTGTAGGTGCCGAGCCGCTTCACGAACTGGTCGGTCAGGCTCATCACCTCCTCGCGCTCCTCGGGGTGGTCGAGCCCCCCGGCCGGTGCTCGCCCGCCGGTCGTCAGCCAGACGAGCACGCCCAGGCAGGCGACGACGAGGAGCGTGAGCGCGATGGCGAGCAGGGCTCGCCACCGAGGCGGCGACCCGGGGTCACCGGCGGTGGGCCGGGTCGCGTCGGACGCGGTCCCGGCAGTCTCGCCCGGTCGGGCGAGGTCGGTCAGCACGGACATGTTCCCTCCCTGAAACGACGACCCTTCCTCCACAGGGTCTGCACTGGTCAACGACGCCGGACGCCGGACGTCACGTCCTTCCCGAGCAGCGGCTCGAGGTAGAGCCACTTCCAGCTGTCCGCGCCGAGCGTGCGCGGGGCCGCCGCGCGTGACCCGGTGAGCCGCTGGATCTCCACGGGATCGGACGTCAGCGCACCGGTCCCCGGGTCGTAGGCGAAGTCCGCGGCACCCCAGCCGGTGGCCGCGCGGGGCGCCTGGATGTTCTGCGCACCGCGGGCGTTCGACTGCGAGGCCGACTCGGTGCAGCGGGCGTCCTCGTTCATGGGCGCGTCGCTGCCGTCGAGCGGCGAGCGGCGGTCGGTCCCCTCGTAGCCGCCGAGGCACACGTGCGGTTCCGACGTCAGCACCATGCCGAAGTGGGCGTCGTACAGCCCGGTGCCGGGCGACCTCGACACGACGGTGTAGCCGCCCTCGACGACGTAGGGGTAGATCACCAGCAGCTGCTCGATGCCGTCGAGGTGCTTGACCACGACCTCCCCGGTGGTCACGAGGTTGTTGATCAGGTCCCCGAGCTCGACCTCGTTGTCCTCGAGGAAGACACGCAGCTCGTTGGCGCCGAGCGAGCCGTCCTCGATCAGCCGGCGCAGGTCGCGGTCGTGGTCGGCCACGGTGGTGGAGAACGTCGACATGTCCCGCGCGAAGCGGCGGAAGGCGCTCTCGGAGTCGATCTGCCCGTTGAGGACGGTGTTGCTGTCGCGGATGAGGTCGACCGTGACGTCGAAGTTCTGGTCGGCGGCGGTGATGAACTCGGTGCTGCTGTCGAGGATCGTCTGCAGGTCCTCGCCGGCGCCGTTGAACGCGAGGCCGAGCTCGGACGTCACGGTGCGCAGGTCGTCCTGGTCGACGCTGCGGACCGTCTCGTCGAGGTGGGTGAGGAGGGTGTCGGTCTGGATCGGCGTCGTGGTGACCTCGCGCGCGATCTCCGAGCCGTCCTTCAGGAAGGGTCCGTCGTCGCTCTGCGGCTGGAGCTCGACGTACTGCTCGCCCACGGCCGAGCGGTTGCCGACCAGTGCGTGCGCGTCGGCCGGGATGTCGTCGTGGTCCTCGTCGATGTCGAGGACGAGGTCGACGCCGTCGTCGGTCAGGACGAGCGCGTCGACCTCGCCGACGCGCACCCCGCGGTAGGACACCTCCGCGCCGGCGAAGGCGCCCCCGGAGTCGGCGAAGTGGGCCACCACCGTGTAGCTCTGGTCGAGGACGAGGCGGTCGAGGCGGGCGTAGCGGGCGCCCACGAAGCTGACGCCCACCATCGTGATGATGGCGAAGACGAGCAGCTGGAGCTTGGTGCGTCGGGTGATCACCGCGTCACCATCCCGGGGACGAGCAGGCTCACGAGCGCGGGGTCGTAGACCTCGGCGAGCTCGCCCATCGTCGGTCCCTGCCGCCGGTCAGGTGGGGTGCGGGGGTACGCGCCCGGCCGGGGCAGGCTGGGCAGGGTGGGGAGGCCGGGGATGCTGACCGTCGGCGCCGGCGGCACGGGGACGCTCGGGATCGTCGGCGTGGGCAGCGGCACGGTGGGGTCGCCCGATCCCCCGCACAGGCCGGGCACGGAGACCTGCTGGCACACCTCGCTGATGACCGAGCCCGGGAGCCCGAGGCAGGCCGCCACGTCGCCGCGACGTACGCCCTCGAGGCAGGCGTTGATCGCCTCGACCGCGCCCTGGCACAGTCGGCTCGTGTCGGGGAGCGGGCCGTCCTGGGGAAGGGCGCTCAGCGGGATGCACGCCTCGGCGGGCAGCGTCGTCGGGATCGTCGTGGGGAGCGCGGTCAGGTCGACATCGAGGGTGATCGACAGGTTGGTGTAGTCGCCCATGTGCAGGTTGCGCGCCACCTGGGGGTCCCGGCCGACGACCTCGTCGACGAACGGGTAGGTCAGGAAGACGTGGAAGGCGTTGGTGAAGTCGTCGCCGGACGCCGCCAGCTGGGTCAGCACCGGGTCGAGGCGCTCGAGGGAGGTGATGGTGGCGTCCTTGGAACGCGTGATCACGTCGACGGCGACCGCGGACAGCTTGTCCAGGGCGGCGAGCATCTCGACGAGGTCGTCGCGCTGGCGGTCGATGGAGTCGAGTGCGCTGGGCAGCTCCTCCAAGGCCTTGTCGATCGTCGGCAGCTGCTTCTCCGCGGCGATCGAGAGCCGGTTGAGCGACTCGATGGCGTCGACGATGTCGGCCTTGTTCTGGTCGAGCTGGCCGGTGAAGGTGCGCAGGTTGCGCAGCACGGAACGCGTGGAGTCCTCGCGACCCTCGAGAGCCTTGTTGAGCTCCTGCGTGATCGTCTTGAGCTGCGCCACGCCGCCGCCGTTGAGCAGCAGGCTCAACGCACCGAGCACCTCCTCGACCTCGGGGTTGCGACCGGCGCGCTCGAGGGGGATGACCGCACCGTCCTCGAGCCGGGCCTCGATCGCGCCCTCGTCGGGAGGGCTGAGCTCGACGAACTTCTCACCGAGCAGGCTGGTCTGGCGCAGCTCGGCGACCGCGTTGCCGGGGAGGTCGACGTCGTTGCGGATCTCGAGGGTGACGAGGGCCTGGTAGCCCTCGAGGTCGATGGCGGACACCTTGCCCACGCTGACGTCGTTGACCTTCACCGTCGACTGCGGCACCAGGTCGAGGACGTCGGCGAACTCGACCTTGACCGTCATCGGGTCCTCGCCCACGTCGGGTCCTCCGGGGAGCGGGAGCGAGTAGACGCTGGCGTCGCAGGCGGACAGGAACAGCGTGGCGAGCACGCCGAGGACGAGCACCTTGATCCGGGTCACCGCTCCTCCTCCGGGTCAGGGGCGACGAGGCCGCCGAGGGTCGGGTCGAAGACGTCCTGGGCCGGGAGCGGCGCTGCGGTCCGGCCGAGGGCACCGGCACGCGGCCGGGCGAGCAGCTGGGTGATCCGGTCGCAGACCTGCCCGGAGCGCTCGACCTGGCCCACGAAGCCGCACAGGAACGCCGCGGGGTCGAGCTCGAGCTGGTTGATGGACTCGCCGAAGTTGGCGCGGGTGTCGAGCGTCCCGGCCTGCGGGTTGTAGGTGAGCGCGAGGTTGTTGAGCGCGCCGGGCGCGACGTGGAGGATCTCGTCGAGGGCGGCGCGCTGGCGGACCAGCACCTTGGCGACCCGGTTGACCCCGGTGATGTTGCGGCTCAGCGAGTCCTTGTTCTCCTGGACGAACTCCTTGACCGCGGTGAGCGCCACCGAGAGGTTCTTCGTCGCGGCGACGAGCTCCTGACGCTCCCCGGACAGCATCGTGGAGACGTCGGCGAGGGACTGGTTGAACTGGCGCACCGTCTGGTCGTTGTCGGCGAGGGTCTGCATGAAGCCCTCCAGCGCCTTGACCGAGCCGAACAGCTCGTCGGAGTTGCCGGCGAGGGTGGCGCTCAGGCGGGAGTAGTCCTTGATCGTCTGCCGGACCTTCGCGCCCTGCCCGCCGAAGTTGTCGGCGGTGACCGAGAGCAGGTCCGACAGGGCCCCGGACTTGTTGGCTCCCCGCGGCCCCAGGGCGACGTTGAGCCGGTCGAGGCTGTCGTAGATCTGGTCGAGCTCGAGCGGCTCGGCGGTCTCGTCCACCGAGAGCTCGGCGCCGTCGGCGAGGACCTCGCCCGTGCCCGCGTAGGCGGGCGTGAGCTGGACGTAGCGGTCCCCCACCACCGACGGCGCGATGATCACCGCCTTGGCGTCGGCCGGCAGCCTGACCTCGTCGTCGTACGTCATCGTCACCGTCACGTCGGTGCCGGTCGGCTCCACCTGGGTGACCGTGCCGACGGGCACACCGAGGACGCGCACGTCACTGCCCTCGTAGACGGAGATGGCGCGCGGGAAGTGGGCGACGAGCGTCCTGGAGCTGTCGCCGCCGAGGACGGTGACGGCCGCCACGACGACGAACACCAGCACGACGAGCGGGACGACGATGCGCTTCACGAGGTCCATGGGTCAGCCCACCTGCGGGACGGGTGGGAAGTTGGAGATCCAGGTGTCGAACCACGGACCGGTGCCGAGCGTGTTGGCGAAGACGCGGTAGAACGGCGCCATCAGCCGGAGGCTGCTGTCGAGGTTGTCCTCGTTCTTGTTGAGGACCGCCACGACGTTCTCGAGGTGGGCGAGGGCCGGCTTGAGGTCCTCGCGCGACTGGTCGATGAGCAGGGTGAGCTCCTTGGAGAGCGTCGTGCTGGACACCAGGAGGTCGTGCACCGCCTCGCGCCGCGCGACGAGGGCCCGGAACAGCACGTCGCTGTCCTTCATCAAGGCGATGATGTCCTGGTCGCGCTCGTCGAGGACGGTCGAGACGCGCTCGAGGTTCACCAGCAGGGTGCCGAGCTGCTCGTCCTTGGCGGCGACGTTGGACGAGAGCCGGCTCAGGCCGTCGAGCGCGCTGCGGAACTCCTCGGGGGTGTTGCGGGTGAGGTCGGCGAGCGTGGTGAGCGACTCGGCCAGCTGGTCGGTGTCGATCTGCTGCGAGGTGGAGGCGAGGCCCTCGAAGGCCTCGACCACGTCGAACGGCGAGGACGTACGGGCCGCGGGGATGGTGCCCCCCTCGTCGAGCTGGCCACCGCCGGCGGGCTCGAGCGCCAGGAACATCGACCCGAGGATCGTCTTGACCTTGATCGCCGCGCGGGTCTCGCTGCCGAAGTCGGCCGCGTCGTCGACCTTGAAGCTGACCCGCACCTCGTCGCCCGCGAGCTCGATCTCGTCGACCTTGCCCACGCGCACCCCGGCGATGCGGACCTCGTCGTCGACCTTGAGCCCGCCCGCCTCGGTGAACATCGCGTGGTAGGTGTCTCCGCCACCGATGATCGGCAGGTCGTCGGCGCGCAGCGCGGCGACCAGCATCACCGCGAGGGCGACGAGGCTGATGGCCCCGACGACGACGGGGTTGCGCTCCCTGAACGGCTTCATCATCCGAGATCACACCTGTCGGAGCCGGTGTTGTACTTCACCGGGATCGAGATGTCGCGGGGCAGGTTGACGCGCCCCTGGAACTCGCAGAGGTAGAAGTTGAAGAACGAGCCGTAGATCGCCGTCCGCCCGATCTTGTTGAGCTTGATCGGCAGCACCTGGAGGGCGCGGTCGAGCTCGGCCTTGTTCTTGTCGATGTTGCCGGCGACCGCGTTCAGCTCCTTGATGTCCTTGACGAAGGGCTCGCGGATGCCGTCGATGAGGGACGCGGTCTCGACCGACAGCGTCGAGACCTCCTCCAGCGAGCCCAGGATGGCGTTGCGGTCCTTCTTCAGGCCGCCGACGAGCGTCCGGAAGGACCGGATCAGCCGGGTGAGCTGCTGGTCGCGGTCGGCGACGTGGTCGAGGACCAGCGACAGGTTGTCGATGAGGGCGCTGATGACCTCGTCGCGGTCGGCGAGCGTCGAGGTGACCGACGCGGTGTGCGCGAGCAGTCCCTCGAGCGTCCCGCCCTCGCCCTGGAACACCTGGACGAGCTCGAAGGAGAGCTGGTTGACGTCCTCGGGCGAGAGCGCGGCGAAGAGGGGCTTGAAGCCGTTGAAGAGGACGGTGAGGTCCAGCGCCGGCGCCGTCCGCGACACCGGGATGGTCGAGCCGGCCGGCAGCCGTCGGGTGTCGCCGACCTCCTGGGTCAGCGAGATGTAGCGCTGCCCGACGAGGTTGCGGTAGCGGATCGCCGCGTTGGTGCCGCCGTTGACCGAGGTCTCCTCGTCGACCGAGAACGTGATGAGGGCCCGCGTGCGGTCGACGATCTCGACGTCGCTGACGGTGCCGACGCGGACACCTGCGACGCGGATGTCGTCCCCCGCGTTGACGCCGGTGGCGTCGGTGAACTCCGCCTTGTACTCACGCGACGACCCGAAGTCGAGGTTGCCGATGGTGACCACCAGCACCGCGGTGGCCATCGAGGTGACGACGACGAAGATCAGCAGCTTGACCAGGTCGGCCGAGGTGCGGGCATCGAGGATCCGGCTCATCGCAGCGACACCTCCGCCCCGCGCGCCATCGGACCGACCAGGAGGGTGCCGAGGTCGGGTACGTCGTCGGCGCTGACGCCGAGCCCGGGGGCGAGCAGCGCCTTCAGCAGGGCCGACTCGTCGCGACCGCCGGCGAAACCGGCAGCGGTGCCGGACCAGCCGGGACCGACCCGGCTGGTGCCCTTGCCGGTGGGCTCGTCGACGCCGTCGACGAAGTCGGGCTGGGACCTCAGCGGGTTGCTCTGGGACCACGGCGGGTTCGGCAGGGTGCCGCAGTGGTAGCCGCGCTTGTCGCCGTAGACCGGGGTGTCCTGCGCGCCGTAGCCGCGCGGCTGGTTGGGCAGCGTCTCGAGCACGATGTGGAGCGTGAACCCGCGGAACGCCTCGGCCTGGAGCTTGCCCGCTCCGACGATGCCGCCGAGCAGGCAGGGGTAGCCGGGGGCGTAGCGCGCGAACACGTCGAGCTGTGCGGCGCCGAGGTCGGCGAGGCGGACCAGGTTGTCGCCGTTGGCGCGGGTGAAGCGCTCGGTGACGGCAGCGAACTTCGACACGTCGTTGAACAGCGCCTGCAGCTTGTCCTCCCGGTCCTCGAGCGTCGAGGTGGTGGTGATGGTGTTGCGGAGGATCGTGGCGACCTCCGGCAGGACGTCGGCGTAGGTGTCGGAGACCCGCGCGGTGAGCCGCAGGTCCTCGACGAGGGCGGGCAGCTCGGGGTTGAACCGGGTCAGGTAGTCGTCGAGCGTCTCCAGCGTCTCGCCGACCTGCTCGCCCCGTCCCTCGAGGGCGGTCGCGACCGCGTTGAGGGTGGTGTTGAGGTCGGCCGGCTGCACCGCCCGCAGGAGGGGGTAGAGGTCGCTGAGCACCTGCTCGACCTCGATCGACAGGTTCGTCCGCTCGATGACGTCGCCGTCGGCGATGGGCTCACCGGACGACCCACCGGGCGGCACGATGAGCGACACGAACTTCTCGCCGAAGAGCGTCTTGGGCAGGATCGAGGCCGTGACGTCGCGGGGGATGTCGGTGATGCGGTCCTGGTAGAGGCCCAGGGTGATCTCGGCTCCCTCGGTGGTGGGCTCGAAGTCGAGCACCTCCCCCACGATCACGCCCTTGATCTTGACGTCGGCCCGCTTGGGGAGCTGCAGCCCGATCTTGGACGCCTCGACCGTGACCTCGTCGTAGTCGCTGAACTTCTGGGTGAACACGCCGTAGGTCGCCCACACCGCAGCGAGCATCAGCACGAGGAACAGCACGCCCAGGGATCTCGTCCTCATCATCGCGCTCACCCCGCCAGCCGCACGGTGGTCGCCGCGCCCCAGATGGCCATGGACAGGAGCAGGTCGAGCACGTTGATCGCGACGATGCTCGTGCGGACGGCGCGGCCCACGGCCACGCCGACGCCGGCGGGACCGCCGGAGGCGGTGTAGCCGTGGTAGCAGTGGATGAGGATGACGGTGACGGCGAAGACGAGCACCTTCCCGAAGGACCACAGCACGTCGCCGGGCGGCAGGAACGCGTTGAAGTAGTGGTCGTAGGTGCCGGCCGACTGGCCGTAGACCTGCGTCACCACCAGGCGGCTCGCGAAGTACGACGACAGCAGCCCCACGACGTACAGCGGGATGATCGCGATGAGGCCGCCGACGACGCGGGTCGCGACGAGGAACGGCATCGACGGGATGGCCATCACCTCGAGGGCGTCGACCTCCTCCGAGATCCGCATGGCACCCAGCTGGGCGGTGAAGCCGCAGCCCACCGTCGCGGCGAGGGCGATGCCGGCGACCAGCGGCGCGATCTCGCGGGTGTTGAAGTAGGCCGAGACGAAGCCGGAGAAGGCGGACGTGCCGAGCTGGTCGAGCGCGGCGTAGCCCGACAGCCCCACCTGCGCGCCGGTGAAGAACGTCATGCCGATGATCACGCCGACGGTGCCGCCGATGACCGCGAGCGCACCCGACCCGAGGGTGACCTCGGCGAGGATCCGCATGATCTCGCGCGGGTAGCGGGTGATCGAGCGCGGCACCGCCTTGAGCACCGCGATGTGGAAGGCCAGCTGGCCGCCCAGGTCGTCGAGGGAGGCGAGGGGCTTGGTGTGGACGTCTCGGAGGGCCATCTGCTCATCCGCCCTTCGGGGGCACGACCTGCAGGTAGATCATGCTGAGGACGAAGTTGGCCACGAAGAGCAGCAGGAAGGTGATGACCACGGACTCGTTCACGGCGTCGCCGACGCCCTTGGGCCCGCCCTTGGCGTTCATCCCCTTGTAGGACGCGACGACGGCGGCGATCAGGCCGAACACGAGGGCCTTGATCAGGCCGATCCACAGGTCCGGGAGCTGTGCCAGAGCGGTGAAGCTGGCGAGGTAGGCCCCCGGGGTGCCGTCCTGGAGGATCACGTTGAAGACGTAGCCGCCGAGCACGCCGACGACGCTCACCATGCCGTTGAGGAAGAACGCGACGAGCATGCATGCGAGCACCCGGGGGACGACGAGGCGCTGGATCGGGTCGATGCCCAGCACCATCATCGCGTCGAGCTCCTCGCGGATCTTGCGCGCGCCGAGGTCGGCCGCGATCGCCGAGCCACCTGCTCCGGCGATGAGCAGCGCCGTCCCGATCGGGGCCGCCTGCTGGACGACGGCGAGCACCGACGCCGACCCGGTGAAGGACTGCGCGCCGAACTGCTTGATCAGGCCGCCGACCTGGAGAGCGATGACGGCGCCGAACGGGATCGCCACGAGCGCGGTCGGGACGATGGTGACCGAGGCGATGAACCACGCCTGCTGGATGAACTCACGCAGCTGGAAGGGTCGCCGGAACAGCCCGCGACCGACGTCGAAGGCGAAGGCGAACAGGTTTCCTGCGACCCCGATGGGTGCGAGGGCGCGCGAGGACATCGATGTGGACATGCGGCGTCAGGCTCCGGGCGCCAGGCCGGCGTTGGTGGACTCGAACGAACCGGTGGGCGGGGTCACGCCGTTCTCCCGGCACCACTCCCCTGCCGGGCGCTGGCTGCGGCGCGGGATGCCGTTGGACGGCTCGAGCTGGAGCGGGATCGGCGGCAGGGGCGGCAGCTCCTGGTCGGCCTCGGCGGCGAGCTCGTCGGCGTCCTTCTCCTCCGACATGCCGATCGGACCCACCCGCTGCGCGTTGAGGAACTGGCGCACGACGGGCTCCTCCGAGCTGAGCAGCTGCTCGCGCGGGCCGAACATCGCGAGGTGCCGGTGGTAGAGCAGCCCGATGTTGTCGGGCACCGTGCGGGCGGTGTTGATGTCGTGGGTGACGATGAGGAAGGTGGCGTCGATCTGGGCGTTGAGGTCCACGATCAGCTGGTTCAGGAAGGCCGTGCGCACCGGGTCGAGGCCCGAGTCGGGCTCGTCGAACAGCACGATCTCCGGGTCGAGGACGAGGGCGCGGGCCAGGCCGGCACGCTTGCGCATGCCGCCGGAGATCTCGCCGGGGAGCTTGTCCTCGGCCCCGAGCAGACCGACGAGGTCCATCTTCTCCATGACGATGTCGCGGACCTCGGACTCCGACTTCCGGGTGTGCTCGCGCAGCGGGAAGGCGACGTTGTCGTAGAGGTTCATCGAGCCGAACATGGCGCCGTCCTGGAAGAGCACCCCGAACAGCTTGCGGATCTCGTAGAGCTCGCGCTCCGAGCAGCTCGCGATGTCCGTGCCCTCGATGATGATCGAGCCCTTGTCGGGCTTGAGCAGGCCGATGAGGGTCTTGAGGAAGACCGACTTTCCGGTGCCCGAGGGCCCGAGCATCACGCAGATCTCGCCCGCCGGCACGGTCAGCGTGACGTCGCCCCAGATGAGCTGCTTGCCGAAGGACTTGCTCAGGCCGTCGACCTGGATCTCGACACCCATCGTTCACCCTCCCTGCCGTACGGCTCCCTGGCGCGGGCCTCGTGGCCGCCCGCGCTACTACTGGGTAGACAACGCGGGAGGTCGCGAGAGGTTACGGGCGGGACGAGACGGACGTCACCACCCCCACGGAGGGTCGGGTACGACGGCGGCTCAGCCGCGGGTGCGGGCGCGACCGGCGGCCGACCTCGGATCGGTGCCCGCAGCTCCCGACCGATTTGACGACCCGTTTGCGGCGTCCTGCTGCGCTTGGCCGAACGCCACACGGGGTAGGGGAGGCTTGGATGAACGGCGTCGTCATGGTCGGCCTGTGTCACCGCACAGCGCCGCTGCCGTTGCTCGAGAGCGTCGCGCTGACGGCCGACCGGCGCGAGGGCGTGCTCGACGCCGTCCGTGCCGCCGGGTTCTCCGAGGCCATCCTGCTCGCGACATGCAGTCGCACCGAGATCTACGCCGCGGGACAGGCGGACCCTCAACGGCTCGTCGACGCACTGGCCGGAGCCGCCGACGTCCCGTCCACGGACATGCGGCAGGCCCTGGCCCTCCGGGCCGACCAGGATGCCGTGACCCACCTGTTCCGGGTCACGGCCGGCCTCGAGTCCCGGGTCGTGGGCGAGCCGGACATCCGAACCCAGGTTCGCGCTGCGCTGCGGGATGCGTGCGCGGCTGGGGCGGTGGGCGGCGTGCTCGGCGAGCTCTTCGCCACGGCGGTGCGCGCCGCGGGCCTGGTGCACCGGCGCACGGCACTGGGTTCCACCTCCCGCTCCCTGGCCAGCCGCGGCGTCGAGCTCGGGCTGGTGAATGCGGGTGTCACCCGGCCCTCAGTAGTGGTGGTGGGGTCGGGTCGCATGGCATCGGTGGCGGTGCACCAGCTCAGGCTCCTCGGGCATCGCCCAGTTGTCGTGGCCCGTGACGAGAGTCGAGCGATTCACCTGGCCGGAGCCCCGTATGCGCACCCACTGTCGGAGCTCGGCGCGAGGATGGCCGTTGCCGACGTCGTCATCTGCGCGACCTCGGCGTCGGAACCGCTGGTGACCACGGACCACGTGCAACACGCGATGTCCGACCGCCGAGCCGCCCTCACTCTCGTCGACCTCTCCATGCCGCGCAACGTCGACCCCGCGGTGAGCCGCGTGGACGGCGTCCACATCGTCGACCTCGAGACGATGCGCGAGCAGTCCGGTGCGGAGTCGCCGGTTGCCCAGGCGATCATCGAGGCCGAGGGCCTGCTCGGCCATGCGGTCCAGCGCTACCTCGACCACGTCGCCGCCCGGCGGGCCGGACCGCTGATCGCGGCGATGCGTGCCCGGGTCGAGTCCCGGTGTGTGGAGGTCGTCCGGGCAGCCGCACCCTCGGGCTGGTCCGACGAGGAGACCGTGCGCCTCGCTCGCACGCTCGCCGGTCGGCTGGTCCATCCCGCCACCATGGCCGCCCGGGCCGCTGCAGCCGCCGGGGACGACGCCACCCTGCTGTCCATCTGCGAAGCGTTCGACGTCACCCTGACGCCGGAGACGGTCGGTCTCGCGACCGCCGATCCGCCCCGGGAGCTCGCTCGTCGACGGCGTCCGTCGTGAGGGGTGCCGGCTGGATCCACCCGCGGCGCCACCCACGCCCTCGGCCGCGCCCACCTATCCGCGACGGCGGCGGATCTCGGCGTTGACCGCCGGGACGATCTCGTGGAGGTCGCCGATGACGGCGTGGGTGGCCTTGGTGACCATCGGCGCGTCGGGGTCGGTGTTGATGGCGAGGATCGCCTTGGCGCTGCTGCA
>DASTPB010000106.1:0-3909 GCA_035762385.1 Nocardioides sp. | reverse complement strand
GGTAGTGGTGGCACTCGTCGACGACGACGTACTGCAGCGACCCGAGAAGCCGCGACCACCGGTGGTGGGAGGGCAGCAGGGAGCGGTGGAGCATGTCGGGGTTGGTGAGGACGTACTCGCCGAAGTCGCGCGTCCAGTCGCGCTCCTCGCGCGAGCTGTCGCCGTCGTGCGCCGAGAGCCGTACGTCGAGGCCCAGCGACGTCAGCCCGGCGAGCTGGTCGTGGGCCAGCGCCTTGGTCGGGGCGAGGTAGAGCACCGACGCCCCACGCTCGCCACGCGGCCCGCGGGCCGCGCGGATCGCGGACAGCGCCGGCAGCTGGTAGGCCAGCGACTTGCCCGACGCCGTGCCCGTGGCGACGATCACGTGGTCGCCGGCGTGGGCCGCGTCGGCCGCCACCACCTGGTGCCGCCACGGTCGCGCCACGCCCTGGGCGGCGTACGCCCCACGTACGTCGTCGGGCACCCAGTGCGGCCACTCCTCGTGGACCGCCTCGCGGGCGGGGAGCACCTCCAGGTGACGCAGCCGGTCCTCCCGTCCGGGCACGCCGACCAGTCGACGCACGAGCGTGTCGACGGGTGGGACGACGCCGGGACGGGGGGACCTCACCCCGTGAAGTCTGGCAAAGGGCGGGGACGCCGGCGGCGCCGGTGCTGGAGTGATGTGGGGAGGAGTCCTGCGGAACCCTTGTGACTCGTGGTTTGATACCACCCGGAAGAACGAAGGGGCACTGCGTGCCCGTAGGCGCACTGTCCGAACGAGTTCGGGGACCGGGGAGCAGTCGTGGATCTCACCCTTGCGACACGCGAGGTGGACGGCCGTGCCGTCGTTGCCGTCGGCGGCGAGATCGACGTCTACACCGCGCCCAAGCTGCGTGACTGCATCACCGAGCTCGTGGGTGCCGGCACCTACGACATCGTCATCGACCTCGAGGCCGTCGAGTTCCTCGACTCCACCGGTCTGGGCGTCCTGGTCGGCGGGCTCAAGAAGGTCCGCGCCCACGACGGGTCCCTCGACCTGGTCTGCACCCAGGAGCGGCTCCTCAAGATCTTCCGGATCACCGGTCTGGCGAAGGTGTTCGTGATCCACGACTCCGTCGGCCTGGCGCCCGGCGCCTGAGCCAAACGGCAGCCTCACCACCCCTCCGGACGTGTCCGGAGGGTTTTGTCACGTTCGAAGCGCTCGGCCGCGCAGATCCATGGTGTGGCCTGGGTCACGCCCTGCCGTGATCTGGGTCACGTCTGCGTAGACTCCGGCGCGTTCACGGATCTTTCCAGTGCCAGTAGCAGTCCGAGGAGGACACGTATGACGGGGATCTTGCCCGCGGTCGTCGCGAAGCCCGAGCTCGAGGGGGGCAACCTCGTCCTGGTGGTCGTCGTCGCCCTGATCGCGCTCGGCGCGCTCGGGATGGCGGCGATGTTCAGGTCGCAGGTGCTCGCCGCGGGGGAGGGCACCGACAACATGAAGACGATCGCCCAGGCCGTCCAGGAAGGCGCCAACGCCTACCTGCAGCGGCAGTTCCGCACGCTTGGAGTCTTCGCCGCGGTGGCGTTCGTGGTCCTGTTCGCGCTACCGGCCGACGACATGACCGTCCGCATCGGTCGCTCCATCTTCTTCCTTGTCGGCGCCGGCTTCTCCGCCGCGATCGGCTACCTCGGCATGAGCCTGGCCGTGCGCGCCAACCTGCGCGTCGCCGCCGCCGCCGAGACCGAGGGCCGCGACCCGGCCATGACCATCGGCTTCCGCACCGGCGCCTTCGTCGGCATGGCCACCGTGGGCCTCGGCCTGCTCGGTGCCAGCGTCGTGGTGCTCCTGTTCAAGGACGAGGCGCCGCACGTCCTCGAGGGCTTCGGCTTCGGCGCCGCCCTGCTCGCCATGTTCATGCGTGTCGGTGGCGGCATCTTCACCAAGGCGGCCGACGTCGGCGCCGACCTCGTCGGCAAGGTCGAGAACAACATCCCTGAGGACGACCCGCGCAACGCGGCCACCATCGCGGACAACGTCGGTGACAACGTCGGTGACTGCGCCGGCATGGCCGCCGACCTCTTCGAGTCGTACGCCGTCACGCTGGTCGCCGCGCTGATCCTGGGCGCCGCCGCGTTCGGCGACCAGGGCCTGGTGTTCCCGCTGCTGATCCCCGCGATCGGCGCGCTGACCGCCGTGCTCGGTGTCTTCATCACCAAGCCGCGGGCCGGCGAGAACGGCCTGACCACGATCAACCGCGCGTTCTACATCTCCGCCGCCGTCGGCGCGGTCGGCTCGGTGATCGTCTCGTACGCCTACCTGCCCGGCTCGTTCGCCGAGTTCGACAACCTGACCGGCGTCGACATGGCCGGCGCGAGCGGGGACCCGCGGCTGATCGCGAGCCTCGCGGTCGTCATCGGCATCGTGATGGCAGCGGGCATCCTTGCCCTCACCGGCTACTACACCGGCACCGAGTACCGCCCGGTGAAGGACGTCGGCAAGACCTCGCTGACCGGTCCCGCGACCGTCATCCTGTCCGGCCTGAGCGTGGGCTTCGAGTCGGCCGTCTACACGACGCTGGTGATCGGGGCCGCCGTGTTCGGCGCCTTCCTGCTCGGCGGCGCGACCGTCACCGTCTCGCTGTTCGCGGTCGCGCTGGCCGGTTGCGGCCTGCTGACCACCGTCGGCGTGATCGTCGCGATGGACACCTTCGGCCCGGTCTCCGACAACGCCCAGGGCATCGCCGAGATGTCCGGTGACGTCAGCGAGCAGGGTGCGCAGATCCTCACCGAGCTCGACGCGGTCGGCAACACCACCAAGGCCATCACCAAGGGCATCGCGATCGCCACGGCGGTCCTGGCGGCGACCGCGCTGTTCGGCTCGTACTCCACCTCGGTGGCCGAGGCGGTCGTGGACGCCGGCGTGCTCAGCGAGGACGACCAGACGGCGCTGAACTTCCTCGTCTACAACCCCGGCGTCCTGGTCGGCGTGCTCCTCGGCGCCGCGGTCGTGTTCCTCTTCTCCGGCCTGGCCATCAACGCCGTCGCCCGCGCGGCGGGTGCGGTCGTGTTCGAGGTGCGCCGCCAGTTCCGCGAGATCCCCGGGATCATGGAGGGCACCGGACGCCCGGAGTACGGCAAGGTCGTCGACATCGTGACCCGCGACTCGCTCCGCGAGCTGATCACGCCCGGCATCCTGGCCGTGATGGCACCCATCGCGGTCGGCTTCGGCCTCGGCGTGGCCTCGCTGGCGGGCTTCCTCGCCGGTGCGATCGGCGCCGGCACACTGATGGCGGTGTTCCTGGCGAACGCCGGAGGTGCCTGGGACAACGCCAAGAAGCTCGTCGAGGACGGCCACCACGGCGGCAAGGGCTCGGAGGCCCACGCGGCGACGGTGATCGGCGACACCGTCGGCGACCCCTTCAAGGACACCGCCGGCCCCGCCATCAACCCGCTCATCAAGGTGATGAACCTGGTCTCGCTGCTCATCGCCAGCGCCGTCGTGTCGATGAGCGTCGGTGAGGACCAGAACGACGTCCTGCGCATCGCGATCGCGCTCGTCGCGGTCGCGATCATCACCACCGCCGTGGTCGTGTCGAAGCGGCGCGAGGTCGCCATCGCCGACGACGGTGACACCACCGGGGCCACGTCGATGACCCCGAACCACGCCTGACCTGGCGAGCACCCCGCACGTCATGGCGGCTGGTCGCTCCGGCGACCGGCCGCCATGACGCTGTCCGCCCACGTCATGGCCCGTGGCGGCCCGGGCGACCGGCGCCCAGGACGTCACGGGCGGACGACCTGCGAGGCTGGGCCCATGTCGTCCGACCTCGACCTCGCCGGCCCCCTGCGCGAGGCCCTCCTCGCCGCGGACTTCACCTACGACCGGGTCGCCGAGGTGATCGGCGACGAGGCGCACCGGGCGCTCGGACGCAACGAGACCCTCCC
>DASTPB010000105.1:0-24862 GCA_035762385.1 Nocardioides sp. | reverse complement strand
CCAGGAGCTGGGTGCGGGGGTCGATGCACCCGGCGTACCACAGCGACGCGGTCTCGAAGGCCTGCGCTGCCTGGCGCTCGTTTCGCGACATCTCGACCATCTCGACGGCGGTCGACCGCACGTCGGTGACCTCGCGCCTGCCCTTGCCGGTCTTCTTCTTCTCGACGCGGGTCTCGGTGCCGTCCCAGGTGCGGGCGAGGGCGGTGACGCCGTCGGGGTCGGCGAACCGCTCGCGCTGGCAGGGCGCCAGCAGGCCGTCGCCGTCGAGGTTGTCGGTCGTGGCGGTCTCGGTCCAGTCGAGGCCGGCCCCGAAGCGGGACAGCTGGGCAGGGGAGAGGAGCGAGTCGGCGCCGACCATCTCCTTGCCCGGGTCGTCGACGGGTGCGTGCACCGTGACCCCGGGCGTCGCCTTCTCCTCCCGGAGGCTGGTCGGCTCGGCGCCCGCGCCGGTGGCGACCAGGGAGCCGGAGGCGACCAGCGCGGCGGTCGCGAGGGCCGCGCCGATCACGGTGTGCGTACGACGCCGCGCCGCACCGGCGCGACGGATGACCGTGGCGCGGGGCCAGCGGATGTCCTCCAGCGGTCCGGCGAGGGCGTGGAGCAGCCGCGGGATGTCGGTCGTCGGGACGTCGCGGTGCAGGGAGAACTGCGAGCTCGCGATCTGGAGCTCGCGCTCGGCGTCGACGCGGGGCAGGCCGACGGTGCGGGCCACCTCGTTCAGCGAGAGCGCGGAGATGCCGTTGAGGACGAGCAGCTCACGCTGGCGGGACGTGAGCTTGGACAGCGCCTCGAGGGTGGCGCGCACCTCGGGGTCGAGCGACTTGTCGCGGTGCCAGATCCTCGCGGTGTGGCGCCTGCGCGCGCGGCCGAGGGCGATCGGGCGCACGTAGCCGTCCCGGTCCTCGAGCTGCCCGACCTTGCGCCAGCGGTGCCACGCGAGCACGAAGGCGTCCCGGACGGCGGCCCGGGCTGCCGGCGCGTCCCCGGTGAGGGCGTACGCCTCGTGCAGCAGGCGGGTGCGCGTCTCGACGTAGTAGGCGTCGAAGGTCTCGGGGCTCCTCATGACCGCACCACGGTACGGGAGCAGTCCGCGTCGCGCACATCGTGCCGCGCGTCCCCCACGGCCCGCTGCCGGCGGCGTGGGAGCACGATCCGTCGCGGTGGGCGGGTGATGATGGGGCGGCCATGACGTCGCTCCTGACCCGACCCGACCGGTCCCGACACGAGAGTGGGCGGGCCGAGGCCTCCCGACCGCGTCCGCTCGTGCTGATCGCGACCCTCGGTGGGGCGCTCGCGGCCCTCGGGCCGCTGGTCGTGCTGCTCGCGATCGGCGTCATCGGCTGGTTCGCCTCCGACGCCGGCGTCCACGGCGCACCGCGCGACGGCATGCGCGTGGGCGCCCTCGCCTGGCTCGCCGGCCACGGTGCCGGGGTCGGCGTCGCGGGGGCCCGGGTCACGATCGTCCCGCTCGGCATCACGGCGATCGCCGCGTGGTCGGTGTGGCGGCTCGGGCACCGCGTCGGCGACTCGGTCTCCGGGCACGGCCCCGACGCCGACCGGATCTCCGACGGCGAACGTGACGTCACCGTCCCCACCGCCGTCGTGCTGTTCTTCGCGGCGTACGCCGTCGTGGCGGTGGTCGTCGCGACGCTGGCCGCCGGCAGCACGGCCGACCCGTCCGTGCCGCGCGTGCTCGGCTGGACCCTGCTGCTGACGGTGTTCGTGGCCGCCCCGGCCATCGCGGTGGGCTCCGGCCGCGCGGCGATCTGGGCGGCGTTCGTCCCGGGGCCGGTCCGCGCGGGGGCCGCGGTCGCGGGCGCCGTGCTCACCCGGTTGCTGGTCGTCTCGGCCGTGCTCTTCCTCGTGTGCTTCGCGGCGTCCTTCGACGAGGCCGCGACGATGACCTCGCGGCTCCACCTCAGCCCGGCGGAGGCCGGCCTCTACGCGCTGGTCAACGCCGCCTACGCCCCCAACGCCGTGCTGTTCGCCGGCTCGTGGCTGCTCGGGCCCGGATTCGCTGTCGGCGGCGCCACTGTCGTCTCGCCGGGCGCCGTCGTGCTCGGTCCCCTGCCGGTGGTCCCCCTCGCCGCGGCCCTGCCGGAGGCGGGCACGCCGCCCGGGTGGGCGGGCGCCCTCATGGTCCTCCCGCCGCTGGTGGCCGCCGTCGCGGCGCACCGGACGCTGCGCGGACGCTTCCTGACGTGGGACCGGATCGCGCTCGCCGGCTGCGGCGGCGGGCTGGCGGCCGGTGTCGCCCTCGCGCTGCTCGCCTCCCTGTCCGGTGGTGCCGCAGGGCCGGGTCGGATGCGCTTCGTGGGCCCCTTCACCCGTGACGTGCTGGTCCACGCGGTCACGGCGTGCGGCATCGGCGCGCTCCTCGGGGCCACCCTGCTGGCCTGGCTGGCGTGGCGTGCCGCCCGGTCGGCCGTGCCGGTGGAGGGACCCGCCTCCGACGACCCGTCCGAGGACTGACCGTGGGGGCTGGACACAGCCACGGCGACGACTCGCCCCTCGGGCCCGCGCCGCGGCAGGTCAGGGTGCTCGTCGCGGCGCTGGTGGCGCCGCTGGTGCTCGCCACGCTCGTCGGGCTCGTCACCCTCTGGCCGGACGGCGACCTCGAGGTCAGCGGGCCGGGCGTCGACGTCGAGCGCGGCACCGCCGAGGTGCAGTCGGTCGGCCCCTGCCGCCGGCCGGTGGAGGGATGCCGGCTCGCCGACGTCGAGCTGCTGAGCGGTCCGGGCGCCCCGGGGACGGCGGAGGCGCTGCTGCCCTACGGGTCGCAGGCGCCGGAGGTGGTGGCGGGGGACCGCATCGTCGTGTCGTTCACCGAGCAGGCGCCCGACGGCGAGCAGTACGCCTTCCAGGACTTCGACCGCGGCCCACCGCTGCTCGTGCTGTTCGTCCTGTTCGCGGTGTGCGTCCTGGCGCTGTCGCGCTGGCGCGGCATCGGCGCCCTCGCCAGCCTGGCGTACTCCCTCGTGGTCATCGCGGCGTTCACGCTCCCCGCGATCATGGAGGGGTCGTCGCCCCTCCTCGTCGCGGTGACGACGGCGTCGTCGATCATGCTGGTCACGCTCTACCTCTCGCACGGCTTCAGCGTCCGGACGACCGTCGCGATGCTCGGCACCCTGGTCTCGCTCGTGGTGATCGGCGGCGTGGGGTGGGTGTTCACCGAGGTCGGCCACTTCACCGGCCTCGTCGACGAGGGCAGCCAGTACATCTCCGGCATCGCCGCGCAGGTCGACCTGCGCGGCCTGCTGCTCGCCGGCCTGGTCATCGGAGCCCTCGGCGTCCTCGACGACGTCACCGTCACCCAGACCTGGGCGGTGTGGGAGCTCGCGGACGTCGACCGCGACGCGAGCACCCGCTCCCTGTTCACACGGGCCATGCGCATCGGGCGCTCGCACGCCGCGTCCACCGTCAACACCCTGGTGCTGGCCTACGTCGGCGCCACGCTCCCGCTGATGCTGGTCTTCTCCGCGCTGGCGCTGCCCTTCGGGATCGCGGTCAGCCAGGAGGTGGTCGCCCAGGAGGTGGTCCGCGGACTCGTGGGCGGGCTCGGGATCATCGCCGCGGTGCCGGTGACCACAGGGATCGCGGCGCTCGTCGTCGGGCGTCTCGCGCGCGACCGGACGCGACCCGGCACCCCGTCCCACCGCGCCTAGACTGCGGCGCGTGCACCAGCCCACCCGTCTCGTCGTCCTCGTCTCGGGGTCCGGCACCAACCTGCAGGCCCTGCTCGACGCCTGTGCCGACCCGGCGTACGGCGCCCGGGTCGTCGCCGTCGGCGCCGACCGCGAGGACATCGAGGGCCTCGCGCGCGCCGAGCGCGCCGGGATCCCGACCTTCGTGCGCCAGGTCCAGGACTTCGAGACCCGCGAGGGGTGGGACGCCTCCCTGGCGACGGTCGTCGAGCGGTTCGAGCCCGACCTCGTGGTCTCCGCAGGCTTCATGAAGCTGCTCTCGACCGACTTCCTCGACCGGTTCCTCACCCTCAACACCCACCCGGCGCTGTGCCCGGCGTTCCCCGGCATGCACGGCCCGCGCGACGCGCTCGAGCACGGGGTCAAGGTCACCGGCGCGACGCTCTTCGTGGTCGACGCGGGCGTCGACACCGGTCCGATCGTGGCGCAGGTGCCCGTGGAGGTGGCCGACGACGACGACGTCTCGTCGCTCCACGAGCGCATCAAGACCGCCGAGCGGGCGATGCTCGTCGACGCGGTCGGACGCATCGCCCGCGAGGGGATCGCGGTGGAGGGCCGCCGGGTTCGCATCGGGGCCGGGGCTCGGTAGGCTGCCGGCACACGACTGGCGCAGGTGGGCCACCACCGGGGAGTGACGCGCGGGGTGCATCGAACGCCTGGGTGCCCTCGACTCGAACATCAACGAGGAGTCCCGTGTCCCCCGAAATCGCTGAGCACCGCATCCCGATCCGCCGCGCGCTCGTCTCCGTCTACGACAAGGCCGGGCTCGACGACCTGGTCCGTGGCCTCCACGACGCCGGGGTGGAGCTCGTCTCCACCGGGGGGTCCGCCGCGCTCATCGAGTCGCTCGGCCTGCCGGTCACCAAGGTGGAGGACCTCACCGGGTTCCCCGAGTGCCTCGACGGCCGCGTCAAGACGCTGCACCCGCGGGTGCACGCCGGGATCCTGGCCGACCGCCGCCTCGACTCCCACGTCGCGCAGCTCGAGGAGCTCGGCGTCGAGCCGTTCGACCTCGTGGTGAGCAACCTCTACCCCTTCACCCAGACCGTCGCCTCGGGCGCCGGTCCCGACGAGTGCGTCGAGCAGATCGACATCGGCGGCCCGTCGATGGTGCGCGCCGCGGCCAAGAACCACCCGAGCGTCGCCATCGTCACCTCGCCCACGACGTACGACGCCGTGCTCGCCGCCGTCGCCGCCGGTGGCTTCACGCTCACCGAGCGTCAGCGCCTCGCCGCCGAGGCGTTCGTGCACACCGCGACCTACGACGTCCACGTCGCGTCGTGGATGGGCAACGTGCTCACCGACACCAGCGAGGGGTCCGGCTTCCCGGCGTGGATGGGCGCCACGTGGACCAAGGAGGCGGTGCTGCGCTACGGCGAGAACCCGCACCAGGCCGCCGCCCTCTACAGCAACGGCTTCCTTCCCGGCGGCCCCGGCCTCGCCCAGGCGCAGCAGCACCACGGCAAGGAGATGTCCTACAACAACTACGTCGACGCCGACGCGGCCCGCCGGGCGGCCTACGACTTCGACGAGCCGGCCGTCGCGATCATCAAGCACGCCAACCCGTGCGGCATCGCGGTCGCCGACGACGTCGCCGCCGCCCACCGCAGGGCCCACGAGTGCGACCCGGTCAGCGCCTTCGGCGGCGTGATCGCCACCAACGTCCCGGTGTCCGTCGCGATGGCCGAGCAGGTGGCCGAGATCTTCACCGAGGTCGTCGTCGCGCCGGGCTACGACGACGGTGCCATCGAGGTCCTCCAGGCCAAGAAGAACATCCGCATCCTCGAGTGCCCGCCACTGACCCGCGGCGGGGCCGAGATGCGGTCCATCTCGGGTGGGCTGCTGCTGCAGGACCGAGACGTGCTGTCCGCCCGGTCGGACGAGGGTGGCGACGACCCGTCGACGTGGACCCTGGCGACCGGGGAGGCCGCCTCCGAGGAGGTGCTCGCCGACCTCGCGTTCGCGTGGCGCGCCTGCCGCGCCGTGAAGTCGAACGCGATCCTGCTCGCCGCCGGTCGCGCGTCCGTCGGGGTGGGGATGGGGCAGGTCAACCGCGTCGACTCCTGCCGGCTCGCCGTCGAACGGGCCGGGGAGCGGGCCTCGTCCGCCGTCGCGGCCTCCGACGCGTTCTTCCCCTTCGCCGACGGGCCCCAGATCCTCATCGACGCCGGCGTGAAGGCCATCGTCCAGCCCGGTGGGTCGGTGCGCGACGCCGAGGTCGTCGCCGCCTGCGAGGCCGCCGGCGTGACGATGTACCTCACCGGCGCGCGCCACTTCTTCCACTGAGCCCCGACCCTAGGATGACCCGCGTGACCGCACAGACCCTCGACGGCGCAGCCACGCTGCGGACCATCAAGGCCGAGCTCGCCGAGCGGGTCGCCGCGCTGAGGGAGCAGGGGGTCACCCCGGGCCTCGGCACGGTGCTCGTCGGCGACGACCCCGGCTCGCACTGGTACGTCGGCGCCAAGCACCGGGACTGCGCCGAGATCGGCATCACCTCGATCCGTCGCGACCTGCCCGCCACGGCCACCCAGGCCGAGGTCGAGGCCGTGATCGACGAGCTCAACGCCGACGACGCGTGCACGGGCTTCATCGTCCAGCAGCCGACCGGGCTCGACGAGTTCGCCCTGCTCTCGCGGGTCGACCCGGCCAAGGACGTCGACGGGCTGCACCCGGTCAACCTCGGCAAGCTCGTGCTCGGCGAGGCCGGACCGCTGCCCTGCACCCCCGTGGGCTCGATCGAGCTGCTGCGCCGTCACGGCGTCGAGATCGCGGGCGCCGAGGTCGTGGTGGTGGGTCGCGGGATCACCGTCGGCCGCCCGCTCGGGCTGCTGCTGACCCGGCGCTCGGAGAACGCGACCGTGACGCTGTGCCACACCGGCACGCGCGACCTCGCCGCGCACGTGCGCGGCGCCGACATCGTCGTGGCGGCCGCCGGCGTGCCCGGCATCGTCACGGCCGACATGGTGAAGCCCGGTGCCGCCGTGCTCGACGTCGGGGTCTCGCGTGTCGACGGCAAGGTCACCGGCGACGTGCACCCCGACGTGTGGGACGTGGCGGGGTGGGTCTCGCCCAACCCCAAGGGTGTCGGGCCGATGACCCGCGCGATGTTGCTGACCAACATCGTCGAGATCGCCGAGAAGTCCGTCCGGTCCTGACATGGCCGACCCCCACCCCGACCACCCTGACCCGGACGAGCACCCCGAACGGCCGGTCCAGCCGCCCGAGTCCGTCCCGCCCGTCTCGGCGGAGCCGCCCCCGGAGGACGACGAGCCGCGCCGCTACCCCTCGACGATCGGGGGAGCGTTCTACCTGCTCGTCCTCGGCGTCGTCGGCGTGTCGATGGTCGTCGTCGCGCTCGACGAGTGGCGCACCGGTGTCCGGCTGATGGGCGGCGCCCTGCTGTTCGCCGCAGCCGTCCGACTGGTGCTGCGGCGTCGCGACGCCGGCATGCTCGCCGTACGCCACAAGGTCCTCGACGCGGCCGTGCTGGTCGTGCTCGGCGTCTCGCTGATCTTCCTCGCGGGATCCATCCCCGACCAGCCCGGCGGCTTCTAGTCGAGTCGGCGCATCCTGACCTCGAATTGCCGACTCGACGGGAAATGCCGGCGAGGATGCGCCGGGTCGGCTCAGATGAGGCCGAGCTCCGTGACGGCCTTGCGCTCGTCGGCGAGCTCGGCGGTCGAGGCGTCGATGCGGGCGCGGGAGAAGTCGTCGATCTCCAGGCCCTCCACGATCGACCAGTCGCCGCCCGAGGTGGTGACCGGGAACGAGGAGATCAGGCCCTCGGGGACGTCGTACTCGCCGTGGGACACGACGGCCATCGACACCCAGTCGTCGGCGGGCGAGCCGAACAGCCAGTCGCGGGCGGCGTCGATGGTGGCAGACGCGGCCGAGGCGGCCGAGGAGGAGCCACGGGCGTCGATGATCGCGGCGCCACGCTTGGCGACGGTCGGGATGAAGTCGTTCTCCAGCCAGGCCTGGTCGCCGACGACCTCGGCGGCGTTCTGGCCCTTGACCTCGGCGTGGAAGAGGTCGGGGTACTGGGTCGCGGAGTGGTTGCCCCAGATCGTCATCTTCTTGATGTCGGTCACCGCGGCACCGGTCTTGGCGGCCAGCTGCGAGATCGCGCGGTTGTGGTCGAGACGGGTCAGCGCGGAGAAGCGCTCGCGCGGGATGTCGGGCGCGTTGGTCATCGCGATGAGGGCGTTGGTGTTGGCCGGGTTGCCCGTCACGCCGATGCGTACGTCGTCGGCGGCGACGGCGTTGAGGGCCTTGCCCTGCGCGGTGAAGATCGCGCCGTTGGCCGAGAGCAGGTCGCCGCGCTCCATGCCGGGACCGCGCGGGCGCGCGCCGACGAGGAGGGCGAGGTTGACGCCGTCGAAGATCTTCTCGGCGTCCGCGCCGATCTCGACGCCCGCGAGGTTCGGGAACGCGCAGTCGTCGAGCTCCATGACGACGCCCTCGAGCGCCTTGAGGGCGGGCTCGATCTCGAGCAGTCGCAGCTCGATCGGGCGGTCCGCGGCCAGCGCGCCGCTGGCGAGGCGGAAGAGCAGGCTGTAGCCGATCTGGCCGGCGGCGCCGGTGACGGCGACCTTGAGGGGTTCGGAGGTCACGGTGGTTACTCCTCGTGAGGTGTGCGGGAGGCGGGACGTCTGTCCCGCTGACGCTAGCAGCGCGCGATCGGTCGTCGGCCGCTGGTCGGCGACTGGCATGCTGGCGCCCATGACGAGGGGGCCCCGAGCCGTACGCCGTCCGCGGGTGGGAGCTGTGCTGGCGGCCGGCACGGCAGCGGGGATGGTCCTCGGTCTCACCGGATGTGCCGGCATCGGCCAGCCGGCGCCGTACGACTCGCCGGGAATCAACGGCCTCGTCATCCCGACGCCGACCCCCGCGCCCGACGACTTCGTCGAGGGTGTCGACAACCCCTGGCTCGCCCTCGAGCCGGGGACCCGCTCGACCTACGACGTCAGCGACGACGGACGCACGATCGGGCGCATCGACGTCGAGGTGCTCGACCGCACGGTGCCGGTCGCAGGCCTCGACGCAACCGCCGTGCGGACCACCTCCGACCTCGACGGTCGGCCGCCGACCGTCGTCACCCGCCTCTACGCCGAGGACCGCGCCGGCAACGTGTGGTGGGTCGGCACGGACGGCGAGGACGCGTCGTGGCGTGCCGGTGAGGACGGAGCCGAGGCCGGGCTCGCGATGCCGGCCGACCCGCGGCTCGGCGACGGCTGGTTGTCGTACGACGTCCCGGGCCTGCCCCGCGCGAGCGGGACCATCGAGGACCAGTCCAGCGAGCTGGTGCAGATCCGCGACGAGGCCGACACCACGACCCGCACGGTGTACGAGAAGGGGGTCGGCCTCGTGGGGATGGAAGACCTCGACGCCGGCTGGACCGCCCGACCGGTCGAGGGCTGACTCGCCTCGAGAGCCGGGCCGGTCGAGAGCCGGTCCGGAGCGCTGGGCCGCTCAGTCGGGCCGGCGCACCTGCGTGCGGCCGTCGTCGTCGCCGTCGGGGTTGCCCCAGTGACCCGGCTGAGCCGGCTGACCTGGCTGACCCGGCTGCTGCCCGGGCTGCTGCGGTGCGCCCCACTGGCCGGGCTGGGACTGGCCGGGCTGGGACTGACCGGGCTGCGGCTGACCGGGCTGGTACTGGCCGGGCTGCTGCTGCGGAGCCGGCTGGCCCCACTGCCCCGGCTGCTGCGGCTGGGGCTGCGGTGCGCCGTAGGAGGGGTCGGGCTGCTGCGGCTGCCGGTAGGGGTCGGGCTGCCCCCACTGCTGCTGCGGGGGAGCGCCCCACGCCGCACCGGGTTGCCCCCAGGCGGCCGGCTGCCCCTGGTTCCACTGGGCCTCGTAGTTGCCCGGCACGAACTGGTCCGCCCGGCCACCCCCGAAGTTCAGGCCCGAGCCGGCCACCGGCTCGGCACCGTGGCCGAACAGGACCGGATAGGTGAGTCCGGCGATCGCCGCGCCGAGCAGCGGAGCGAGGACGAAGAGCCACAGCTGGATGATCGCGTCGACGCCGGCGAAGACCCCGACGCCGATCGACCGGGCGGGGTTCACCGAGGTGCCGGTCAGCGGGATCCCGACGAAGTGGACCATCGTGAGCGACAGGCCGATCGCGAGTGGGCCGAGCGCGACGTTGACCTCGTTGCGCGCGTCGGTGACGGCCAGGATGACCCAGACGAAGACGGCGGTCATGATCACCTCGAGCAGGAGGGCCGCCCACCAGGCGAAGCCGGAGCCCTGGTCGCCGTAGAAGTTCTGGCCCATGTTGCCCTCGGCGACGAAGCCGTCGAAGCCGTGGCCGAGTCCGAACAGCACGGCACCGGCGAAGAGGGCGCCGAGCAGCTGCGCGGCCATGTAGAGACCGACCAGGCTCCACGGCAGGCGCCCGCCGAGGACCGCGCCCAGCGTGACCGCCGGGTTGAAGTGACCGCCGGAGATGCGACCCAGCGCGTAGGCCATCACGAGCACGGTGAGGCCGAAGGTCAGTGCCGTCGCGACGAGGTCGCCGCCGCTGTAGACGGCGGCGCCGCACCCGAAGAAGACGAGCACGAAGGTGCCCAGCGCCTCTGCCGTGAACTTCTGCCCGGTGGTCGGCGTGTCTTCCACGATGTCGCTCATCGCGAGTCCCTCCAGAGTCGAGTGGCCGTACCCCGCGTAGGCCAAGGCGAGCCTAGCGGCATCCTGCATGCCTAGCGGGGCGCTGATGGGGGGTGCGAGGGTAGGCGGGTCGCCACCGACCGCCGGCGTCAGGTATCTTGACGTCAAGAGTTATGCCCGGACCAGATCGCGAGCTGCAGGAGCTGTCACCCATGGCCAAGATCATCTACACCCAGACCGACGAGGCGCCGCTGCTGGCGACGTACTCGTTCCTCCCGATCATCGCCGCCTACGCGAAGACCGCCGGTGTGGACGTCGAGACCCGTGACATCTCGCTGGCCGGCCGCGTGATCGCGCAGTTCCCCGACCGGCTGACCGAGGAGCAGCGCCTCGACGACGCCCTGGCCGAGCTCGGCGAGCTGGCGACGAAGCCCGAGGCCAACATCATCAAGCTGCCCAACATCTCCGCCTCGATCCCGCAGCTCAAGGCCACCATCGCCGAGCTGCAGTCGCAGGGCTACGACCTGCCGGACTACCCGGAGAACCCGCAGACCGACGAGGAGCGGGAGACCCGCGCGCGCTACGACAAGGTCAAGGGCTCTGCGGTCAACCCGGTGCTGCGCGAGGGCAACTCCGACCGCCGCGCACCCGCCTCGGTCAAGAACTACGCCAAGGCCCACCCCCACTCGATGGGCGCCTGGAGCAGCGACTCGAAGACGTCGGTGGCGACGATGGGCCACGACGACTTCCGCAGCAACGAGAAGTCCGTCGTCATCGACGGCGACGACACCCTCTCGATCGTCCACGTCGCCGGCGACGGCCAGGAGACGGTCCTCAAGGACGGCCTGGCGGTCCTCGACGGCGAGGTCGTCGACGCCACGTTCATGAGCGCCGCCCACCTCGACGAGTTCCTCGAGCAGCAGGTCGCCAAGGCCAAGGCCGACGGCGTCCTGTTCTCGGCCCACCTCAAGGCCACGATGATGAAGGTCTCCGACCCGATCATCTTCGGCCACGTCGTGCGCGCCTACTTCGCCGACGTCTTCGCCCAGTACGGCGAGCAGATCGCCGCCGCCGGCCTCTCCGCCAACGACGGCCTCGGCGCCATCCTGTCGGGCCTCGACAAGGTCGACGGTGGCGCGGAGATCAAGGCCGCGTTCGAGAAGGGGCTGGCCGAGGGGCCGTCGCTCGCGATGGTCGACTCCGACCGCGGCATCACCAACCTGCACGTCCCCTCCGACGTCATCATCGACGCCTCGATGCCGGCGATGATCCGCACGTCGGGCCAGATGTGGAACGCCGACGGCGAGCAGCAGGACACCCTCGCCGTCATCCCGGACTCCTCCTACGCCGGCGTCTACCAGGCGGCCATCGACGACTGCCGCGAGCACGGCGCCCTCGACCCCTCGACCATGGGCTCGGTGCCCAACGTCGGCCTGATGGCCAAGGCGGCCGAGGAGTACGGCTCGCACGACAAGACCTTCGAGATCCCCGCCGCCGGCACGGTCGAGGTGCGCACCAGCTCAGGCGACGTCCTCATGTCGCACGACGTCGAGGCCGGCGACATCTGGCGCGCCTGCCAGACCAAGGACGCCTCCATCCGCGACTGGGTCAAGCTCGCGGTCACCCGTGCCCGCGCCAGCCAGACGCCGGCGGTCTTCTGGCTCGACGAGACCCGCGCCCACGACGCCAACCTCATCGCCAAGGTGGAGGCCTACCTGAAGGACCACGACACCGAGGGCCTCGACCTGCAGATCATGGCGCCCGCCGCTGCGACGACGTACTCGCTGGAGCGGATCCGCAAGGGCGAGGACACCATCTCGGTCACCGGCAACGTGCTGCGCGACTACAACACCGACCTGTTCCCGATCCTCGAGCTCGGCACCAGCGCCAAGATGCTCTCGATCGTCCCGCTGATGAACGGCGGTGGCCTCTTCGAGACCGGCGCCGGAGGGTCGGCGCCCAAGCACGTGCAGCAGCTGGTCAAGGAGGACTACCTGCGCTGGGACAGCCTCGGCGAGTTCTTCGCCCTGGCCGCGTCGCTCGAGCACCTCGCCGGCTACGCCGACAACGCCCGCGCCCGGATCCTCGGCGACACGCTCGACAAGGCCACCGAGACGTTCCTCAACGAGGACCGCTCACCCGGTCGCAAGCTCGGCACGATCGACAACCGCGGCTCGCACTTCTACCTCGCCCTCTACTGGTCTGAGGAGCTGGCGAAGCAGACCGAGGACGCCGACCTCGCGGCCGCGTTCGCCTCGCTCGCGAGCACGCTGCGCGACAACGAGCAGACGATCGTCGACGAGCTGCTCGCCGTGCAGGGCAAGCCTGCCGACATCGGTGGCTACTTCCGTCCCGACCCCGAGAAGGCGTCCGCGGTGATGCGTCCGTCCGCCACGTTCAACGAGGCCATCGCCTCGCTCTGAGCGCGACCGACGTCACATGACGGGCTCCCGGGGAACAATCCCCGGGAGCCCGTCCTTGTCGAAGGTGATGACGACGACCGCCGAGACCTCCGCCCTGCCCGCCGACCCCTCGTCGGCCGACCTCGACGTCCCGTCGGTGACCGCTCGCCACTTCGGCCTGGCAGTGCTGGCCCTGGCGATGGGCGGCTTCGCGATCGGCACCACGGAGTTCGTCACGATGGGGCTGCTGCCGCAGATCTCGAGCGGCGTCGACGTGTCGATCCCGACCGGTGGCCACGTGATCTCGGCGTACGCCGTCGGGGTGGTCGTCGGCGCGCCGGTGCTGGCTTTCCTCGGCGCCCGCCTCCCGCGGCGCGCCCTCCTGGTGGCCCTCATGGCGGCCTTTGCCGTCGGCAACGGCCTCAGCGCCCTCGCGACGTCCTACGAGCAGCTGATGGTCGCCCGCTTCGCCGCCGGGCTGCCGCACGGGGCCTACTTCGGCGTCGCCTCGCTGGTGGCGGCGAGCATGGCCCGCCCTTCCCGCAAGGGCCGCGCGGTCGCCCTGGTGATGCTCGGCCTGTCGATCGCCAACGTGATCGGCGTACCTGCCGCCACCGTGCTCGGGCAGGAGCTCGGCTGGCGCGCCGCCTACTGGGCCGCCGGTGGTCTTGCCGTGGTCACCCTCGCGCTCGTCGTGTGGTTCGTGCCGTCGTGCCCCGGCGACCCCGGCGCGAGTGGTCGCCGCGAGCTGTCCGCGTTCCGCGTGCCGCAGGTGTGGCTGACCCTGCTGGCCGGCGCCGTGGGCTTCGGCGGCATGTTCGCCGTCTACTCCTACATCGCCCCGGTCGTCACCGACGTGGCCGGGCTGGGGGAGCGGGCGGTCGCGGTCTTCCTGCTGTCCTTCGGCCTCGGCATGGTGGCCGGCACCTGGCTCGCCGGGATCATGGCCGACTGGTCGATCTTCCGCTCGCTCATCATCGGCGGCGTCGGCATGGCCGCCACGATGCTGGCCTTCTGGTTCGCTGCTCCGCACGGCTGGGCCGCCCTGCCCGTCGTCTTCCTCATCACCACGCTCGGTTCGGTGCTCGTGGTGAACCTGCAGCTGCGGCTGATGGACGTGGCCGGTGACGCCCAGACCCTGGGGGCCGCGATGAACCACGCGTCGCTCAACGTCGCCAACGCGCTCGGTGCGTGGCTCGGCGGACTGGTCATCGCAGCCGGCTGGGGCCTCCGCGCGCCCGCCCTGGTCGGGTTCGGCCTCTCGATCGCCGGCGTCGCCATCCTGCTGCTGTCGGCCGCCCTCCACGTGCGCGGGCGGGACGCCGTACCCGCCTGACCGGGCTGACCTCGCCGGCCTGGCGCTGGTGATCCGTGCGGCCTTGCGCACAGAACCGTGCACGTCATTTCCGATGATGTTGCGTGGTGTTAACACGGACGGAACCGTTGCGTAGCCCGGACTTGTAACGATCCAATCGTGAGGGGGCGGGTCAGCCGCCCACGAATCTTCCGATGGGGGGAGTCATGGACGAGGAGAAGATCGCACGCGAGGTGGAGCGCCGGCGCCAGCTGGCCGACCGCAACACGGGAGCCGTGGTCGAGCTGTTGCGCCGACGCGAGGAGCTGCGGGGGATCTACCCCGCGGCCGACCTGGTCGCGGAGAACGTCGGCTGGGTCGTCTGAACGACACCTGAGGCACGGACGACCCAGGGCCCTGCGAGCCCCTGTCCGGCTGACACGCTCAGCTGAGTCCCGGCAGGGGCTGCGGGGCCCAGGTCGTCCCACCGTCGGACGAGCACTGGATCTGGTCGATCGCCCCGGCCTTGGCCACGACGCAGATGTCGTCGCCGTGGGCGAAGACCGAGGTCGCCTGCGAGGAGACCGGGACGGCGCGGGCACCGCCGTCCGGGTCGATGCGGACCAATCCCTCGGTCTCGGTGGTGAGGTACGTCGTCCCGTCCGGCGCGACGGTCATTCCGTAGGGATCGAGGCTGCGGTCCGCACCCTTCGTGTCGAGCCCGTGGGCCGTGGTCCAGGTCCGGCCGGCGTCGGAGGACACGATCACCTGCTCGATGCCGACGGACCTGTCCGGTCCTGCCCCGATGAACATGACCGCGACGTGGTCGCCCGACCCCGCGACCTGGACGTTGAGCGTCTCGGGCGGCCCGTCCGTGGGCTCCTCCCACGTGCGGCCGTCGTCGGTCGCCTGGGCGCCCCACCCGTCGAGGTCCGAGGTCGCCGCGACCAGCCGTCCTCCCGGTGCCACGTATGCGGCCCCGACCACGGGCCGGTCGGGCGGTTCCGGCATGGCGACGAGTGCACCGTCGCGCAGCAGGCGGCTGCCGTCCGACGTCAGGACGGCCGCGTCGTCAGGTCCCAGCGCGGTCCCGCCGTCGCCGACGCTGCCCACCTGCTCGACCTCGCCGTCAGGGGTGAGCAGGAGCGTAGATCCTCGTTGCTCGTCGATCAGCCAGCCGTCCGGCACCACGGTGACCACCGGGGACTGGGCATCGATCAGGCCGCCGGTCACCTCGTCCCCGTCGCGCAGGGTCCATGCGTGCTGACACGGGTCGCCGAGCTCGCCGCACGCCCGCCAGAAGGCCGCGACGACACCGTCCGCGGCCGACACGTCCCAGGCCTGGACCTCGTCGCGACCCAGGACGTGCCGGACACCCTCGGGCAGCGCGGCGTCGATCCGCTCCTCGACGTCGCTGGTCCGGGTGGGGTTGGCCGGCTCGGGGGAGGCGTCGCCACCCGGCAGGTCGCCAACGGCGACCCCGATTCCCGCCGCCACGACCGCGGCCGCGAGCCCCGACGCGACCGTCGTACGACGTCGGCGGCGGCCGATGCGGGCGCGGTCGACGACGGCGTCGAAGCCGGGCTGCGGTGCGTGATCACTGATCTCGCGCGCGAAGTCGGAAGGCAGGCTCATCGGGGGCTCCTCTCGGACTCGGGATCAGCTTGCAGGTCGGCGTCGGCGAGGAGGGCGGCCAGCGCCGTGCGACCGCGGGCGAGGCGTGCCTTCACTGTGCCCTCGGGGGAGCCGACGGCCCGGGCGACCTCGGCGACCGGCAGATCGGCGAGGTGGTGCAGCGCGATCGCCTCGCGCTGCGCGGGCGGCAGCCGTCTGAGCGCGGCCAGCAGGGTGATGCGGTCGTCCGGCAGGTCGGCGTACGACTCCTGCGCGACGAGGCGGTGGCTGACGTCGCGGAAGAACCGGCTGCGCCGCCAGCGGGTGCGGGTCACGTTGACCGCGACCGTGCGGAGCCACGCCTCGGGGTTGTCGGCGTCGAGGAAGGACCGGGAGTTGTTCACCGCGCGGGCGAAGGCCTCCATGACCGCGTCCTCAGCCTCGACCGGGTCGCCCGTCACGCCGGTCAGCTGGCCGACCAGGCGGCGGTAGGAGGCGTCGTACACCTCATGGACGCGCTCCATTCCTGCGTTCCCCCGTTGCATGGCCCACCTTCCCATGGGTCGCCCCTCGTGTCGTGACGACTCGTGGCAGGGGCGGATCGGTTGCATCGCGAATGGGATTCGACCCCCCGGCGTCGCCCGCGGGCCGCAGCCGTACCCCTGCCGGTCGCACTCGCGCCCGGTGAGAGACTGGTCCCATGTCGACCACGCCCACCGCCCGCCCCCGGGTCCTGTCCGGCATCCAGCCGACGGCGGACTCCTTCCACCTCGGCAACTACCTCGGTGCGCTGCGGCAGTGGGTGGCGCTGCAGGAGGACTTCGACACCTACTACTTCATCGCCAACCAGCACGCGATCACCGTCGAGCAGGACCCCAAGGTGCTGCGTGATCGCACGCTGGTGTCCGTCGCCCAGCTGCTCGCGGCCGGCGTGGACCCCGCTCGCTCCACGATCTTCGTGCAGAGCCAGGTGCCCGCGCACAACCAGCTCGCCTGGGTGATGGAGTGCCTGACCGGCTTCGGCGAGGCCCGGCGGATGACGCAGTTCAAGGACAAGTCCGCCAAGGGCGGGGAGGGCGCGGCCAGCGTCGGCCTGTTCACCTACCCGATCCTGCAGGCGGCCGACATCCTGCTCTACCGCCCCCAGTACGTCCCCGTCGGTGAGGACCAGCGCCAGCACCTGGAGCTGACCCGCGACCTGGCCAACCGCTTCAACCACCGCTACAAGAAGACGTTCCGTCCGCCCGAGCCCTACATCCTCGAGTCGACCGCGAAGATCTACGACCTGCAGCTGCCCGAGAAGCAGATGTCGAAGTCGATCGGCGGCCAGGGCTGCGTCTGGGTGCTCGACGAGCCGAAGGTGCTCACCAAGAAGTTCCGCTCGGCGGTGACCGACTCCGAGACCGAGATCCGGTTCGACCGGACGGCCAAGCCCGGTGTGAGCAACCTCCTGACCATCCACTCCGCGCTGTCCGGGGAGAAGGTGGAGGCACTCGAGTCCGCTTTCGAGGGCCGCGGCTACGGCGACCTCAAGGCCGAGGTGGCCGACGTGGTGCTCGAGACCCTGACGCCGCTGCGCGAACGCACCCGCGAGCTGCTGGAGGACCGCACCGAGCTCGAGCGCATCCTCGGCGACGGCGCCGCGCGGGCCGGGGCGGTGGCGGAGGCGACGCTGCGCGACGTCTACGACCGGGTCGGCTTCCTCGCGCCCGCGGCTCGCTAGGGTCGTGGGCGTGCCCACCATCGGAGTAGCGATCGCGATTCCCGAGCCCTGGGCGAGCGAGCTCCAGGACTACCGGACCAGCGTCGGCGACACGACGGCGACGCAGATCCCCACGCACATCACGCTGGTCCCGCCGACCGAGGTGCCCGACGCCGACCTCGAGGCGGTGCGCGCGCACCTGGGTCGCGCGGCGTCGGCCGTGCCGCGGTTCGACATCCACCTGCGCGGCACCGGAACGTTCCGGCCGGTCTCGCCGGTCGTCTTCGTCACCCTGGCCGAGGGGATCTCGAGCTGCGAGGTGCTCGCCGACGCCGTACGACAGGGGCCGCTCGAGGTCGAGCTCCACTACCCCTACCACCCGCACGTCACCATCGCCCACCACCTCGACGACCAGGCGCTCGACCGCGCCTTCGCCGAGCTCGCGGACTTCGAGTGCCGCTTCGCCGTCGCGGCGTTCAGCCTCTACGTCCACGAGGCCGCCACCGGCTGGCGGGCCACCGACCACTTCACGCTGGGCTGACCCGTGCCCGTCCTCGACACCGTCAAGCAGCGCGTCGCCGACGTACGCCAGCACCGGCCGCTGGTCGACCACCTCGTGCGCGCCGTCGAGCACTACGGGCAGGTCAACGGGAGTGCCCTCGCCGCGGCGGTGACCTACTTCGCCTTCCTGTCGTTCTTCCCGATCCTCGCGCTCGCCTTCGCGATCTTCGGGCAGGTCACCAAGGTCTACGAGGACGCCGAGGACACGCTCGTCGACGCCGCCAACTCCGTCCTCCCCGGTCTGGTCGGCGGTGCCAACGGCGTACCCCTCGACACCCTGCAGGCCGCCGCCCCGGGGATCTTCAGCGTCGGACTCGTCCTCACCCTCTACTCCGGGCTGGGGTGGCTCTCCGGCATGCGCACCGCGCTGCTGGCCATCTTCGAGGAGCCTGAGCGCGAGCAGCCCAGCTTCCTGGTCGGCAAGCTGCGGGACGTGCTCGCGCTGATCGCCCTCGGCTCGATCCTGGTGACGAGCGTGGTGGTGTCCGGCGTCGCCACCAAGCTGCTGACCCCGATCATGGACTCCCTCGACCTGGGCGTCGTCGCGGAGGGCTTCTTCTGGGTGCTCGCGCTGTGCCTGGGCGTGGCCGCCAGCACCCTGCTCTTCTTCGCCTTCTTCCGCCTGCTCGCCCACCCGAACACCCCGAGCCGGTCCCTGTGGTCCGGATCGCTGCTCGGCGCGCTGGTGTTCGAGGTCCTCAAGCAGCTCTCGACCTTCCTGCTCAAGGCCACGGCCAGCTCGGAGGCGTTCCAGGCGTTCGGGATCGCGCTGATCCTCATGGTCTGGATCAACTACACCTCGCGCGTCATCGTCCTCGCCGCCGCCTGGGCCCACACCTCCCCCGAGGCGCGCGCCGCCCGCGAGGCGGACCGGGTCGCCGAGCAGATGCCGGAAGGCCCCCGCGTCGACCTCGCCGCGGCGGCGTCCGGCGTACGCCCTGCCGCTGCGGCCTCCGGTGGCCCGACCTCGCCGAAGGCCGCCTTCGCCGCCGGCGCTGCCACCATGCTCGGGCTCGTCGCCCTCCTCCGCCGCCGGAGCTCCTGACCTGATCGCGGCCCCCTGGCCCGCCCGCTCCCGCCCGCTCCTGCCCGCCCCGCCCTCCCGCCCGCTCCCGTCCCTGCATCCTCCGAGCGGTGCCCCAGGGGGATTCCGCCGGTGTGCGATGCCCCTGGGGCACCGTCGACGAACACTGACCGGCGTGTCTGCTGTTCGGGGGTGGCGCAGCGGCATCCGGAGGGAGGGCAATGCTCCTGACGTACCGCCCGGTCGGGTGGGAGCACCTCACGGGCCAGGCCGTCAGCAGTCCACAGCCGTTGCATCCGCCATGTTGTCCACAAGGCGGCGGTCCATCGGTCGCTCGGATGACATGCGCAAGGCTGACTGGGGACCATGCGACGTGTCCCTGAGCACCTGTGCCACGGTCCGATCACCCGGCAGCAGGCCCTCCAGTTGGGGGTGACTCGCGACGTGCTCGAAGGCGTACAGTTCCGGCGGCTCCACCAGAGCGTGTACGTCCACCGCACCCACCGCATGACGTGGTTCGACCACCTCGAGGCCGCGCGCCTGGCTCTGCCGACGACGGCGCGCACGACCGGCGCGACGCGGCTGCGCCAGCTAGGACTCGGCGTGGGGCCGCTCTTCCCGCTGCACTTCGTCGTCGAGGGCGACCTGCACCTCACGCTCGATGGCGTGTTCCTGCATCGCACGGCGAAGATGCCCCCGCACAACGAGCATGGTGTCAGCGCCGAGGCGGCTTTCGTGGCCTACTGCGCCGACTCGCGGCTGATCGACGCGATCAGGGTCGGATCGGTGCTGCTCAACAAGAAGGTCCTGGACGGACCGAACCTCGAGCACATGCTGACCGAGGAGCCGTGGCGGCGCGGCGCGGCCGAGACGTCGTACGCGCTGCCGTTCCTCGAGGGCGACTGCAGGTCCATGACGGAGGCTGAGCTGTTCGCCTATGTGGTCTTCGCGGAGCTCCCTGTGCCGGACGTCAACCGGACGATCGAGCTCGCCGGTGGCGACGCGGTCGCACCGGACCTGTGGTTCGAGGACTACGGGCTCGCGGTGGAGTACGAAGGCGGTCACCACCAGGACGACCGGGGTCAGTACCTCGCCGACATCGACCGGTATGCCGCCTACCGCCGCAGCGACGTCCCCTACGAGCAGGTGACGAAGGAGCGACTGCGTTCACCGAGGGCGACCGTCCGGCTCGTGCACCGGGCACTCGTGGATCGCGGGTACGACGGGCCGCCGCCGAACTTCGAAGGGGGTTGGCTCCTTCTGTTCATGTTGCTCAGCGACCTCGTGCGCCGAGCGCGCGCCGCCTGAACCTCGCCAGCGGTGGCTGAGGGGGCTTCGGCGGCTGCCGAATGCCCGCCACGCACCGCCCACCGGGTGGCGCGGCCACGTACGCCGGCGAGCGGTGCGTGAGGGGGATCTCCAAGCCGCTGAATCCCCCTCACGCACCGCTCGTGGCAGGGACCGAGGAAGCGTGGATGGATCAGTGACCGTGCTTGATCGCGGTGCGGAGGTCGCGGTTGAGCTGGGAGATCACGTCGAGCGGGATCTCCTTGGGGCAGGCGGCGGTGCAGGCGCCGATGTTGGTGCAGCCGCCGAAGCCCTCGTGGTCGTGCTGGGCGACCATGTTGACCACGCGCTCGTCGCGCTCGGGCTGGCCCTGGGGGAGCAGGCCGAGGTGGGTGACCTTGGCGCCCATGAAGAGCGAGGCCGAGCCGTTGGGACAGGCGGCGACGCAGGCGCCGCAGCCGATGCAGGTTGCGACGTTGAAGGCGCGGTCGGCGTCGTCCTTGGGGACCGGGACCGAGTGGGCCTCGGGCGCCGAGCCGGTGTTGACCGAGACGTAGCCGCCGGCCTGGATGATCCGGTCGAAGGCGCCGCGGTCCACGACGAGGTCCTTGACGACAGGGAAGGCGTCGGAGCGCCACGGCTCGATCGTGATGGTCTCGCCGTCGGTGAACGAGCGCATGTGGAGCTGGCAGGTCGTGGTGACCTCCGGGCCGTGCGCGTCGCCGTTGATCATCAGCCCGCACATGCCGCAGATGCCCTCGCGGCAGTCGGAGTCGAACGCGATCGGGTCCTCGCCCCGGTCGTTGAGCTGCTCGTTGAGCACGTCGAGCATCTCGAGGAACGACATGTCGGGGGAGACGTCGGCCAGCTCGTAGGTGTGCATCGCACCGGCGCTGGCGGCGTCGGGCTGACGCCAGATCTTCAGGGTCAGGTTCATTTACTTGTAGCTCCGCTGCTTCATCTCGATGGCGGTGTAGACCAGGTCTTCCTTGTGCAGGACGGGCCGCTCGTCGAGCCCGGCCCACTCCCACGCGGCGACGTAGGCGAACTCGTCGTCGTGCCGCAGCGCCTCGCCGTCCTCGGTCTGCGACTCGCCACGGAAGTGGCCGCCGCAGGACTCGCGCCGGTTGAGCGCGTCGATGCACATCAGCTCGCCGAGCTCGAAGAAGTCGGCCACACGGCCGGCCTTCTCCAGCGACTGGTTGAGCGACTCGCTGGTGCCGAGCACCTTGACGTTGCGGTAGAAGTCCTCGCGCAGGCCACGGATCAGGTCGATCGCCTTCTTCAGGCCCGTCTCCGTGCGCTCCATGCCGCAGTACTCCCACATGATGTTGCCGAGCTCGCGGTGGTACGAGTCGACGCTGCGGGTGCCGTTGACGGACAGGAAGTGCTCGATGCGGTCGGTCACCGACGTCCGCGCCTCGACGACCGCCGGGTGGGCCTCGTCGATGGCCTCGAACGGGCCGTCGGCGAGGTAGTCGCGGATCGTGTGGGGCAGCACGAAGTAGCCGTCGGCCAGGCCCTGCATCAGTGCCGAGGCGCCGAGGCGGTTGGCGCCGTGGTCGGAGAAGTTGGCCTCACCGGTGACGAACAGGCCGGGGATCGTGGACTGCAGGTCGTAGTCGACCCACAGGCCGCCCATGACGTAGTGCACGGCCGGGTAGATCCGCATCGGGACCGAGTACGGGTCCTCGCCGGTGATCCGGGCGTACATGTCGAAGAGGTTGCCGTACTTGTTGGCCACCGCGTCGCGGCCGAGGCGGTCGATCGCGTCGGCGAAGTCGAGGTAGACACCACGGCGTACGCCGTCCACCTCGGGGCCGACGCCGCGACCCTCGTCGCAGACGTTCTTCGCGGCCCGGGAGGCGATGTCGCGGGGCACCAGGTTGCCGAAGGAGGGGTAGATCCGCTCGAGGTAGTAGTCGCGGTCCTCCTCGGGGATGTCGCGCGGGTCCTTCTCGCAGTCGGCCTGGTTCTTCGGCACCCAGATGCGGCCGTCGTTGCGCAGCGACTCCGACATGAGCGTCAGCTTGGACTGGTGCGAGCCGGAGACCGGGATGCACGTCGGGTGGATCTGCGTGTAGCACGGGTTGGCCATGTAGGCGCCCTTGCGGTGCGCGCGCCACGCGGCGGTGACGTTGGAGCCCATCGCGTTGGTCGACAGGTAGAACACGTTGCCGTAGCCGCCGGAGGCGAGGACGACGACGTCGGCGAGGTGGGTCTGGATCTCGCCGGTGACCATGTCGCGGGCGATGATGCCGCGCGCCTTGCCGTCCGCGACGATCAGCTCGAGCATCTCGTGGCGGGTGAACATCGACACCGTGCCGGCGGCGATCTGGCGCTCGAGCGCCTGGTAGGCGCCGATCAGCAGCTGCTGGCCCGTCTGGCCGCGGGCGTAGAACGTGCGGGACACCTGCACGCCGCCGAAGGAGCGGTTGTCGAGCAGGCCGCCGTACTCGCGGGCGAACGGGACGCCCTGCGCGACGCACTGGTCGATGATGTTGGTGCTGACCTCGGCCAGCCGGTAGACGTTGGACTCCCGCGAGCGGTAGTCGCCGCCCTTCACGGTGTCGTAGAAGAGGCGGTGGACGGAGTCGCCGTCCTCCTTGTAGTTCTTCGCCGCGTTGATGCCGCCCTGCGCGGCGATCGAGTGCGCCCGGCGCGGGGAGTCCTGGTAGCAGAACGTCTTGACGTTGTAGCCGGCCTCGCCCAGCGTGGCCGCCGCGGAGGCGCCGGCCAGGCCGGTGCCGACGATGATGATCGAGAGCTTGCGACGGTTGGCCGGGTTGACGAGGCGGGCCTCGAACTTCCGGTTCTGCCAGCGGTCGGCGATCGGGCCCGACGGCGCCTTCGTGTCGACGAGCGGCTCTCCCGGCGTGTAGTAGCCCGCGGCGTCGTCGTAGTCCCCGTCGAGCGACCCGCTGTGCGAGGCCTCCGTCGAGGTGACGGTGTCGGGCATGTCCATGTCGTGGCTGTCGTGGCTCACGTGCGGTGACCCCTTACTTGGTGATGATGCCCGCGAGCACGGCGAGCGGGACGAGGGAGAAGCCGATCGAGACGATCAGCGCGATCACGAAGCCGAGGACCTTGGCGCGCTGGCGCTTGGCCGCGGTGCCGGTCCAGCCGAGCGTCTGCGCGGCGCTCCAGATGCCGTGGTGGAGGTGCGCGCCGAGGGCGAGCATCGCGACGATGTAGATGAGCGTCATCCACCACACGTCGAAGGTGTCGACCATCAGGTTGTAGGGGTCGTTGGTCGCGCCACCCTGCGGGTTGACCTTGCCGATGGTGAAGTTGAGCAGGTGCCAGATGAGGAAGACCAGGATCGTGACACCGCCCCACCGCATCATCAGGCTGGCGCGGGTGGCACCGGTGTCCTTCTTCATGACGTACTTCGTGGTGCGCGCACGAGCCGCGCGGCGCCACAGCACGACGGCGCAGTAGACGTGCACCACCAGCGACAGGACCAGCCCGAGCCGCAGGATCCAGAGGGCGCCCTCGTGCGGCAGCATCGGCTCGCCGAGCACGCGCAGGTGGTGGGCGTACTCGTTGAACGCGTCGTGCCCGGCGAACGCCTTGAGGTTGCCGTACATGTGCGCGAGCACGAAGCCGAGGAAGATGAAGCCGCTGACCGCCATGCCCAGCTTGAGGGCGATGGTGGTGCGCGAGGCCCGCGCGCCCTTCACGAGCCGGGGGGGATTGAGTTGGGTTGCCACGCGGTCACGTTATCGCGGCGCTCCGGCAAGCGACGCGCCGAGGGCGTGTGAGGTTTTGCTGGGCGCGTTGTCTTCCGCTCAGGCGTGACACAGGTCATAGTCGGGACCGTCGTCCGGGACCATCCCCCGGACTGCCGGGACCGCACGGAGGACGCATGGCGACAACCGACCACGGCGTGACCAGCCCGACCCGCGCGCGCATCGATGCGCGGACGTTGCGCCAGGACCGGTGGTGGCTCTCGCCCCTGACGACCTTCGTCGTGTTCACCGCGTTCGTCGTCTACGCCACAGTCCGCGCGTTCATGGGCCGCGACTACTACGCCACGCCCTACCTGTCGCCGTTCTACTCCCCGTGCCTGGGCGACTGCGTCGAGGGCGCGTCCGACTTCGGCCAGCCGTTCGACTGGTGGCCGCTGTCGGCGGCGCTGATCATCCTGATCTTCCCGCTCGGCTTCCGGATGACCTGCTACTACTACCGCAAGGCCTACTACCGGGCGTTCTGGCTCAGCCCGCCCGCCTGCGGCGTCGCCGAGCCCCATGGGTCCTACTCGGGCGAGACGCGTTTCCCGCTGATCCTGCAGAACGTCCACCGCTGGTTCTGGTACGCCGCCGTGCTGGTCGCCCTCGTGCTCACCTACGACGCGTTGCTGGCCTTCCGGCCGATGCCGGCCGAGTACGCCGTCGGCGACGGCGAGACCAGCGGCATCCACATGGGCCTCGGCACGCTGCTGATGATCGCCAACGTCGTGTTCATCTGGCTCTACACGCTGTCGTGCCACTCGTGCCGCCACATCGTCGGCGGCCGGCTGCGCCACTTCTCCAAGCACCCGGTCCGCTACCGGTTGTGGACCTGGGTGTCGCGGCTCAACCAGGGCCACGGCACGTGGGCGTGGTACTCGCTGTTCTCGGTCGCGATCGTCGACCTCTACATCTACCTGCTCGCCACGGG
>DASTPB010000104.1:0-12713 GCA_035762385.1 Nocardioides sp. | reverse complement strand
CCGTCCTTGCGGATCACGTTGAGGTACTTGTCGAGCGACGGCTCGATGGTGCGCTCGTCGAGACTCGGGTCGAGGATGACCATCACTTCATAGGCACGCATAGCGGTCTCCACCTCCTCTGGGCTAGAGCGGCCACGGGCTTTCCGTGGCAGGAGGACTGTGCGTTCGTGGCTGGCGACATCGGTCGCACGGCACGGTCGCCCGAAGGCAACCGGAGCAGATTATCAGCGGCTGCCCCGGCGACCGGAATCGTCGTACGTCGCAGCCGGATCTCCACCTGTAGGCAAGGCGGAGGCGTGCCACCGGCGGCGGGCCCTGTGGAGGACCGGCCCACGCCCGCCGCCGCGGGCTAGCGTCGAACGGTGCCCGCGACCGCGCCCCGGACCGCCACCACGACCGCCACCAGGACCGCCACCAGGACTGCCCTGGTGGTGGCGGGTCGCTACCGGCTGCTCGACCAGGTCGGCTCGGGCGGCATGGGGTCGGTGTGGCGCGCGCACGACCTGCGCACCGGGGACGACGTCGCGCTCAAGGTGCTCGGCCGGCACAGCTCGACCCTGTTGGCACGGTTCGTGCGCGAGCAGGCCGTCCGGGTGCGCCACCCGCACGTCGTGGCACCCCACGGCTGGGCGGCCGAGGACGACCTGGTCGTGCTGGCCATGGAGCTCGTGGCCGGCGGGTCGGTGGCCGACCTGCTCCGCGAGCACGGCCCGCTGGACGCCGGGACGTGCGCCGTGCTCGTCGAGCAGCTGCTGCTCGGCCTGGCCGCCGTCCACGGCGCCGGGCTGGTGCACCGCGACGTGAAGCCGGCGAACCTGCTCCTCGAGGCGACCGGCGCCGGCCCGCCGCACCTCAGGCTGGGTGACTTCGGGGTGGCCGCCCCGGTCGCGGACCGACGGTTCACCACGGTGCCCGGGGCCATCGGCACCGACGGCTACATGGCGCCGGAGCAGGCGCGGGGTGCGCCGCCGGAGCCGTCCCAGGACCTCTACGCGGTGGGGCGCGTGGCCCTGGAGCTGATCACCGGCGAGCCGCCGGCTCGCCAGGGGGTCGTGCCGTCGCACCCGCTGCGCCCCCTCGTCGAGCGGCTGCTCGTCGCCGACCCGGGGCAGCGCATCGCGACGGCCGAGGCCGCGCTGCGCCTGCTCAGGCGACTGCCGGTCCCCCCGCCGTCGGGTCCGCCGGTGCCCGACCGGCTCGGCCCGGCGCCACGCAGACGACGTACGACGACCGCGCCGGCCGCGCTGGTCAACGCGCTCTGCTGGGTGGCCGTGGCGGGCCTCGTCGGGGTGGTCGTGGGGTGTCTGTGGGTGCTCCTAGGCTGGGCGTCATGACCAGCTCCCGCGCCACCGCCCTCCCGATCGGCGCCCACGTCGACCAGACCGACCCGGTCGCGGAGGCGCTGGCGCGCGACACCTCGCTCGTGCAGTTCTTCCTCGGCGACCCCCAGGGCTACAAGGGACCCGAGGTCCGTTTCGCCGGCGGCGCGGAGGCGCTGCGGGCTGCGGCCGAGGAGGCCGGTGTCGACCTCTACGTCCACGCCCCCTACATCGTCAACGTCGCGACGACCAACAACCGCATCCGGATCCCGAGCCGCAAGCTGCTCCAGCAGCACATGGACGCGGCTGCCGCCATCGGCGCGAAGGGCCTCATCGTCCACGGCGGTCACGTCAACGCGAGCGACGACCCGGCCGTCGGCTTCGACAACTGGCGCAAGGCCGTCGAGGCGACCGACATCAAGATCCCCCTCCTCATCGAGAACACGGCCGGCGGCGACAATGCGATGGCCCGCCACCTCGACCGGATCGCCGGGGTCTGGGAAGCGATCTCCGCCGCCGAGGGGGCCGACGACGTCGGCTTCTGCCTCGACACCTGCCACGCCTGGGCCGGTGGGATCGAGCTCGGCGACGCGGTCGAGAAGGTGCGCGCCATCACCGGGCGCATCGACCTCGTCCACGCGAACGACTCGCGCGACACCTTCGGCTCGGGAGCCGACCGCCATGCCAACTTCGGGCAGGGCCACCTCCCCGCCGACGAGTTCGCCGGCGTGGTGCGGGAGGCGGGAGCGCCCGTGATCTGCGAGACGCCCGGCGGGGCGAGCGAGCACCAGGCCGACTTCGCCTGGCTCCGCGAGCACCTCTGATCAGCCGAGCGGTACGGCGGTGACCACCACGTTGCTGGTGTAGCCGGTGCCGTCCCAGCCCTCACAGGTGATGAGGACCAGTCGCCCCGGCCCGGTCCGGCCGAAGATCTCGACGCTGCGGCGGGCCAGCGCGTCACGACTCAGCACCTCGACCGACCCGACCCGGTAGGCCAGCTCGGCGGAGTCCGAGCGCACCAGCACCCGGTCACCACGCGCGAGCGTCTCGAGATGGTCGAAGGCCCCGCCCCCGGTGTGCACGGTGTGCCCCGTCACGACGGAGGCACCGTGCGCCGTGCCGGGCCGGGCTCCACCCGACCACCAGCCCACCTGCTGGGGGTCGGACGGTGGCGTCAGGGCCCCGTCCTCCGCGGAGATCGGCAGCACCGGCGCCTGCACCCCCAGCGCGGGTACGACGACCACCTCGGGTCGTACGCCGGGTGCGGGCTTCCTCCGCGACGTCGCGGAGGGTGAGGTCGTCGACGGTCGGGCGACCCGGATGGCGGGCGGGGGCGCGGCTTGCGCCTCCGTGACGGGGGAGGGCGTCGTCGATCCCAGGCCGTCCCCCGCCAGGAACAGCCCACCCACGACGAGCGCGGGTGCGGCTGCTCCCAGCAGGAGTCCCGTCAGGCGACGGCGAGCGACCTCAGCCACGGACGCGGCGCCACCCCAGTCGGGCACTCGCCCCACCGAGGAGGACGAGCAGCAGGCCGAGGAGGGAGGTCGTGCCCGACACGGGGGACTGGGCGTCGACTCCCGCGTTCACCGCGGTCGGCAGGTCCTGCTGCGCCTGCGGCGCCTGCTGAGCGGCCGTGTTGCCGAAGGCCTGCACACCCAGCACCTCCGGCTGCGAGCCGGCCGGCTGCACCTCGGGGGCCTGGGCGGTCTCCGGCAGGACCTCCGGCGCCTGGGGCGTGCCCGCAGTGCCCGGTGTGCCCGGTGTGCCCGGTGTGCCCGGGGTGCCCGGGGTGCCCGGGGTGCCCGGGGTGCCCGGGGTGCCCGGGGTGCCCGGGGTGCCCGGGGTGCCCGGCGTGCCCGGGGTGCCCGGGGTGCCCGGGGTGCCCGGCGTGCCCGGCGTGCCCGGCGTGCCCGGCGTGCCCGGCGTGCCCGGCGTGCCCGGCGTACCTGGCGTGCCGGGGGTGCCCGGGGTGCCGGGGGTGCCCGGGGTGCCCGGCGTGCCCGGGGTCTTCGGACCGCAACCCTGCACCCAGAAGACCTTGCTCTTGGTGTCGTTGCCGATGGAGCCGGGCGTGTGGATGGTGAGCTTCACGTGGTAGCCCTGCTTCGGGTGCGGCTGACCGGTGAAGGAGAGGGTGTACTGCTGGCGCCCGTCGAGGCCGGTGGCGGTGCCGGCGCCGGTTGCGGAGTCTCCGCCCACGAACACCTGCGACGGTCCGCTCACCGTCATGCCGACACCCGTGGTCGGGGCGTGCTCGGCGAACGTGACCGTCGAGACGATGTCGGAGCCCTGGTCGAAGCCGTACCACTCGACGAGGAAGGTGCAGCCGACGTGCGGGGTGTTGTTGGGGATGCCGTCGAAGTCACCGAGCGGGGCGATCTTGACGGTGCCGTTGTTGCCGGCCGGGTCGCTCGCGGGGGACTGGCCGTTGCCGTGACCGCCGCCCGGGTTGCCGTTGCCCTGACCCCCGCCGGAGCTGCCGTGACCGGCGCCGGCGCTGCCGTTGCCCTGGCCGCCGCCGGAGTGGCCGTGACCGGTGTTGCCGCCGCCCTGACCTCCGCCCGGGTTGCCGGCGCCGGCATTGCCGTGGTCGTTGCCCTGACTCCCGCCGGAGCTGCCGTGACCGGCGTTGCTGTTCCCGTTGCCGTTCGCGCTGCCGTGACCGGCGTTGCCGTTCCCGTTGCCGTTCCCCCCGCCGTGAGCGGCGCTGCCATTGCCCGGGTTGCTCGCAGCAGGAGCCGGAGCAGGAGCCGGAGCAGGTGCAGGTGCCTGACCGGGAGCCTGAGCCTGGCCCGGCGCCTGAGCCTGACCCGGCGCCTGAGCCTGACCCGGCGCCTGAGCCTGACCGGGAGCTTGAGCCTGACCGGGAGCCTGACCGGGAGCCTGACCCGGGGCCTGGACCTGACCGGGAGCCTGAGGCTGTCCCTGCCCGTTGCCCGGGTCGGCGTACGCGAACGGCGCGGGGGCCAGCGCGATGCTGCCCATGCAGAACAGTGCGGCGACGCTCAGTCGCGACGTCTGGCGGAGGTGGTGCGTGATCGACATCGTTCTTCTCTCCCCTGGTGGCGGGCGACGCGGTGGCGTCGCTCCGGTGGTGGTCGGCGGCGCGGGTGGCGCCGTCCCTCCTTGCTGATCTGATCGGGGGCCCGAGCGCCCGGCCGCACGTACCCGCAATCACCGGGCCAACGGGCATGGCCCGATCGGGCTATGCCCACTCACCCGCTTGGTTGAGATCTTGATGACTTCTTGACCAGACGCAGACGTTGAGGGGGATCTCCGGGCCTCCGGGCAACCGATCGGCCGCGCCCTGCGTCTCCACGGAGGAGGGACCAGACACGTACGGGGGTCGTGTCTGGTCCCTTGTAGCCTTTCCGGGGTGACGACCCCCCTGACGCTGCGCCCGATCTCCGCCCGGCAGCACCGCGACCTCATCGCGAGCCGGTCGTCCGCGAGCTTCCTCCAGACCCCGGGCTGGGCGAGCGTGAAGGCCGAGTGGCGGGCCGAGTCGATCGGCTGGTTCCGCGGCGACGACGTCGTCGGCGCAGCGCTGGTCCTCTACCGCCAGCTGCCCAAGGTCCGGCGCTACCTCGCCTACCTCCCCGAGGGTCCCGTCATCGACTGGTCGGACGACGACCTCGACACGTGGCTGGCTCCGATGGTCGCCCACCTCAGGAAGCAGGGCGCCTTCGCCGTCCGGATGGGTCCCCCGGTGGTGACCCGGCGCTGGTCGGCCGAGCAGGTCAAGGCCGGCATCGCCGACGACTCGGTGCGACGGCTGGGCGACGTACCCCCGCTCGAGCGCACGCAGGACGGCGCCCGCGTCATCGCACAGCTCCACGAGCTGGGGTGGCAGCAGCAGTCGGCCGAGGGCGGCTTCACCGCCGGGCAGCCGCAGTTCAACTTCCAGGTCCCCCTCGTCGACGAGGACGGGCAGCCGCGCTCGGAGGCCGACGTCCTCGCCGGGATGAACCAGCTCTGGCGCCGCAACATCAAGAAGGCCGACAAGGCCGGGGTGGAGGTCACGCTCGGCGAGCGCACCGACCTCAAGGCGTTCCACGACCTCTACGTCCACACCGCCGAGCGCGACCACTTCACCCCGCGCCCGCTGTCCTACTTCGAGACGATGTACGACGCCCTCGCCGCCGAGGACCCCGACCGCATCCAGGTGTGGCTCGCCCGTCACGAGGGCGACCTCGTCGCGGCCACCATCGGGATCCGCGTCGGCACGCACGCCTGGTACTCCTACGGCGCGTCCTCCACCGAGAAGCGCGAGGTCCGCGGCAGCAATGCCGTCCAGTGGGCGATGATGCGCCACGCCCTCGACGCCGGTGCCCACGTCTACGACCTGCGCGGCATCACCGAGACCCTCGACTCCGACGACCCCCACGTCGGGCTGATCCAGTTCAAGGTCGGCACCGGAGGCCAGGCGGTCGAGTACGCCGGCGAGTGGGACCTGCCGGTCAACCGCGCGATCTACAAGGCCTTCCAGCTCTACCTCGCGAGGCGCGGATGACACGGGGACCCGCGACGGTGGAGGCGGTCACCCGATGAGCCTGACGCTGACCGTCGACGGCGAGCGCTGGCGCTCCCACCTGCTCCGGACCGTCCGCACCCACCCCGGCATCGTCCCGGTGGCCAAGGGCAACGGCTACGGCATGTCGGTCGCGCGCCTCGCCCGGCGGGCGCAGTGGCTGGCCGACCATGCCGACGACACCGGCGCCGCGGTGGACACGATCGCCGTCGGCACGTACGACGAGGTGGCCGATGCTGCGAGCCGCTACGCCGGCGACCTCCTCGTGCTCACCCCGTGGCGCCCGTTCGGGGCCGCCCTCGACCTCGAGCGACGGGTCTCCTCGCGGGTCGTCCACACGGTCAGCCGCCCGGACGACCTGGCCGCGCTGCGGGAGCGCGACCCCGACGCCAGGTTCGTGCTCGAGCAGCTCACCTCGATGCTGCGCCACGGGATGACGCGGCGCGACCTCGCGGCCGCGGCCACGGCGCTCGGGCCCGGCCGGAGCGGCCTGCGCGGCGTGGCGATGCACCTGCCGCTCAACACCACGTCGCACCTCGGCGAGGTGAGCCGGCTGATCAACGACGTCGTGGCCTCGGGCCTGCCGACACGCACGGTCTTCGTCTCCCACCTCACCGAGGGCGAGCTGGCCCGCCTGGCGACCACCTACCCGGACTTCACCGTCCGGCCCCGCATCGGCACCGACCTCTGGCTCGGTGACCGCGGCGCGCTGTCGGTGACCGCGACGGTCCTCGACGTGCACGAGGTCCAGCGCGGCGACACCTTCGGCTACCGCGGCCGCAGCGCCCCCAAGCAGGGCCACATCGTCGTCGTCAGCGGCGGCACCGCCCACGGCATCGGCCTCGAGGCGCCGACCGGTGACCAGTCGCTCAAGGCGCGCGCCGCGACCCTCGCCCGTGGCGGCCTCGACGCCGTCGGCTTCGTGCGCTCACCGTTCTCGATCGACGGCAAGCAGCGGCTCTTCGCCGAACCGCCCCACATGCAGGCGTCGATGCTGTTCGTCCCGTCAGGGGCGCGGGTCCCGTGCGTCGGCGAGGACATCGAGGTCAGGGTCCGCTTCACCGCGACCGACTTCGACCGCGTGGTCGTCACCTGAGGTGTCGTTGTCCCGGAGCACGGCGACCGCGAGCCAGGCCAGCCCCGCCACCCGCATCACGACCGCCAGCCAGTAGGCCCGCGCGTCGTCGGCGACGGTCGGCACGAGCGCCTCGCCGACGTACCACCCGGTGAGCACCCAGCTCAGCAGGTGCAGCGCCTGCCAGACCAGCAGGTCGCGCCAGCGGCGTACGGCGATCGCGGCGAGCGGCAGCACGACCAGCGCGGTCTCCGGCGGGGCGGACGGTGCCACCACGAGCGTCGCGGCGACGAGCAGCAGCCCGGCGCGGGCGCTCACCAGAGCGGTGGGACGCCCGGACCGCCGGACCAGCCACCACGCGGCGCCCGCCGCCAGGGCGACGACGGCGACCTGCACGACGATGCGCGTCGTGCCCGACGCGCCGGATCCGGTGCGGGCGAGCAGGAGCCAGATCGACCCGATGTCGGGATCCTCCGCGGTCGCGCGGCCCGGCAGGGTGACCACGACGTAGGCGGCGGCGGCCAACGCCAGTGCCTCGACGCGATCGCGGAGGCGACCCCCCACGACGACCACGCCCACCAGTGCAGCGGCCACCGGCAGCGCGAACGCCGCCCCCACCCCGGCTGCGACACCGGCGAGCCGGGGGCGTCCCGACGTCCACGCCCACAGCAGCACCGCCACCGCCACGGCCGCCACGAGCTCCCACGACAGCCAGTGGACGAGGAGCACGGGGGCCAGCGCCCACCCGGCCGCGGCCCAGGGCCGACGCCCGTCGACCCGCACGAGCAGCGCGGTGGCCAGCAGGGCGAGGGCCGCGAGGAGCACGGCGAGGGCGGCGGTCGTCGCCACGGTGCCGGTGCCGGGCGCCCACTCGGCCGCGCGCTGCACCCAGGTGGCGACCCGCGGCGGCTCCCCGGCGTCGACCGACGTGCCGGCGAGGTCGGTCCAGCACAGCTCGGTGAAGGGCTGGTGCGGGTTGCCCCAGCCCGTCGGGACGCACGCCGCCTTGCTGACCATGCCCGCGGCGAGGGTCAGCGCGGTCGCGCCGGACAGCACACGCGCCGGTCCCCACCAGGGATGACCTGCGGCGTGGTCGCCGAGGGGACCACCGACGACCTCCGACATCGCCGCCGCGACCGGGTCGGTGCGCGTGGGCGCCTCGTGGGCCGGACGGACGACCTCGGCGGACGGGCTGTCCGGTCGGTCCACCGGTGTGCCTAGGGCCGGACGACGGCGGGCGGCTCGCGCAGCTGATCCCGCCCGCTCGGCGGCGGGGTGGTCGGCGCCGGAGGCGTCTCGCTCGGCGGGGGCGGGGGCGGGGCCGGCGTCGTCGGGACCGGGGTGGGCGTCGGCGCCGGCGGCGTCGTCGGGACCGGGGTCTCCGTCGGGACCGGCGTCTCGGTCGGCGTCTCCGTCGGCGTCTCCGTCGGCTCGGGCTCGATCGTGGCCGTCTTGGTCGGCGTCTTGGTGGGCTTCGGCGGTGGCGGGGGCGGCGAGGTCGGCGAGGGCGGCGGGGTGTACTCGTGGCCGTCCTCCGGCGCGTCACCGTCGAGGTACACCGGCGCGGGGAAGTCCTCGACCTCCTTGCCCTCCATCACGCGGCCCATGATCGAGGTCCAGGTCTTGGCGGGGTAGTTGCCGCCGAAGTAGCCGGACTTGCCGTCCGAGCTCGTCGGGAGCCACAGGTCGGCCCCGTCGGGGCGGGGCTCGTCCAGGGGCTCACGGCCGCGGCCGCGCACGTACATCACCGCCGTGGAGACCTGGGGCGTGTAGCCGACGAACCAGGACGACGACACGAAGCCGTCGTCGTTGGTGGCGGTGCCGGTCTTGCCGGCCGCCGGACGCTCGATCGCGAGGGCCTCCGTGCCGGAGCCGCCCGAGACCACCTGCTGGAGGGCGTAGCTGACGTCGGAGGTGATGTCGGTGTCGACCGTGTCCTTGCTGCGGTCCTTCGCCTCGTAGAGGACCTCGCCCGACTTGTCGACGACCTTCTTCACGACGTGGACCTCGTGGCGGGTGCCGCCGTTGGCCAGGGTGGCGTAGGCGTTGGCCATGTTGATCGGGCTGACCTGCGCGGTGCCGAGGGTGACGCCGACGTTCTCCTGCAGGTCGCCGGACCGGCGCGGGATGCCCCACTTCTCCCCGTCGCTGCCCGGGATGCCCATGTCCTCCGCCGCCTGGATGACCTTCTGGGGGCCGTCGTCCATCGAGTCGACCATGTCGACGAACGCCGTGTTGATGGAGTTCTCGGTGGCGGTGACCATCGAGACGGCCGAGCCGTAGTCGGTGTCGCCCTGGTTCTCGAACTCGGTGCCGGCGATGTCGATGGGGCTGTTGCCCTCGAAGGTGTCGTTGAGCGAGAAGCCGTCCCGGATGGCCGCGACGTCGGTCGCCGCCTTCATCGTCGAGCCCGCCATGCCCCCGGCGACGGCCCAGTTGATCTGTGACTCCAGGTAGTCCTGGCCGCCGTAGAAGCCGAGCAGGTCACCGGTCCTGGTGTCGACCGTGGCGGCACCGATGTGCAGGTCCTTGTTGCCCGCCGGGCCGGGCATGCCGGCGTCGGGACGCTGCTCCTCGACGGCCTCCTCGACGTCGGCCATGACACCCTGGTCGAACGTCGTGGTGATCCGCAGTCCGCCGCCGTCGATCTCCTCCTCGGACGCGATGCCCTTGGCGAGGATCTCCTGCTTGACCAGCGCGAGCATGTGGCCGCGCTGGCCGCCGAACTGGCTCTGGGCGGCGATCTTGGGGAACTTCGGCAGCCTCTTGAGCGCCTTGTCACGCTGCTCGGGCGTGATGGTCTCCATCTCGGCCATGCTGTCGAGGACGTACTCGTAGCGACCCTTGAGGTCCTCCTTGGCCTCCTTGCCGTTGGCCGGGTCGTACTTGGAGGGGTTGTTGAGCACGGTGGCGAGCACCGCGGACTCACGCAGGTCGAGATCCTTCGCCGGGTGGTCGAAGTAGGCCTCGGAGGCGGCCTCGATGCCGTAGGCGCCGCGGCCGAAGTAGATGGTGTTGAGGTAGCCCTCGAGCACCTCTTCCTTGCTGAGCTCCTGCTGGATCTTCAGCGAGACGACCGCTTCCTTGATCTTGCGCTTGTAGCTCTGCTCGCTGGTCAGGTAGAGGATCTTGACGTACTGCTGGGTGATCGTGGACGCACCCTGCCGCGCGTTGCCGCGGGCGTTGGAGAAGAGGGCGCGCAGGATGCCCTTGGGGTCGATGCCCTTGTCGGTCCAGAACGTCTGGTTCTCCGCGGCGACGACCGCGTCCTGCATCGTCTCCGGCATCTGGGACAGCGGGATCGAGACGCGGTTCTGGTCCTCGTAGTAGGTGCCGAGCTGCTGCTCACCGTCGCGGTAGTAGACGAAGGTGGTCTGCGCCTCGAAGTCCTCGTTGGGCTCCGGGATGCTGATCGCCTGGTAGAGGACCACAGCGAAGCCGCCGAGCACGATCGCGCCCACCACGGCGACGACGGCCAGGACCTTGGCGGTCGCGGCCGCCCGCTGCTTGCCCGTACGCCGCTTCTGGGGCCTCCGGGTCTGGGCCTTGCCGTCGGCCCTCCGCTTCTTAGCACTCACAGGGCAACAGGGTACGGGCAGGGGTCGGAGATCCCAGATTCGTCACCCGCGGATATATCAGTACGATAGGTCACATGACGCGTCGTGGTGACACCATCGAGCTGGCGGTCCTCGGGCTGCTGCACGAGGGGCCCATGCACGGCTACGAGCTGCGCAAGCGGCTCAACCTCATGCTCGGGTGGGGCCGTGTCCTGTCCTACGGGTCGCTCTACCCGGCGTTGAAGAAGATGCTGCGCGCCAACCTCATCACCGAGGTCAGCGCCACCACCACGCCGACGAGCCGGCGCCCTCGCATCGTCTACGAGGTCACGCCCGCGGGCCACGAGCAGTTCCAGCGCCTCATGTCGGAGGTCGGCCCCACCGCGTGGGAGGACGACAACTTCGACATCCGGTTCGCGTTCTTCTCCTCCACCGACATGGAGATCCGCCTGCGCGTCCTGGAGGGGCGTCGCTCGCGGCTCCAGGAGCGGCTGGCCCGGGTGCAGGCCGAGCTGGCCCGCACCCAGGCCGAGGTCGACCGTTACGCCGGCGAGCTCCAGCGACACGGCGTCGAGTCGGTGGAGCGCGAGGTCCGCTGGCTCTCCGACCTCATCCGCGCCGAGCGCGGGGACGAGCACGCCGGCACCGCCGACCACCCGGACCGCACCGGCACCGAGCACCCGATCTGACCAGCAGCACCGTCCAGCAGCAGCCAGAAGTCCAGCAGAGAGAAGGAGAGCCCCATGGGTTCGGTACGAGTAGGGATCGTGGGAGTGGGCAACTGCGCCACCTCCCTCATCCAGGGCGTCGAGTACTACAAGGACGCGGACCCCGCAGGCACCGTCCCGGGGCTCATGCACGTCGTCTTCGGTGACTACCACGTCAAGGACGTGGAGTTCGTCGTCGCCTTCGACGTCGACGACAAGAAGGTCGGCAAGGACCTGTCCGAGGCCATCGACGCCTCCGAGAACAACACCATCAAGATCACCGACGTCCCGACCCTGGGCGTCGAGGTCAAGCGCGGCCCGACCCTGGACGGCCTCGGCAAGTACTACCGCCAGACCATCGAGGAGTCGGCCGCCGAGCCGGTCGACGTCGTCCAGGCGCTCAAGGACGCCGAGGTCGACGTCCTCGTGTCCTACCTCCCGGTGGGCTCGGAGGAGGCCGACAAGTTCTACGCGCAGTGCGCGATCGACGCCGGCGTGGCCTTCGTCAACGCGCTGCCGGTCTTCATCGCCTCCGACCCCGAGTGGGCCAAGAAGTTCGAGGACGCCGGCGTCCCGATCGTCGGCGACGACATCAAGAGCCAGGTCGGCGCCACCATCACCCACCGGGTGATGGCGAAGCTGTTCGAGGACCGCGGCGTCGCGCTGGACCGCACCTACCAGCTCAACGTCGGCGGCAACATGGACTTCAAGAACATGCTCGAGCGCGAGCGCCTGGAGTCGAAGAAGGTCTCCAAGACGCAGGCGGTGACGTCCAACCTCAAGGGCGAGCTCGCCGACAAGGTCAGCGACCGCAACGTCCACATCGGCCCGTCCGACTACGTCGCCTGGCTCGACGACCGCAAGTGGGCCTACGTCCGCCTCGAGGGTCGCGCCTTCGGTGACGCGCCCCTCAACCTCGAGTACAAGCTCGAGGTCTGGGACTCCCCCAACTCGGCCGGCATCATCATCGACGCCGTCCGCGCGGCCAAGATCGCCAAGGACCGCGGCATCGGCGGCCCGATCCTCCCGGCCTCGGCCTACCTGATGAAGTCCCCGCCGGTGCAGATGGCTGACGAGATCGGTCGCGCCGAGCTCGAGAAGTTCATCAAGGGCGAGTGAGCCCGACGGCGTAGGCCGTCACCCAGCACCACACGATCGGCCCCGCAGGTCCACGTCCCGGACCTGCGGGGCCGACGTCGTTCCCGCGGCGCGCATCCCGCCCGTACAGGTGGAGCGGATAGAAGCGCTTCTCCCCGGGTACGGCGTGACGAGCCGGAACCAGCCGGCCGGGTCAGGGAGGACGACGACATGCGACTCGTGCGTACGACGGGGGTGCTGGCGGCGGCCTGCCTGCTGGCCGCCTGTGCCCAGGGGACCGGCGACTCCGAGGAGACGTCGGACGCCTCCTTCGACCCCGACGCGGACCTGTCGGGGACCGTGCAGGTGATGGGCTTCGGGGCCGGTGACGAGATCGCCACCGTGCGGCTCGACCGCGCGAAGGAGGCCCTCGGTGACGCCGAGGTC
>DASTPB010000103.1:0-2992 GCA_035762385.1 Nocardioides sp. | reverse complement strand
GACGGACCGCTGATCCACGTCAGCGGTCGCGCGGGGTCGAGGACGGCGATCGCATCGGGTACGTCGGCGACGACCTGGCTCGCGTCGACGATGCAGACGTGGAGGTCCGGCACGAGGCTGATCGCGCGGCGGCCCTGGTCGGGCCGGTGGTCGAGCACGATGGTCCCGGTCTCGGCGATGCCGACGGCGGCGCGGGTGACGACGGCGTCGATCGCGTCGAGCTCGGCGGCGGTGAGGTCGTCGTCGACGACGGAGGCGGGCACGTCGAGCCCGAGACCGGGAGGTACGACGGCGCGCGCGCCGCCGAGGGCCTCGGCGACCACCGACTCGAGGTCGGCGGCAGCGCACCGGGTCACGACGGCCCGGTAGTCGGCCACCCGCTCGTCGAAGAGCGCGACCAGGTCGCCGCGGTCCGGGACACGAGGGGCCAGAGGTTGGTCCACGGCGGGCGACACACCGGACAGCGCCGAGCGCACCCGACCGAGGATCTCGTCGCGCGCGCTCACCGGTGGCCTCCCTCGGGGTCGGGGCCGGAGCGGCCCCCGTCGGTGCGGTCCCACCACTCGCGGAAGGACTCGGCCGGCGGGGCGGGCAGGTCGCGCGCGCCGGTCCAGCCCGCGGCGGGCCCGGGCAGGCGACCGGCGGCGGCGCGTCCGCCGGGCAGCGTCGTACGGGAGAAGCGGCCGAGCACGCGGCCCGCGAGGCCCGAGGCGCGCTCGGCCCACTGCAGGCGGCGGGAGTCGGCGAAGGTCCAGGCGGCGGCCCTCATCGCGACGGCCTCGGGCTTCGGCACCCGGTCGCCGCGGTGCGAGTCGACGACCGCGGCGCGCTGGTCGACCAGCACCGACGGGATGTCGATGCGGACCGGGCAGACCTCGAAGCAGGCACCGCAGAGCGAGGAGGCGTACGGCAGCGAGGCGGTCTGCTCGTCGGAGACGCCGTTGAGCAGCGGATTGAGGATCGCGCCGATCGGGCCGGGGTAGACCGAGCCGTAGGCATGGCCGCCGACCCGCTCGTAGACCGGGCACACGTTGAGACAGGCCGAGCAGCGGATGCAGCGCAGCGCCTGTCGCCCGACATCGTCGGCGAGCGCGCGGGTGCGGCCGTTGTCGAGGAGGACGACGTGCACCTCCTGCGGGCCGTCGCCGGGGGTCACGCCGGACCAGGTGGAGGTGTAGGGGTTCATCCGCTCCCCCGTCGACGAGCGCGGCAGCAGGCGGAGCATCGGGTCGAGGTCCGACCAGGTGGCCACGACCTTCTCGATGCCGACGACGCTGACCAGCACGTCGGGCAGGGTGAGGCACATCCGGCCGTTGCCCTCGGACTCGACGACGACGAGGGTGCCGGTGTCGGCGACGGCGAAGTTGGCGCCGCTGACGGCGACCCTGGCGCGGAGGAACTTCTCGCGCAGGTGCTCGCGCGCGGCCCCCGCCAGCACCGCCGGCTCGTCGGTCAGCGCATCGGGCGCGGGGCGACCGACGGAGCCCATGCGGCGGCGGAAGATCTCGCGGATCTCCGCGCGGTTGCGGTGGATCGCAGGCACGAGGATGTGGGACGGCAGGTCCTCGCCGAGCTGGACGATCAGCTCGGCCAGGTCGGTCTCCCACGCGGCGATGCCCTCGGCTTCGAGCGCCTCGTTGAGGCCGATCTCCTGGGTCGCCATCGATTTGACCTTGACCACCTCGTCGGCGCCGTGGTCGCGAGCCACCCGCGCGACGATCGCGCACGCCTCCGCGGCGTCACGGGCCCAGTGGACGGTCGCACCCGCGCGGACCAGGGACTCCTCGAGCGTCTCGAGGTGGGTGGCGAGGTCGCGCAGCGCGGCCTCCTTGACCGCGGCGCCGGCGACGCGCAGCTCCTCCCAGTCCTCGACCTCGGCGACGACCTTCGCGCGCTTGTCGCGGATGGTGCGGGTGGCGTGGGCGAGGTTGCGGCGCAGCTGGGTGTCGCCGAGCGCCTCGCGCGCGGCGGTCGGGAACGCCGGCATGCCGACGAAGGTGCCGCTCATCGTCGACCACCCTTCGTCGCGGACTCCGCCCGCTCGCCCACGGCCGGGCCGCCGGGCTCGCCCTCCGAGCCCTCGGTCGAGGCCAGGATCTCCGCGAGGTGCATGACACGGACGCCGGCGCGCTGGCGCGAGAGCATCCCGCCGATGTGCATCAGGCAGGAGTTGTCGCCGGCGACCAGCACCTCGGCGCCGGTGTCGCGCACGTGGCGCGCCTTGTCGGCACCCATGGCGACGGAGGTGTCGGAGTTCTTCAGCGCGAAGGTGCCGCCGAAGCCGCAGCACTCGGTCGCGTTGGGCAGCTCGACGAGCTGGATGCCGCGGACCTTCTCGAGCAGCTGCCGCGGCCGGTCGCCGACGCCGAGCATCCGCAGGCTGTGGCAGGTCGGGTGGTACGTCACCCGGTGCGGGAAGTAGGCACCGACGTCGGTCACGCCGAGCACGTCCACGAGGAACTCGGTGAGCTCGTAGGTCCGCGGCGCCGTCTCCGCGACGGCCGCCACCAGCGCCGGGTCACCGGACCGCTGGGCGACGATCGAGTGCTGGTGCCGCGCCGACCCGGCGCACGAGCCCGAGGGCGTCACGATGGCGTCGTACCCCGCGAACGCGTCGACGAAGGTCCGCACCACCGGGACCGCCTCGTCGAGGTAGCCGGTGTTGACCATCGGCTGCCCGCAGCAGGTCTGCGCGCCCGGGAAGTCGACGTCGACCCCGAGACGGCGCAGCAGCCTCACGACGGCCTTCCCCGTGTCGGGGAACATGGCGTCGTTGACGCAGGTGATCTGGAGGGCGACCCTCACGGTTGGCATCCTTCCACGGTGCTCGACAGGGACGTGCTGGACGGACTGGCGTTCAGATGAGCCGGCGCCGCACGGCCCACACGATCGCCTCGACGGTCGTGTCGACGCCCACGGCCTCGCACGCCGAGCGCGACTTGCGCCGCACGGTGCGCTCGGAGACGTCGAGACGGCGTGCGACCGCCTCGAC
>DASTPB010000102.1:0-5905 GCA_035762385.1 Nocardioides sp. | reverse complement strand
CGGTGGGCTCGCCACCCTCAAGGACGGCGACGACGGAGTTGGTCGTGCCGAGGTCGATGCCGACCGCTCGAGCCATGGTGTGTTCCTCCTGCTGTGGGACGTGCGTGTGGATGACGTGAGTCTGCGTGCCATCCTGCCGCGCTTCCGCGGAGGAGGCAAAACAGTTGAGTCGATCTGACTCAAGTCTGTTCATGGGGTACAACGCAGGTCCGTCCCGGATGTTCCCGATCCGGAGATCAATTTCCGGAGCTGGTCGAGGCGGCGCGTCCTGACGCTCACGTGCCCTCGAGTCGGCGCATCCTGAGTCGCATCAGCGCGATGGTGCACCGGGCGGACGACCGACCGGGCCGCGGGATGCGCCGCCTCGATGTCGGGGCCGGAGGGCGCACGTGCGGCGGACGTGGCCCCGCTCAGGCCCGCCCGAGGGCACAACCCGGACACCCGCCTCGCGACCCGGCGCCAGCGTCATGCGGACCCGCACCCATCCGTCCCGATCGGGATGACGCAGCGGGACCTCGACGGCGTACGACCGCGGCGCGACTTGTCGGGGGAGTCCGACTCCTGGAGGGGGTTGCAACGGCCCCCAAGTGACGGTCTCCCCGCTCGAGCGGGGACTCCGACAGGGTCGGACCAGACGAGCGAGGCGGCGTCAGCGCGACCAGACGTACGGCGTCGTGGTGGTCACGGCCCGCAGGCCGGAGCGCTCGAGGATCGGCCGGGACATGTCGGTGCAGTCGGAGTGGATGAGGCGGATGCCGCGCTCCACCGCCGAGCGGGCGCGGGCCGCGACGAGCGCGCGGTAGATCCCGCGGCCGCGGAACTCCGGCAGCGTCGAGCCGCCCCAGATGCCGGCGAACTCGGTGCCCTCGACCGGGGTGAGCCGTCCGCCGCACACGACGCGGCCGCCGACCTCGGCGACCCAGAACTCCGAGGCGTCGGACTCGAGCTCGCGCAGTGACGACTGCACCGACGGGCCGCGGTCCCCGCCGAACACGGCGTTCTGCGCGGCGAGCATCCGGGTGAGGTCCTCGACGGCCCCGGGGCCCGGCTCGATGCGGCGTACGACGACGGGGCCCTCGGGCGTCTCGGCGAGGGGTACGTCGACGGCGAGCAGCGAGGCCTCGCCGATCATCACCGTCTCGACAGGCTCGGCGACGAGGCCGTGGGCGACCAGCCGCTCGCCCAGGTCGGCGGGGAGGTCGTGGCCGCGGGACTTCCACTCGAAGGACTCGACGTCGGTGTCGTCGCGGAAGTGGGCGATCGTGCGCTCGATGGAGGCGTCGAGCGACTCCCCCTCGAGTCCACCGAGGTCGCGGTAGGACACGAAGCCGCCGTGGTCGAAGACCGCCCACAGGAGCGGCCCGTCCCGTACGACGTCGTGGGCCCGGGCCACCTCCGCGTCGGTGCGGAGCTGCTCGTCGTAGGCCGCGAGGAGGGCGTCGGTCGTCACGGCCCACACCCTAGGTCCCGAAGTCAGGGGAATCTCAGGGGTTTTCGCCTGCGCGACACCACCGCGAGGCCGCACACTTCTCTCGTGCTCCATCGGGGGAACCTGCGTCGGGTCGTCGGCGCCTCGACCATCGCGCTGCTGCTCGCTGCCCTGATGGCGTTCTACGTCGCCGACATCGCCGACGCGGGTCCGACCCGGTGCCAGCAGCACCGCCTCGACGCCCGCGAGCGCGGGGCGGTCGTGACGGGTGGCGGGCAGCGGGTGCTGGTGATCGGCGACTCGTGGTCGGTCGGCCTCGGGCAGGACGACCTGGCCCGCTCCTGGGCCGCCCGGCTCCCGGGAGAGGTCCACGTCAGCGGCTTCTCCGGCTCGGGGTTCAGCGCCGCGGCCAGCAGGTGCGGTCGCGTCTCGTTCCACGATCGCGCGCCCACCGCCCTCGGCGTACGCCCGGCGCTCGTGGTTGTCGAGGGCGGGTTGAACGACTACGACCAGCCCGCGCGCGCCATCGACCACGGCTTCCGTGAGCTGATGGCCGACCTGGCGGGCCACCGCGTGGTGGTCGTCGGACCTGCGACGGCCCCGCTGCGGGCCGGCGCCGTGCCGCGCGTCGACGCGCAGCTGCAGGTGCTGGCCGATCTGTACGGCGTCCCCTACGTCCGCACGAGCGACCTCGACCTCGACTACCTCGACGACCGGCTCCACCTCACCGAGGACGGCCACCGCGCGTTCGGCGACGCGGTCGCCGAGCGCCTCGCCGGCGTGACGCCGACCCGGCCGGCCGTGCTCGGCCGCTGACCGCACCGGCGGGCTCGCCGCCTCGCCGTCCGGCCGCACCTCCGCGCAGACCGGACGCCCGCGTCCGCCCATCGACCGGACGGTGCATCTTCTCGCGTTGCATGAACACGCAGTTCGGCGCTCGTTGACGACCCCTCCGTTCGTTGCGAGTTTGTGCAGTGGTCCGCAGCACCCCAATCCACCCTCGTGCCGCCCGGCACGAACTCATGATTGGAAAACCTCAGTGAAATCACTCCGTCCGGCCGTCCTGGCCGGTGTCGCAGCGTCTGCCGTCGCTGCGTCCTTCATGGTTCCGACCGTCACCTCGGCCGGCGCCGCACCCTCGGCGGGCGATCCCCGCCTCGAGGCCCAGCAGGCGGCCAGCGCCTGGGTCAAGGGCCACGGCAAGGCGCTCGAGCGCGCCGCTGCGGACGCGTTCGTCCGCACCGGCACCTTCGAGGGCGACAACGGCATCTACTCGATGGCCTACGAGCGCACCCACGACGGGCTCCGCGTCGTCGGGGGAGACTTCGTCGTCCTCGCCGACGCCGACGGACAGGTCGTCGGGTCATCCGTCGCCCAGGAGGCTCCGGTCGACATCGCCTCCACGACCGCCCAGGTGCCTGCGGGCCGCGCGGCTGCGGTCGCCAAGGGCCAGGTCGACCAGGTCACCGACGCCTCGGAGCCGGAGCTCGTGATCTGGCACCGCGACGCCGGCACCCGCCTGGCGTACGAGGTCGAGGTCCGCGGCACCGACACCGGCGAGGTGTCGTGGCAGAAGGTGTGGGTCGACGCCAAGGACGGCAGCGTCCTCGAGTCGCGCGAGCAGATCGCCCACGGCTCCGGCACGGCCGCCTACTCGGGCCCCAACCCGCTGACCATCGCGACGAGCGGCTCGGGCAGCAGCTTCTCCATGACCGACCCCACCGCGACGACGCTCAAGTGCCAGGACGCGGCGACCAACGTCACCTTCTCCGGCACCGACGACGCCTGGGGCAACGGCAACGCCACCAACCGCGAGACCGGCTGCGTCGACGCCCTCTACGCCGCCCAGCAGATGAAGGCGATGATGACGTCCTGGCTGGGCCGCAACGGCATGAACGGCACGGGCGGCTGGGTGCCGATCCGCGTCGGGCTCAACGACGTGAACGCCTACTACGACGGCACGCAGGTCCAGATCGGCCACAACAACGCCAACCAGTGGATCTCCTCGATCGACGTCGTCGCCCACGAGTTCGGCCACGGCGTGGACGACAAGACCCCCGGCGGCATCTCCGGTGGCGGCACGCAGGAGTTCATCGGCGACGCCCTGGCGACGGCCACCGAGTACTACGACGCACAGCCGTCGCCGTACGACGTGCCCGACCACACGATCGGTGAGGAGATCAACCTCGTCGGCCAGGGCCCGATCCGCGACGGCTCCAACCCGGCCAACGTCGGCGACCCGTCGTGCTACACCAGCTCGATCCCGACCGCCGAGGTCCACGCGGCCGCCGGCCCCGGCGACCACTGGTTCTACCTGCTCTCCCGCGGTGGCGTCTCGAAGTGCGACGGCACCAGCGTCACCGGCATCGGCGAGCAGGCGGCCATCAAGGTGCTCTACAACGGCATGCTGATGAAGACCACGTCGTCGAGCTACCTGAAGTACCGCACCTGGACGCTCACCGCCGCCAAGAACCTGGACAGCACCTGCGCCCAGTTCAACGCGGTCAAGAACGCGTGGGACGCCGTCAACGTGCCTGCCCAGGCCGGTGACCCGACCTGCGGTGGCACCACCACCCCGCCGCCCACCGGGGGCAACATCCTCGGCAACCCGGGCTTCGAGTCGGGCGCGACGACCTGGACCGGCACCGCCGGCCCGATCACCAACAACACCGGTCGCCCGGCCCGCACCGGCTCCTGGAAGCTCTGGCTCGGTGGCAACGGCACGTCGGGCACCGAGACGATCAACCAGACGGTGACCATCCCGTCCACCGCGACCGCGGCCACGCTGTCGTACTGGATCCGGACCGACACCGCCGAGAGCGGCTCGACGGCGTACGACACCATGCGGGTGCAGGTCGTGGACGGGGCCACCGCGACCACGCTGCGCACCTTCACCAACGTGGGCACGAACGCGACCTACACGCAGTACTCGCACAGCCTCACCGCCTACAAGGGGAGGACGGTCACCATCCGCTTCACGATGACCGAGGACTCCTCGCTGCAGACCAGCTTCGTGGTCGACGACACCGCGCTGAACGTCTCCTGACCTCAGCAGACCCAGGACGGGGCGGGGCAGCGGTGTGCTGCTCCGCCCCGTTCGTGTCGCAGCAGGGCCTACTCGGCGAGCCAGGCGGCCCAGCTGTCGAAGGAGTACGGCCGGCCCAGGAAGTCGGCGACCAGGTCGGCGGCGTCCTTGCGGCCGCCCTGGGCGAGGACCTTGTCGCGGTAGGCGAGGGCGACGTCGGGGGCGAAGAGGTCGTCGGCATCGAACGCCGAGAAGAGGTCCTTCGCGATGACCAGCGACCACATGTAGGTGTAGTAGCCCGAGGAGTAGCCGTCGAGGTGCCCGAACGCGCAGTGCATGTGCGCCCCCTCGAGGGGCGGGAACACCGAGTAGCGGCGCTGCAGCTCGTCGCCGTAGGACGTCAGGTCGTCGTGGGGGCTGGCGTGGAACCAGTAGGAGCGCGCGGCGTACGACATCTGCTGCACCGCGTAGAGGCCCTTGCCGAACTGGTCCGCGCGCCGCATCGCCGCGACCAGGTCGGCGGGAATCGTCTCGCCCGCCTCGTTGCGCGCGAACGTCGCCAGCACGTCGGCGTCCCAGGCCCACTCCTCCAGCATCTGGCTGGGCGCCTCGACGAAGTCCCACTCGGTGGCGACCCCGGAGAAGCGGGCCCACTCCCCCTGGCCGGCCAGGACGTGGTGGACGAGGTGGCCGAACTCGTGGAAGAGGGTCACGACCTCGTCGTGCTCCATCAGGCCGCGGTTGAAGTTGCAGACCAGGACGCCCTCGGCGAGCTGCTCGCCGGCGATGCCCTTGACCAGGTCGAACTGGGCGGCGTGCTTGAACTTGCCCTCGCGCGGGTGCAGGTCGAGGTGGATCCGACCGATGCGGGTGCCGTCGAGGTCGACGTCGTAGCTGGCCACCTCCTCGTGCCAGGTGCCGGCCTCCTCGCGCGGGACCGGTGTCCAGCCGAGGCCGAACAGCCGGCCGGTGACGTCGAGGAGGCCCTGGCGGACCTGCTCGAACGGGAAGTAGGTGCGCACGACCTGGCCGTCGACGTCGTACTGCTCACGTCGCACGAGCTCGGAGTAGTAGCGCGAGTCGTAGGTGGCGACGGTGTCGGCGGACGGGTCGTCGACGCGCTTGCGCTCGAGGAGGACGCCGACCTCGTCGGCGGCACGCTCCTTGGCGGCCTCGCCCACCCGGTCGATGAAGGCCGCGACCGCCTGGCCGCTGCCGATCATCTTGACCTCGGTGTCGTAGTCGGGCCACGAGGCGTAGCCGAGCAGGTCGGCGGTCTCGCGGCGCACCGCCAGCAGGTCCTGGAGGACCTGGTCGTTGGCGGGCCAGGCGACGTTGTTCTGCGCGAGCGCCAGCTCGTGGCGGGCCTCGGCGTCGGCACCGAAGGTGATGAACGGGACCAGGTCGGGGTAGTCGGTGGTGATGGTGACGAGGCCGTCGTCGTCGGGCGC
>DASTPB010000101.1:0-31596 GCA_035762385.1 Nocardioides sp. | reverse complement strand
GCGATGCCGGGCAGCGCCTTCATCGCCGAGCCGGGCTTGCCGGCGGTGACGCCGGGCAGGGGGCTGATCATGATCTGGCCGGTCTCGGTCTGCCACCAGGTGTCGACGACGGGGCAGCGGTCGCCGCCGATGACCTCGCGGTACCAGACGTAGGCCTCGGGGTTGATCGGCTCGCCGACCGACCCGAGCAGGCGCAGCGACGACATGTCGTAGCCGTCGGGGATCTCGCGGCCCTGCTTCATGAAGGTGCGGATCGCGGTGGGGGCGGTGTAGAAGATCGTCACCTTGTAGTCCTGCACGATCTGCCACCAGCGGCCCTTCTCGGGCGTGCCCTCGTACATCACCTGCGTGGCGCCGTTGGCGAGCGGCCCGTAGACCATGTAGGAGTGCCCGGTGACCCAGCCGACGTCGGCGGTGCACCAGTAGACGTCGGTGTCGGCCTTGAGGTCGAAGACCTCCCAGTGCGTGAACGACGTCCCGGTGAGGTAGCCGCCCGTGGTGTGCAGGATGCCCTTCGGCTTGCCGGTGGTGCCGGAGGTGTACATGACGTAGAGGGGGTGCTCGGAGTCGTGCATCTCGGGCTCGTGGTCGGCCGACGCGCCGTCGACGGCGTCGTGCCACCACACGTCCCGACCCTCGTGCCACTCCACGTCCTGGCCGGTACGACGTACGACGAGCACGTTGCGCACCAGGTCGCCGGTCTTCTCGACGGCCTCGTCGACGGCCGGCTTGAGCGCGCTGGCCGCGCCGCGGCGGTAGCCGCCGTCGGAGGTGATCACCACGTGCGCCTCGCAGTCGGTGATCCGGGAGGCGAGGGCGTCGGCGGAGAAGCCGCCGAACACCACGGTGTGCGGGGCACCGAGGCGGGCGCAGGCGAGCATCGCGACGACGACCTCGGGGATCATCGGCATGTAGATCGCGACCCGGTCGCCCTTCTGCACCCCGAGCTCGGTGAGCGCGTTGGCGGCCTTCGAGACCTCGTCCTTGAGCTGTGCGTAGGTGATGTCGCGGGTGTCGTCGTCGGGCTCGCCGACCCAGTGGAGTGCCACCTTGTCGCCGTTGCCGGCAGCCACGTGGCGGTCGACGCAGTTGACCGAGGCGTTGAGCGTGCCGCCGACGAACCACTTCGCGAACGGCGGGTTCGACCAGTCGAGCACCTGGTCCCACTTCGTGCCCCAGTCGAGGCGCTCGGCCGCCTCGGCCCAGAACGCCTCCCGGTCGGCGTCGGCGCGGGCGTAGGCCTCCTCCTTGACGTTGGCGTCGGCGGCCAGGTCGGCCGGGGGCTCGAAGCGCCGGTCCTCGTGCATCAGGTTCGACAGGGTCTGCTCGGACAAGGCTCTCTCCTCGGGCGGGGCAGGTGCTGGGTCGGGTGCTGCTCAGGGATGGGGCGGGGGGTGGGGCGAGGGGTGGGGAAGGAAGGAGGTGACCCCCTCGCCGAACCTACTCCGGCTCGGCGAGGGGGTCACCGGTGCTGCTGGCCTCGAGCCGGCCTCAGTGGTGGACGGCCTGCTCGGCGCCGGCGCCGGTAAGCGCGCGGACCTCGAGCTCGGTGAAGCGGTCCTCGGCGGCCGGGTCCTTCGACGTGACGGTGCCGAGGTAGCCCAGCAGGAACCCGATCGGGATCGAGATGATGCCGGGGTTGTTGAGCGGGAAGATCGACCAGTCGGAGTCCGGGAACAGCGACGTCGGCAGGCCCGAGACCACCGGCGAGAAGAACACCAGCCCTACGGCGGCGATCAGGCCGCCGTAGATGCTCCAGGTGGCGCCGCGGGTGTTGAAGCGCCGCCAGAACATGTTGTAGATGATCGCCGGCAGGTTCGCCGACGCGGCGACCGCGAACGCCAGCGCCACCAGGAACGCGATGTTGAGGCGCTGGGCCGGGATCGACAGGGCGATGGCGATCGCGCCGATGACGAAGGCGGCGATCCGGGCCACCCTGACCTCGTCGTCCTCGGACACGGCCGAGTCCTTCTTGATGACGCCCTTGTAGAGGTCGTGCGCCACCGACGAGGAGCTGGCCAGGGTGAGTCCGGCCACCACCGCGAGGATGGTCGCGAAGGCGACCGCTGCGATGAGCGCCAGGAGCACCGCGCCGCCGGTCGATCCCTCACCGCCACCCACCGCCTCGGCGAGGAGCGGGGAGGCGAGGTTCTGGTTGCCGCCCTCCAGCGGGTCGACCTGGCTGCGGTCGAGCAGCGCCGCGGCGCCGAAGCCGAGGACGAGCGTCATGAGGTAGAAGGCGCCGATGAGGCCGATGGCCCACAGCACCGACTTCCGCGCGTCCCGGGCGGTCGGCACGGTGTAGAAGCGGATCAGGATGTGTGGCAGGCCGGCCGTGCCGAGCACGAGGGCCAGTCCGAGCGACAGGAAGTCGATCTTCGACGTCAGCGAGGCGCCGTACTGCAGTCCGGGCTGCAGGAACGCCTCTCCCTTGCCGGAGTTCTCGGCGGCGGCGCCGAGGAGGTCGGAGAGGTTGAAGCTGAACTCCGCCAGCACCAGCACCACGATCAGCGCCGAGCCGATCATCAGCAGCACGGCCTTGACGATCTGCACGTAGGTGGTGCCCTTCATGCCGCCGACGACGACGTAGAAGATCATCAGGGCGCCGACGCCGACGATGGTGAGGTTCTTCAGCGCCTCGCTGTCGACGCCGAGCAGGAGCGCGACGAGCGAGCCCGCACCGACCATCTGCGCCAGCAGGTAGAAGATCGAGACGACGACCGTGGAGACCGACGCCGCCGTGCGCACCGGACGCTGCGACATCCGGAAGGCGAGCTGGTCGGCCATGGTGTAGCGGCCGGCGTTGCGGAGCATCTCCGCGACCAGCAGCAGCGCGACCAGCCACGCCACGAGGAAGCCGATCGAGTAGAGGAAGCCGTCGTAGCCGTAGAGCGCGATGGCACCGGAGATGCCGAGGAACGACGCGGCCGACATGTAGTCGCCGCCGATGGCGAGGCCGTTCTGGAAGCCGGAGAACGACCGGCCGCCGGAGTAGAAGTCGGCGGCCGTCTTGGTCTGGCGGCTCGCCCAGAAGGTGATGCCGATCGTCAGGGCGACGACCGTCAGGAACAGGAACGTGGTCAGCAGCTGGGTGTCCATCAGACGTTCCCTTCCTTGCGGTACTCCGCCTCGAGCTGGCGCGCGAGCGGGTCGAGCTTGGCGGCGGAGAAGCGGGCGTACATCCAGGCGAGGCCGAACGTCGTCGCGAACTGGAGCAGGCCGAAGACCAGCGCCACGTTGATGTGGCCCCAGAGCTGCGTCGACATGAAGTCGGTGGCCCAGCTGGAGAGGATCACGTACAGCAGGTACCAGGACAGGAAGGCGACCGTGGCCGGGAACACGAAGCCGCGGTAGCGGCGCCGCAGCTCGGCGAACTCGGGGGTCGCATGCAGTCGGTCGTAGACGGGGTGATGGCGCGCGGCCTGCTCTTGGTCTGTCACGGTTCGGTCCTTCCGAGCGTGGGGCCACCGGGTGTGACCGTCGTCACCGTGGCACCGCCGCCTCGCCGCGCGGGAGGGGTCGACGGCGCCGCGTCGGTCGACGGGCGTCGTCGGTCGCTCAGCGGTCGGTGGCGTACGACGAGCGGTCGGCGAGGCGTGCCGGGTCAGGCGCCGAGCTCGGCCCAGGCGACCTTGCCACCGGCCGTGGAGTCGCAGCCGGTGCGGAGCGACAGGACCGCGACGATCGCCATGCCGCGACCGTCCTGGTCGCCCGGCAGCGCCTGGTGCTGGTGGGGCCAGGCGCTCGACCCGTCCTCCACCGACACCCGTACGACGTCGCCGGTCCGCGTCAGCGAGGTCCGGAACGGTGAGCTGCCGTGGGTGACCGCGTTGGTCGCGAGCTCGGACGTGACGAGGACGGCATCGCCGACGAGGTGGTCGAGCCCCCAGTCGGCGAGCGCGTCGCGGACGAACCGGCGGACCGAGCCCACGGAGGTGGGCACCGGCAGGTGGACGGTGGAGCTCACGACGTGCTCGTCCGCAGCCGCCCGGCCGGGGCCGGGGTGCGGGCCGGCCAGGCTCACGTGGTCGTGGAGACCGCACATCCGGGCCACGGCCCCGAGCTCGGCGTCGGCCAGGACGGACCCGGGGTAGGCGCAGAGCAACCGGATCGGGTGCCTGGTGAGGGCGGCGTTCCACAGCGCCTCGAGCTCGAGGGCGGCCTCCACCTCGCCCCGCTCCCAGAGCAGGGCGACCATCTCGCCGAACGCGCTGATCGCCGGCCCGTCGACCGGGGCAACGGCCGCGACGAAGGCGGCGAACACGTCGGGGTCGGGGCGACCGCCGACCATGAGGAGCGCCATCGTCTCGTCGGCGTCGAGCGTGGTCAGGCGCCGCTCGTGCCGCGCCCGGTCGACGTCGACCCCGCGCGCGACCAGCAGGGAGTCCACGGCGCGGCGGTGCGCCGGGCGGCTGATCGTGACGACGGGCACGCCGTCCCCCAGCGACGTCGCGACGAAGTCGGCCACGCGGTCGTCGAGGGAGGCGGCCTCGTCGTAGGCAGCCACCTCGTGCACCCGGTCGGTCATCGAGCAGAAACCCCCATCACGACCGAGCCGAGCTCTCGGTCCCCACGTGTCCCATCGTCGTTCGTCTGGGATTGTGCCCCCCTCCGCCTCCGGGGGGAAGGCAGGAACGATCAAGTCTTGACGCTGCCTCGCCCCCGCTCGTGAGGTCGTGAGGAGAAGTTGACCACGCCGCCACCGGGCCGGCAGGCCGCTCGACACACCGGCGGCCGACGCTCGTCGGCATGAGCATCCCCACGCACCGTCGCACGCGTCGCTGGATCGAGGACTGGCGCCCGGAGGACCCCGGCTTCTGGGAGGCGGGCGGCCGCACGGTCGCCCGCCGCAACCTGGTCTGGTCGATCTTCGCCGAGCACGTCGGCTTCTCGGTCTGGTTGATCTGGAGCGTCTCGTCGGCCTTCCTCCTCGCCCAGGGCTTCGCCTTCAGCCCTCAGCAGCTGTTCCTCCTCGTCGCGCTGCCCAACCTGGTCGGGTCGCTGCTGCGGCTGCCGTACACGTTCGCGGTGCCGACGTTCGGCGGGCGCAACTGGACGGTCGTCAGCGCCGCGATGCTGCTGGTGCCGACGCTGCTGTTCGCGTACGCCGTGCAGCACCCGACGACGCCCTACTGGGCCTTCTGCCTGATCGCCGCGACAGCCGGGGTGGGCGGCGGCAACTTCGCCTCCTCGATGGCGAACATCAACTTCTTCTACCCGTCCGACAGGAAGGGCACGGCGCTGGGGCTCAACGCGGCCGGGGGGAACCTCGGGGTCTCGCTGGTCCAGCTGCTGCTCCCGGTCATCGTCGGCGGCGCCGGCATCTTCGGGCTCGTGCAGGCGTCCGACAGCGGCATCCACCTCGAGCGGGCGGCGTACGCCTATGCGGGCCTGGCCCTGCTGGCGACCGCCGCCGCGTGGCTCCGCATGGACAACCTGGCCACGGTGACGTCCTCGCCGGGCGAGCAGCTGCAGGTCGTGAGGCAGCGTCGGACGTGGCTCCTGTCGCTGCTCTACATCGGCACCTTCGGCTCGTTCATCGGCTACTCCGCCGCGATGCCCCTGCTGATCCGGCTCAACTTCTGGGTGCCGGAGCCCACGCCGCTCGGCACCGGCATCTACTTCGCCTTCTACGCCTTCCTGGGCGCAGGCATCGGCTCGCTGACCCGCCCCCTCGGTGGGTGGATGGCCGACCGCTGGGGTGGCGCGCGGGTGACGCTGGCGTCGTTCGTCGCCATGACCGTCTTCACCGTCGGTGTGCTGTGGACGGTCAGCCGGCTCACGCCCAACCCCGGCGCCGACCCGGTCGTGGCGAGCGCCAACGCCGCCTGGTTCCCGCTGTTCCTCGGCTTCTTCCTCTGCATCTTCGCCGCCACCGGCGTCGGCAACGGCTCGGTCTACAAGATGATCCCCGCGCTCTGGAAGGCCTCGGCGGAGCGGACGACCACGCCCGGCACCCCGGAGCGCGCGGCGGCGCTGGCCTCGGCCACCCGGCAGGCGTCCTCGGCGCTCGGCGTGATCGGGGCGGTCGGGGCGATCGGCGGCTTCCTCGTCCCGCTGGCCTTCGCCGCGCCCTGGGTGGGCGACCCGCTGGCCGCGACACGTGCCGCCTTCACGGTCTTCACCGCCTACTACCTCGGCTGCGCCGGGCTCACCTGGGCCCTCTACCTCCGTCGACCGGTGCGCGCCCACGGGCTCGCCGCCGCGGAGATCTGATGACCGAGACCCAGACCGAGACCCGGACCGAGACCCACTGCCCCTACTGCTCGCTCCAGTGCGGCATGCGCCTCAGTGCTCGATCCGGGGGAGGACGGCGCACGCCCGAGGTGTCCGCGTGGCCGGAGTTCCCCGTCAACCGCGGAGCGCTGTGCCGCAAGGGGTGGGCCGCGGCCGGTCTGTACGGCGGGCGCGAGCGGCTCACGTCACCGCTGGTCCGCGACCGGGAGACCGGCGAGTGGTCGGCCGTCTCGTGGGACGCCGCGCTCGACCGGGTCGCATCCGGGATCCGCGCCGCCCGGGCGAGGGGCGGGCCGGACGGGGTCGCCGTCTTCGGCGGGGGCGGGCTGACCAACGAGAAGGCGTACGCCCTCGGCAAGTTCGCCCGGGTCGCGCTCGGCACCTCGCAGATCGACTACAACGGCCGCTGGTGCATGAGCTCGGCCGCCTCGGCCGGCATCCGCGCCTTCGGGCTCGACCGCGGGCTGCCGTTCCCGCTGGCCGACGTCGAGGAGGCCGACGTGCTGGTGCTCGTGGGCTCCAACCTCGCCGAGACGATGCCACCGGCGGCCCGCCACCTCGACCGCCTGCGCGAGCGCGGCGGCAGGCTCGTCGTCGTCGACCCGCGGCGTACGCCGACCGCGGACCGCGCCGACCTGCACCTCCAGCCGGTCCCCGGCACCGACCTCGCCCTGGCGCTGGGGGTGCTGCACCTGCTCGTCGCCGCCGGCGCGGTCGACACGGCGTACGTCTCCGAGCGCACCACGGGCTGGGAGGAGGTGCGTGACTCGGTCGCCTCCTGGTGGCCCGAGCGGGTCGAGCGGGTCACCGGGATCGACGCGCACGAGGTGCGGGCGCTGGCGGCGATGCTGGGTGAAGGGCGCAAGGTCATGGTGCTGACCGCGCGTGGCGCGGAGCAGCACTCGACCGGCACGGACACCGTGCTGGCCTGGATCAACGTCACGCTGGCGCTGGGCATGGTGGGCCGGCGGGGCGCGGGCTACGGATGCCTGACGGGCCAGGGCAACGGCCAGGGCGGGCGCGAGCACGGGCAGAAGGCCGACCAGCTCCCGGGCTACCGGCGCATCGACGACCCTGCCTCTCGCGCGCACGTCGCTGCTGTGTGGGGCGTCGACCCCGAGTCGTTGCCCGGTCCCGGCCGGTCGGCGTACGAGCTCCTCGACGCGTTGGGGACGGCCGACGGGCCGTCGGCGCTGCTGGTGCTCGGCTCCAACCCCGTGGTCAGCGCGCCGCGGGCGACGCACGTCACCGCGCGGCTCGAGGCGCTCGACCTGCTGGTGGTGTGCGACGTGGTGATGTCGGAGACCGCGGCGCTGGCCGACGTCGTCCTGCCGGTGACGCAATGGGCGGAGGAGACCGGGACGATGACCAACCTCGAGGGGCGGGTGGTGCTGCGACAGCGCGCCCTCACGCCGCCGCGGGGTGTGCGGTCCGACCTCGAGGTGCTCGCCGGGCTGGCCGACCGGCTCGGTTGCACGGCGTCCTTCCCGACCGAGCCGGAGGAGGTCTTCGCCGAGCTCGGTCGCGCGTCGGCGGGCGGTCCGGCCGACTACTCGGCGATCACCTATGACCGCATCCGCGACGAGCAGGGGGTCTTCTGGGGTGGCGAGCGGCTCTTCGCCGAGTCGTTCGCGCACCCTGACGGCCGGGCGCGGATGCATGCCGTCGAGCACCGCGGGCCGGCCGAGCAGCCGTGCGCGGACTACCCGGTGCACCTCACCACCGGTCGCGTGCTCGCGCAGTACCAGTCCGGCGCCCAGACCCGCCGGGTCCGCGCGCTGCCCGACGACGGACCGTTCGTCGAGCTGCACCCGTTCCTGGCTGCCCGGCTCGGGGTGTCGGCGGGGGAGCCGGTGCGCGTCGCCACCCGGCGCGGCGAGATGTCGGCGCCCGCGCGGGTGGTGCCGACGATCCGGCCGGACACGGTCTTCGTGCCGTTCCATTGGGTGGGGGCCAACCGGCTGACCAACGACGCGCTCGACCCGGCGTCGCGGATGCCGGAGTTCAAGGCGTGCGCCGCGTCGGTGACCCGTGCCTGAGCGCGTCGTCGTCGTCGGCGGCGGGATGGCGGCCGTCCGGCTGAGCGAGCACCTGGCCGGTGACGAGCGGTTCGTCGTCACCGTCCTCGCCGACGAGGCACACCCGCCCTACAACCGGATCCTGCTGTCGGCGGTGCTCGAGGGGACCCACCCGGCCGACGCGCTGACCCTGCGGTCCGTGCAGTGGTACGCCGACCACGGCATCGAGCTGCGCCTCGGAGCCCGCGTCCTCGAGGTCGACCGGGACGCCCGCGAGGTCGTGCTCGTGGACGGGGAACGAGTCGCCTTCGACCGGCTCGTCCTGGCCTGTGGGTCGATCCCCACCCTGCCGCCGATCCGCGGGCTGGTGCGCCGCGACGGCTCGCTCGACCCGCGCGTGCACCCGTTCCGCAGCCTCGCCGACTGCCGTCGGCTCGCCGCCGAGGTGGTGCCGGGCCGACGCGCCGTCGTCGTCGGGGGCGGGCTTCTCGGGCTGCAGGTCGCCCGGGCGCTGGCGGTCCGGGGTCTGCGCACCGAGGTGGTCGAAGGAGCCGACCACCTCCTCGCCAGCCACGTCGGTCCCGGCGCCGGCGGTGTCCTGGCCCGCGACCTGCGGCGGCTCGGGACCGAGGTCTACACCGGCTCCCGGGCGGTCCGGCTCACCGACGACGGGCTGCGCCTCGACAACGGCTACGTCCTGCCGTGCGACCTCGTCGTCCTCACCGCCGGGGGCCGGCCGTCCACAGCGCTCGCGCGGCGCGCGGGGTTGATGGTCCGGCGAGGGGTCGTGGTCGACCACACGCTCACCAGCGTCACCGACGACCGGGTGCACGCCATCGGCGACTGCGCCGAGCACCGCCGTCGTACCACCGGCTTCGTCCCTCCGGCGTGGGAGCAGGCCGAGGTGCTCGCCCGGGTCCTGGGCGGGGAGGAGGCGTCGTACGACGGCCACCGCAGCGTCGCGCGCCTGCGCGCCACGGGCCTCGACGTCGCCGTGCTCGGCGATCCGGAGCGCGCCGAGGGCGAGGTCGTGGAGGTGGCCAACCCGGTCGCCGGCTCGCACCGCCGCCTCGTCGTGCACGGCGGGCGGATCGTGGCCGCGGCGCTGGTCGGCGACCTGTCCCGGGTCGGGCTGATCACCCAGCTCTACGACCGGGGCACCCTGCTCGGCCCCGACGAGCCCGGCCAGCTGCTCCTGCCCGAGGTGGCGGACGCAGCGGCGCCGCTGCCCGACGAGGCAGAGGTGTGCGCCTGCGCCGGTGTGACCGCGGGGGAGATCCGCGCCTGCGGGTCCGTGGGGGAGTGCGTGGACCGGACCCGGGCCACGACCGGATGCGGCGGGTGCGCGGACGTCGTACGACGCCTGGTCGGAGCCACGCCGACACCCGTCGCCGTCGGCTGACAACTTCTCCCCACGTGACCGCGTCCCACGACGGGTACCGGAGGAGGGGGTGCGGGTGAGCAGATGGGTCCTGGCGGGCGCGGTCGCGCTCCTCGTCGGGTTCGTGGGGGGCGCGCACCTGCACCACGTCGTGGCGCAGCCCGACCGACCGGGACCACTGGTCCGCGCGATCGACCCCGGCGCGCATCGTGACGACCCGGTCCTCGAGGACTGTCCGCGACCGGCGGCGACCCCGCCCTACCCGGTCAACGAGAACGGCATGACCTACGGCTCCGGGACCCGCGTCGACGAGGACGCCCCGGAGCCGGACCTCGTCGCCGCCCGCGGCTCCCACGGGCGGTGCGGCTTCGTCCGCGCCGCCGACCGCCGGCAGGGCCTCCCGGGCGACCCGGAGGAAGCGGCGAGGGCCACGACCGGGCTGGACCCCGCCGGACGGGTCATCCCGCTCTACGCGCGCGACGGGGTCACCGTGATCGGCACCGTCCAGATCGGCCAGGTCGGCCAGGTCGGCCAGATCGGCCAGATCGGCCAGGGAGAGGTCTTGACCTCGACTGCACCCCAGCCGCCACGATCGACCCCATGACCGACGCCCAGATCGCCGTCCAGGAGCTCCGGATCACCCTGACCGTCGACGACTTCGACGCTGCTGTACGCCTCTACCGCGACGCGCTCGGCCTCCCCGAGGTGGCCGACTGGAGCAGTGCGGACGGACGGGTGCTGCTGCTCGACGCCGGCCGCGCGACGCTCGAGCTCTTCGACGAGGCGCAGGCCGCGATGGTCGACGACCTCGAGGTGGGTCGGCGGGTGTCGGGCACGGTGCGGCTCGCGCTCCAGGTGCCGGATGTCGACGCCGCAGCCGGCACCCTGGTGGCCGCGGGGGCGACCGCGGTCGCTCCCGCCGTGGACACGCCGTGGGGCGACCGCAACGCCCGCGTCGCCGCCCCCGACGGCCTGCAGCTGACGCTGTTCACGCCGGGCGAGGCGTGAACATCCACATGGCTGGACCGGCCTTGAGGAGTGGGGGGCCCGGGTCGATCATGGCGGCATGGGTGACGTCGAGCTCGACATCGAGCGCACGGTCGCGGCGCCGATCGACGAGGTGTTCGCCCGGCTCGCCGACATCGAGGGACACAACACCTGGGTGCCCGGTCACGGCAGCATCCTGCGCGAGAGCCGGCAGACCTCTCCCGGTCCGGTGCGCGTCGGCACGACCTTCGAGGACCGGACCCGGGTGGGCGACACGCCCGGCGAGGTGGCCGAGCTCGAGGCGCCGCACCGGATCCTCTTCCACTGGTGGGACCGCAGCTCCTCGGGGCGGACCAGGATGGAGGGCTGGCCCGGTTACACCCTCGAGGCCGTGGGGGAGCGGGAGACGCTCGTACGACACCACGCCCGGCTGCGCCTCAACGGCATCTGGGCGGTGGCGAAGCCGGTGATGAAGGTGCTCGCCCGGCGCGAGCGGACGGCGACCATGGACGCCCTCGTACGCTCCTTCGAACCCTAGGGCCGGCGTGTCGGATGGGGCCGGCGCAGCGAGTCCGGCAGCAGCCGCGCGCCCGACCCACGCTCGCCGTGGACGTCGTCGGGGTTGGAGAACGCGCACGACCTCAGGCTCAGGCAGCCGCAGCCGATGCAGCCGTCGAGGCCGTTCCTGAGCCGCTGCAGTGCCGCGATCTGCTCGTCGAGGCGACGGCCCCAGTGCCGGGAGATGCGCTGCCAGTCGGCCTTGGTGGGGGTGCGGTTCCCCGGCAAGCGCTCCAGCTCCTCGCGGATCTCCTCGATGGTGAGCCCGACGTTGGACGCCGCCCGGATGAAGGCCAGTCGGCGCAGCACGCTGCGCTCGAAGCGCCGCTGGCCACCGCCGGACCGGTGCGCCTCGATGAGCCCCTCCGCCTCGTAGTACCGGATCGCAGACGCGGCAAAGCCGCTCCGTCGCGAGATCTCACCCATCGGCAGCAGGTCGCGCGCGTCCATCACGCCTCTCCCCTTGAACTCAAGTTCACTTCAACTTGAAGGATAGTCGCATGATGGATGAGTCGACGGCCAGGGTGGCCCTGGTCACCGGTGGATCGGCGGGTCTCGGGCTCGCGCTGTGCAGCGAGCTGGCCCGCCGCGGGTGGCGGGTGGTCACGGACGGCCGGAGCAGGGAGCGGTTCGCGGGTGCCGAGCTGCCTGTCGGCGTGACCGTGGTCGTCGGCGACCTCACCGATGCCGGCCACCGCGACCGGCTGCGGTCGGAGGTGGAGCAGCTCGGCCGGCTCGACCTCCTGGTCCACAACGCGAGCACCCTCGGCCCGCTGCCGATGCGTCCGCTGGCCGAGGTCGACGTCGCCGACCTCGCGTCGGTCTGGCGGACCAACGTGGGCGGCCCCCTGGTCCTCACCTCGGCCCTCCTGCCGTGGCTTCGCGAGGCGGACGGGGTCCTGTTGTCGATCAGCTCGGACGCCGCAGTCCAGCACTACGAGACCTGGGGGCTCTACGGCGCCAGCAAGGCCGCGCTCGACCACGTGACCCTGACCTACGCGGCCGAGACGGGCGTGCGGGCGTACGCCGTCGACCCCGGCGACATGCGGACGGCGATGCACCAGGACGCCTTCCCGGGCGAGGACATCTCGGACCGGCCACTGCCGGAGACCGTCGTCCCACGCCTCCTCGCGCTGCTCGACGCGCGACCGGAGTCCGGGCGCTATGTCGCGGCCGACATCGAAGGAGACCTGCCATGACGCTCCTCCACGAGACGCCGCGCACGCGCTTCGTCGCCTCGTCCTTCGCGCCGCGGCCGGCCGAGCACCGCGGCCTCGCCCGCGACGAGGTCCGGCTGCTCGTGGCCACGCCGGACGGACTGTCGCACGGTCGCTTCCGTGACCTCCCGGACCACCTGCGGGCGGGCGACGTGCTGGTCGTCAACACGTCGGCGACCGTCGCCGCCGAGGTCGACGCGGTCCTCGACGACGGACCGGTGGTGGTCCACCTCGCGCACCGGCTGGACGACGGTGACGCCGTGGTCGAGCTGCGGACCGCGCCGGATGCCGCCCGCGCGCTGCTGACCGCACGCCCCGGCACCGTGGTGCGCGTCGGCGACGTACGCCTGGTCCTGCGGGGGCCGTGGCCCGGCGCGGCGTCCTCGCCGACCGGCACCGGCAACCGGCTCTGGCGCGCGTCGGTGCGCGGTGACCTGGACCGCAGGCTGGCACGTGAGGGCCGCCCGATCGCATACGGCTACCTCGACCGCCGGTACCCGCTCGAGGACTACCAGACCGTGTTCGGCACCCACGCCGGCAGCGCCGAGATGGCCTCGGCCGGCCGCCCCTTCACGCATGAGCTCGTCACCCGGCTGGTCACCGCGGGCGTCCAGGTCGCGCCCGTCACGCTGCACACCGGGGTCTCGTCGCAGGAGGCCGGCGAGGCGCCGGGTCCGGAGTGGTTCGAGGTGACGCCGACCAGTGCGCGGGTGATCAACCAGGCCCGCGCGAACTGCGGTCGCGTCGTCGCCGTCGGCACCACGGCGACGCGCGCGGTCGAGTCCACGGTGCGCGGGTCGTCCGTCGTCGCGGGCCGCGGGTGGACCGAGCACGTCGTGACGCCGGGTTCCCCACCCCGCGTCGTCGACGGGCTGGTCACCGGCTGGCACGACCCGCTGGCCTCGCACCTGCTGCTCGTCGAGGCGGTCGCCGGGGCGCGCCTCACGCAGGCGGCGTACGACGCCGCGGTCGCGGAGGGATACCTCTGGCACGAGTTCGGCGACGCGGCACTGCTGCTGCGCAGGTGAGCGTAGCGAGGTCAGAATTCCAGCGGATCTCTTGGTGTACCGCCGCGCCACGGGCCTACATTGGGCAGATGATTCTCGGGTCGCACCGTGCGTCCGCCGACCTCTGCTCGCTCCAGCCGGGGACGCACCTGTGCGCCCTCGAGCAGGACGGGTCCATGCTCGACCGGGTCGCCGCCACCTTCGTCGGACAGGGCCTCGCCGCCGGTGAGCAGCTGCTCTACGTCGCCTCCGACGACCAGGTCGACGGCCTCGTCAGCACCCTGTCGCAGCACCTCGACGCACGCCACGCCCTCGCCACCGGGCAGCTCCTCACGAGCTCGTTCGAGGGCGCCTACGGCACGTCCCCGCCCGAGGACCTCGCCACGGTCGCTGACGGATTCAGGCTGGCGGCGCGACAGGCCCGGAAGAGCGGGTTCCCCGGCCTGCGCGTCGCCGCCCGGATGGACCAGCTCGCCGGACTGCTGGGCTCCATGGATGCGGTGGTGGCCTGGGAGCGGATGTCCACCGGACTGCAGCGGGAGATCCAGGTCAGCTCGGTGTGCCTCTACGACACCGACCGGCTCGAGGCGGGAGAGGGGGCAGCGCTGGCGCGTGCGCACGACGGGCTCGCCCCTGAGATCGACGTCGCACCCATCGCCACCTTCCTCGCGGTCGACGAGCCGTGGGGCGTCCAGGTCCGGGGGGAGGTCGACCTGTCCAACCGGCACCTCCTGCACCGGCTGGTGCTGTCCCGGGCAGCCGTGTTCCCCCGGGTCCGGCTGGACCTCGAGGGGGTGACCTTCGCCGACGCGTCCACCATCGCCCGGCTGCGTGCCGTCGCCGCGGCTCTTCCGGACGGCGGCCACCTCGTGCTGGCGAACGTGCCGGCCGTCGTACGCCGTGTCCTCGAGCTCACCGGTCTCGATCACCCCAAGCTCCGGGTGGAGCCGTGAGCCCGACGTCATGAGCGTGGCCGCGACCCACACCAGCATGGTCTACGACGGCGACCGGGCCTACGCGACCGAGGCCGGGGGATTCCTCCGTGGGGGGCTCGCGCGGGGGCACCGGGCCCTCGTGATGGCACCGCCGTCGCGGATGGAGCTGGTCGCGCGGGCGCTGGGCGTGGACGCGGACGCGGTCGACTTCGTCGACGAGGCCGTCGCCTACGAGCCGCAGTGGAACGCCTACCGCGTCGTGCTCGACCACCTCGCCGCCGCGCCGGGGGTGCGCACCGTCGTCGTCGCCGAGCAGCAGCTCGCGCGACGGGCCCCCGCCGAGCTGGTCGACTACCGCAGGCTGGAGTCGGCGGCCAACCTCGTCTTCGCGGGGCGGGCGGTCGACCTGCTCTGCCCGTACGACGCCCGCTCGCTGCCCGCGGGCCTGCTCGACATCGCGCTCCGATCGCACGCCGGTCTGCGCGCGGGCGGGTCGGTGGCACCCAACCCCGGCTTCCGCGACCCGTTCGACGAGCTCGCCGGCCTGGCCGGGGTGGTGCCCCCGCCGACCCGGGCGACGACCCTGGACTGCTCCTCCCCCGCAGACGTCTCGCTCGTGCGCCGCGCGTTGCGCGCACGGGGGGCTGACGGTGGGCTCGACCGCGACGTGGTCGCCGACCTCGAGCTCGCGGCCTCCGAGGTCCTGACCAACGCCCTCGTCCACGGCTCGCCGCCCGTCCTCGTCCACCTCTACGAGGAGGCCGACATGTGGGTGTGCCACGTGCAGGACGGGGGCGGCCTGCCGGTCGACCCCCTCGCGGGCGTCGTACCACCCGACGACCCGTCCGACCACGGCTACGGGTTGTGGCTCGCCCGCCAGCTGGTCGCGGCCGTCGACGTCGGCAGCGACCTCACGGGGACGCACGTGCGGTTGCACGTCCGGTCGCCCGGCGCGCCGGTCTAGCCTCGCTCCGCCACGAGCGCGAGCTTGCGTACGCGCCCCACATCGAGCCACTCGATCCACAGCCGATGAGCGGCGAGCAGCTCGTCGATCGCCCGTCGGCCGACCTGCGCGGCGATGGCGTCGGCATCCGCGGCGAAGGCGTCGGTCAGCGCCCGCGCCATGTCGCGGTGGGCGACGCTGTGGTCGTCGGTCCACGTGAGGACCAGGCCGGCGCGCTCGAGCAGGGCGGCGATCTCGTCCAGCGGCGTGAGCCACACGGTGTCGGCGTCCGGCATCGAGGCGCGCTCACGCTCCGTCAGCGGCTGACCCTCCTCGAGCGTGAAGGCGAAGCGGCCTCCGGGCGTCAGCGCGGCGGCGACCTCGCCGACGAGCGCGTCCTTGTCGGCGAACGCGAGCATCGTCTCGAGCAGGAGCACGACGTCGAACGGTCCCGCCGGCAGGGGCGGCACCTGCGCCACGGTGAACCGGCACGGCAGGTCCCGGGCGCGTTCGCGCGCGATGGCGACGGCGCCGACGCTGGCGTCCACGCCCAGGTAGTCGCACCCGAGCTCGCGTGCGAGGAACCGGCCGGGGCCGGCCACGCCGCAGCAGACGTCGAGCACCGCGACCCCGGGCCCGATGCCGGCCCGCAGGCCGAGGTCCAGGATCTCGCGGGCGGTCATGAAGTTCTCCTGCTCGACGAACTCGCCCGGTGCGTATGCCGACCGGCGGGCGCGGCGCAACGCGCGGTCGAACGGCTCGCGGTCGTCCTGCATCATGGGCGCGGCCCAGGGCTGGAGCTCACGGGAGCACCAGCACGTCGGAGTGGTCGACCGTCACCGTGAGCCCACCGGCCGCGGCCTGCGCCAGGCGGCGTGCCCGGTAGTGGTCTGCGTCGCCGATGAGGGCGGGCTCCTGCTCGCACGCGGCGTCGACCCATCCGTCGAGCCACTCCACGACGAGGTCCCGGTCGTCGGCGTCCAGGCGCCACGGGCTGGGACGCACGTGCACCTCGGCGCCCGTCGCCCGCGCGACCTCGGCGGCGGCCGCGGCGGCGTCCGGCCCGAGCAGGCGGCCCGCCGCCGTCGTGCGGCGTTGGTGGGCGTTGAAGGCAGCGGCGATGCGCGCGTCCAGGGGGTCCGGTGGCGTGAGGGCGACGCGACCGACGACGGTCAGCGCCAGCAGCACCGGGCACCGCGCGATCCCGGTGCACGCGTCGAGCATCGCGGTCAGCTCGCGGGCCGTCAGCATGTCCAGCAGCGCCGAGGCCACGACCAGGTCAACGCCGGCGAGGTCGTCGTGGGTCAGTCGCGTGATGTCCGAGCGTCGTACCTCGACGGTGACGTCGGTCCCGTCGGCGGCCTTGCCCGCGGGCCGGGCGAGCACCTCCTCGAGCAGGTCGGGGTCGCGGTCGTGGACGACCCAGTGCTGCGGCCCGGGCAGCCGTGGCGCGAGCCAGCGGCCCATGGCTCCGCTGCCGCCGCCGAGGTCGTGCACGACGAGGCGCTCGTTCACCGGGAGGTGGGCCAGGAGGAGATCGACGAGCTCCGTGGAGCGCGCCGCCGCGTCAGCCGGCTCGCGCAGGAGGAGCCACTGCGGGCTCACCCGGACGTGCTCGGCCATCGCCACCCCCCCGTTCGTCGGTGCCCGCACGCTACTGCCGGGCGGCGCCGCGCGCGACCTCTCCCTCCGGGTGGGCGACGACGGCGGCGATCTGCGGCATCCTCGGCGACGTGAGCTCGTCCACGGAGCGGCGTCAGGCCGCGCGCACGCTGGCGCTGGTCTGGGCCGGCCTCGTCCTCGCTGTCCTGGCTCTCGGCTGGCTGCTGACCGGGCCGCTGGAGTCGGTGGTCGACCCCTGGGACGACAGCGTCGTGCGATGGTTCGCGGACCATCGCACGCCCGACCTCGACACGGCCGCGGCTGCGGGCAGCGCGATCGCCGACACGATCGTCGGCGTGGCCCTCGCCGTGCTGGTGGGGCTGGCTGCTTCCTGGTGGCAGCGCTCCTGGCGACCTCTCGTCTACTTCGCCGTGCTGGTCGGCGGCTACCTCGCGCTCTACGTCATCGTCACCCAGCTCGTCCCGCGCGACCGGCCCCCGGTGAAGATCCTGGACCCGGGCCTGGTGCCCGACCACAGCTTCCCGTCCGGGCACATGGCCACCGCGATCGTGGTCTACGGCGGGATCGTGCTGTGGGTCTCGGCCATCGTGCCCCGCTGGCGCCGCTGGACGTGGCTGCTGTTCCTGGCGCCGCTGGTGGTGGCGCCGTCGCGGCTCTACCAGGGCGCGCACCACCCGACCGACGTGCTCACCAGCGTGGTCTTCGCCACCGTGTGGCTCCTCGCGGTCGCGCACGTGCTGCTGCCGGGGGAGGCGCGCGCGGAGCGCGAGGACCGCGCTGCGATGGTGGAGTCATGACGTCCCTCCCCACCTCCCCGACCGTCGTCGTCACCGGTGCCAACGGTTTCGTGGGCAGCCACGTGGTGTCTGCCCTGGCCGAGCGCGGGGCGACCGTGCGCGGCGTCGTACGCCGGGTGGGCACCGCGCCGTCGCGCCCCGGCGTCGAGGAGCACGTCGGTGACTTCGCCGACCCGGCCTTCGCGGCGACCGTGGTGGCCGGCGCGGACGCGCTGGTGACGACCGTCCACCCGCTCGGCAGCGGCCGCGAGGACCAGCGCCGGGTCGGGCTCGACGGCACGCTGGTCATCGCCGAGGCGGCGGTCGACGCCGGGGTGCCGCTGGTCGTCCACGTCTCGACCGCCGGCGTGTACGACCGCAGCCCCGGCGTCGGTGACGTCGACGAGTCCTCGGCGCTCGTGCCCGACGACTCGTCGGCCTACGGCGTCGTGAAGCGTGACGTCGACGCCGCGCTGTCGCGGCTGGAGGGCACCACCCGGGTGCTGCTGCGCCCGCCCGCCATCCTCGGCGCGGGAGCCACCTCGGTGTGGAACACGGTCCGTCCCGCGCAGGTCAGGGACGACGAGGCCGAGCGCCACGCCAATCCCGCCCAGACGTTCGCGTGGGTGCACGTGGACGACCTCGCGAGCATCGCCGCCGACCTGGTCACGGGTGCGATCGCGACGGCCGACGACCCCGATGCGGGACCGGTCGCGGGTGGGTGCACGCCGGTCAACGTGGCCGGCGGACCAGCCACCCAGCGTGACTACCTGGGCGCGGTCACCGAGGCGCTCGGCGTCGAGCCCACCTGGGACGACGGCCCCGCGTGGACCGGGCAGGTCGTCGCCGAGCGTGCGCGGCACTGGGGCTGGGCTCCTCGGGTCGACCTGCCGACGGCGCTCGAGGAGCTGAAGGCCGGGCTGCAGGGCTGACCGGCTCGCGGCACGGCGGTCGGGTCGGATACGCGGCCCGGGGGGTCGGGCGTAGCCCGCCGCGCGCCCGCTCGTTGCTCCCTGTGACCCCGTCGCAGGAGAGATGCCATGCACCCGCTGTCGCACCGTCCCACCGCCCGAGTCCTCGCCGCCGCCGTCGCCGGCCTCCTGACGGCCGCCGCCGCGCCGTTCGTCGGTGCCCCGGCCACCGCTGCGGATGCGGTCACCACCACCGACGGCTGCCTGCAGAGCGTCCCGGACCCCGGCACGACCGCGCCGGTCGACATCTGCTTCACCCTCTTCCGGCCGGCGGGCGCCACGGCGGACCGTCCCGTGCCGATGGTGCTGCACAGCCACGGCTGGGGCGGGAGCCGTACGACGGACCCGGCTGCTGTCGCCTACCTGACGGACGCCGGGTTCGGGGTGCTGAGCTTCGACCAGCGCGGGTTCGGCGAGAGCGGCGGCAAGGCGCACATCGAGAACCCCGACGTCGAGGGCAAGGACGTCCAGGCCGTCGTCGACCTCGTCGCCGCCCAGCCGTGGGTGCAGAAGCAGCGCCCGGGCGACCCGGTGCTCGGCGCGATCGGTGGGTCCTACGGCGGTGGCTACCAGTTCGTCGGCGCGCTCAGCGAGATCCGGGACCGCGGCGCGACGCGCTTCGACGCGCTGGTGCCCGAGATCACCTGGTTCAGCCTGACCGAGAGCCTGTTCCCGCAGGGCGTGCCGCGCACGGAGTGGGCGACCGCGCTGACCGCGGCCTCGCTGGAGAGCGATGCCCTCCCGCCCCAGGTGGTGCAGGGCTTCGTCGAGGCTGCCGCCACGGGCAACGTGCCCACCCACCTCCACGAGTTCCTCGACCGCAACGGCCCGGAGTGGCACGTGCGGCAGGGCCGGAAGCTCGACATCCCGGTCCTCTTCGGGCAGGGCGCGACCGACAACCTGTTCCCGCTCCACCAGGGGCTGAAGAACTTCAGCCGGGTGCTCACCGACCGGGCCCGGTCCCGCAGCATCTTCGTGGGCTACAACGGCGGGCACACCCTCCCGGCCGTGCTGCCGACCGGGACGAACCTCGACATCCCGCTGGCGACCACCGACGCGTGCTCCCCGACGCTCGGCAGCCCGACCTTCGCGGACCTCGGCCTGCGGTTCCTGCAGCAGAACCTCCAGGGCTGGCGGACCGGGCTGACCGGGTTCGGGCGCTACCACCTGACCACGGCGGCCGGCGACCGCTGCGTCAGCGTGCCCGCCGTGGCACCGACCACCTCGGTCGAGCTGGGCGAGGTGATCAGCACGGTCGGCGCCGGTGCGCCGGTCGCCTACCCGATCGCACAGGGCCCGATCACGGTCGCCGGCTCGCCCACCCTCGACGCCCGCCTGACCACGGTCGGCCTCGACAACCGCGCCTTCCTCGGGCTGTCGGTCGGGACCAGCCCGCTCGACGCGCGGCTCGTGCAGAACAACATGCTGCCGATCCGCGAGAACGGCATCGCGATCGACAAGCCGCGGCGCGGCGTCGAGCTCCCGTCCGTGGCCGTCGACGTGCCCGCCGGCCAGACCCTGTTCCTCACCGTCGCGCCGGTCTCCGACATGTCGGTCGGCTTCGGCAGCCGAGTGGTCGGGGCGATGCGGATGAAGGACGTCGTCGTCCACCTGCCGGTGCCGACGCCGTGAGGACGCCTCAGAAGTCCGTCGTCCCCCGCAGCCGCCGCGGCCGCCCGTCAGGGTCGTAGGCGTAGCGGTAGGCCGGCCGGGCCCACAGCGTCGTACGACGGGGGAGCCGGGGCGGCTCGTGCACCTGGATGCGGCTGCCGGCAGCGCCGAGGCGCGAGCGCCACAGCGTCGTGGGGTCGTCGAGGTCGGCCAGCCGCGGGTCGTCGTCGGGGAGACCGAGGTGCTCGGCCCACAGTGACGTGCGCAGCCCCCGCGCGAGCTCGTCGTCCGGGTCGACCACCGCGCAGGTGAGCTCGGAGTCGTGGGTCCACGAGCGGAGGTTGAGGTTGTCCGAGCCGATCGTCATCCACTCGTCGTCGACGATGCAGACCTTGGCGTGCACGTAGACCGGGGTGCCCTCGTCGTTGTGCAGGTCGAACATCGTGAAGCGGTCGCCTCCGGCCTCCTTCAGCCGCTCCCACGCGACGCGCTGGCCGTGCTGGATCGGCGGACCACCGACGCGGCTGTCCTCCTCGGGGTGGCGCGGCACGACCGCGATCACGTGCAGCTCCGGCTCGCGGCGCAGCGCGTCGGCGAGCGTCGTGGCCACCACGTCGGACCAGAAGTACTGGTCCTCGACGTAGACCAGTCGCCGTGCCCGGCTGAAGGCGCGGGAGTAGGCCCGCGCGATCGACCGCTCGCCGTCGGGCGCGAAGGGGTAGCGAGGCCGCTTGAACGGGTAGGTCCGCAGGATCTGCACCTGGTGCCGGCCCGCCTCGGGCGGCGGGTCCCAGCGCTCGGGCAGCTGCTCGGGGTGGCGCGGCATCCGGACGATCCGGTGCGCCACGGCCCGGTAGGGGTTGCGGTGGTCGAGCGGAGTGGCGTCGTCCCACCGCTCGGTGAAGGTGTCGAGGACGTGCGCCACCGCCGGCCCCCGGATCTCGGCCATCGCGTCGTGCCATGGTGGCGAGTCGCCGTACCGGTCGTCCAGCGGAGGGGCCTGCGGGTCGCCCGCGTGGGCCGCGTCGTCGCGCCGGCCGTGGCAGAGGTCGATGCCGCCGACGAACGCCACGTCCTCCTCGGGCCGGCCCTTGCGGCGTACGACGAGCAGCTTCTGGTGGTGCGAGCCGCCCTTGCGCACGCGCTCGTCGAGCAGCGCCTCGCCGCCGCACTCGTTGAGGATCCGGCCGAGGTGGCCGTTCTCCTCGCCGTTGAGCCGGCCGGGGTGCGAGCGCCACATCAGGGCCCTGACCTCGACGTCGCGGGCGGCGGCGTCGCGCAGCAGCTCGGCGACGGTCGGACCGTCCTCGGTGAGCCGCTCGTCGGAGTCGCCGCGCCAGTCGGTGAAGAAGATCCGGTCACCGGCCTCCGTCGCGCCGACGAGCTCGACCACGCGCGCGAAGTAGGTCGCGCCGTGCACCCGCGGCACCACCAGGTTGCCGGAGGTCCAGGGGCGCTCCGTCTCCGGCAGGAACCACTCGCTCACCCCCTCAGGTTCCCAGTCCTGCGCGTTCCAGTCACCGCCCCGCCCGTCGCTTCCGTCGGCGTGCGAGGCTCGGGTCGTGCCCGATCGTGCGCTCTCGTCCGAGACGCTCGGCGCCTGGCTGGTGAAGGCCAGCGGCGCCGCTCCCCAGACGCGCGCGCACGTGGACGCCGGTTTCGCGGGTGTCGGGACGTGGTGCGTGCGGCCGACCTATCGCACGGACCTCGTCGCGGCCGGGCAACCGGTGCTGCTCTGGATCAGCGGCTCGGAACCGGGACTTCCCGCCGGCATCCACGCCCACGGGCGGACCACCGGGCCGGCACGCGACGGCGTGATGCCCGTGGTCCTGGTCCCGCTCGAGCAGCCGCTCCTGCGCTCGGAGCTCGTCGGCCATCCGGACCTCGCGGCGCTGGAGGTGCTGCGGATGCCGGCCGGCAGCAACCCGTCGTACGTCACCCCCGCGCAGCTCGACGTGCTCGTCGCCATGCGCGAGGAGCTGGCCGAGCGGGTGTGAGGGCTCGTCGGCCGGTCGTTGTGTCACAGCGCCTGCCACCACCTGGCTGGCGGTGGGCTCGTATGCGTCACGGGTCGTGTCACGACAGGGGGAACGCCCTCGCGGGTGGCCAACCACGGTGTGTCACAAAACGGTCTGTCTCGCCAGCACGCCACGCACGGGTGCAGACTCGTCGCATGCCGGGCATGGAGCACGTCGTGGCCATCTCCGCGCCCCCTGCGCGCGTCTGGGGGGTGCTCACGGACGTCGAGCGCTGGCCCGAGCGGATCCCGACGGTCGACGCGGTCGAGCGCCTCGACGAGGGCTCGCTGGCAGTCGGCTCCCGGACCCGCCTGCGGCAGCCGAGGCTCCCGGAAGCCGTGTGGACGGTCACGGAGCTCGACGAGGGCCGGTCGTTCACCTGGGAGTCCCGCTCGCCGGGCGTCGCGATCTCGGCGAGCCACATGGTCGAGCCGCACGCAGGAGGCACACGCCTGGCACTGGCCGTCGACGTCTCGGGCCCCGTGGCCCCCCTGGGCTGGCTCCTCACGCGGCGGCTGACGAGGCGCTACGTCGAGACCGAGGCGGCATCGATCAGGCGGGCGGCGGAGGAGGGCGGGGCCTGACGCGAGCGGGGGTGTGAGGTCGTGCCGCTCAGTTTTCACGCCCGAAACATCCGCGAACGCCGCCGACAACATGCGCTTCCTAGATTCGCCGGCATGACCAAGCGCCAGCGGATCGTCGTCGTCGGGCACGGCATGGTGGGCCACCGGTTCGCCCAGGCCGCGATCGAGCGCGGCCTCGCCGAGACCCACGACATCGTGGTCTTCGGCGAGGAGCCGCGCGCCGCCTACGACCGGGTCGCGCTCACCAGCTGGTTCGCCCACACCGACGGGGACCGCGGCTCGGACGCGCTGTCGCTGCTGCCCGGCGGGGAGTACGACGACCCGCGGGTGCGGCTGGTGCTGGACAGCGTCGTGACCGAGGTCGACCGCGCGGCACGGACCGTCACCGTCGTGTCACCGCCCACCGCCGTCGGCGACCCGCTCGCCCACCCCGGTTCGGTCACCGTCCACGCGTACGACGTCCTCGTGCTCGCCACTGGGGCGGCGCCGTTCGTCCCCCCGGTCGAGGGCCGCGGCAAGGACGGCTGCTTCGTCTACCGCACCATCGAGGACCTGGAGGCGATCCGGGCCGCGAGCGAGGTCGCGACCAGCGGCGTCGTCATCGGCGGTGGGCTGCTGGGCCTGGAGGCGGCCAACGCGCTCGTCCAGCTCGGCCTCGACACCCACGTCGTCGAGATGGCGCCACGGCTGATGCCGGTGCAGCTCGACCCCGCCGCCGGCTCGACGCTGGTGCGGCACGTCGAGCGGCTCGGCGTCACCGTGCACACGGCAGTCGTGACGGAGGCCGTCCTCGGGGAGCCCGGCGGGGGCGGCTCGTCCGTCACCGGCGTCCGTCTGCGGCCGGCCGGCACGGAGGAGGGCGCGCCCACGGAGGTCGTCGACGCCCAGGTCGTGGTGTTCTCCGCCGGCATCCGGCCGCGCGACGCGCTCGCCCGCGAGTGCGACCTCGAGGTGGCGCCGCGCGGCGGCGTGCTCGTCGACGAGCAGTGCCGGACCGCCGACCCGCACGTCTTCGCGATCGGGGAGTGTGCGGCCCCGGGCGGCACGATGTACGGCCTGGTGGCCCCGGGCTATGCGATGGCCGAGGTCGTCGTCGACGCCCTGCTGGACGGGCCCGGCTCGTTCACCGGCGCCGACATGTCCACCAAGCTCAAGCTCCTCGGCGTCGACGTCGCGAGCTTCGGCGACGCGTTCGCCACCACCGACGGCGCGCTCGAGCTGACGTACGCCGACGCGGTCGCCGGGGTCTACAAGAAGCTCGTCGTCAGCGAGGACGGGACGCGGCTGCTCGGCGGGATCCTCGTCGGCGACGCATCGGCGTACGGCGTCCTCCGGCCCATGGTGAGCAGCGGGCTCGCCCTGCCCGACAACCCCGAACAGCTGATCCTCCCGGTCGGCAGCGGCGCCGGCGTGCCGCTCGGCATGCCCGACGAGGCGCAGGTCTGCTCGTGCAACGACGTGACGAAGGCCGACATCCTCCAGGCTGTCACCGAGCAGGGCTGCGAGTCGGTGGCCGACGTCAAGCAGTGCACCCGCGCCGGCTCGACGTGCGGCTCGTGCGTGCCGACGGTCAAGAACATCATCGAGGAGCACTTCGCGAGCGTCGGGAGGGTCGTCGACAAGGGGCTGTGCGAGCACTTCCGGCTCACCCGCCAGGAGCTCTTCGACGTGGTCGCGGTGCACGGCTACCGGCGCTTCGACGACATCGTGGCCGCGCACGGCACCGGCCGCGGCTGCGACGTCTGCAAGCCCGCGATCGCGAGCATCCTCGCCAGCCAGACCAGCACCCACATCCTCGAGCCGGCCACCGCGGAGCTGCAGGACACGAACGACGCCTACCTCGCCAACATCCAGCGCAACGGCACCTACTCCGTCGTCCCGCGCATCCCCGGTGGCGAGATCACGCCCGACAAGCTCATCGTGATCGGCGAGGTGGCGCGCGACCACGGGCTCTACACGAAGATCACCGGCGGCCAGCGGATCGACCTCTTCGGCGCCCGGTTGGAGCAACTGCCCGCGATCTGGCGGCGGTTGGTCGACGCCGGCTTCGAGTCGGGGCACGCCTACGGCAAGTCGCTGCGCACCGTGAAGTCGTGCGTCGGGTCGACCTGGTGCCGCTTCGGGGTGCAGGACTCGGTGGGACTCGCGATCGCACTCGAGCTGCGCTACCGCGGCCTCCGCAGCCCGCACAAGCTCAAGGGCGGGGTCAGCGGCTGTGCGCGCGAGTGCGCCGAGGCGCGCGGCAAGGACTTCGGGGTCATCGCGACGGAGAAGGGCTGGAACCTCTACGTCGGCGGCAACGGCGGCGCGAACCCGGCCCACGCGCGGCTGCTCGCGGGCGACCTCGACACGGCCACGCTGGTGTCGTACCTCGACCGCTTCCTCATGTACTACGTCCGCACCGCCGACCGGCTGCAGCGCACGTCCACCTGGATCGAGCACCTCGACGGCGGGCTCGACCGGGTGCGCGAGGTGGTGGTCGACGACTCGCTTGGCCTGGGCGCGGAGCTCGAGGCCGAGATGGCCCGCCACGTCGGCGGCTACGAGGACGAGTGGCGCGCGACCCTCGAGGACCCGGCCAAGCTCGCCCGGTTCGTGTCGTTCGTCAACGCGCCCGGCACGCCTGACCCGTCCATCGCCTTCACGACCGAGCGCGAGCAGATCCAGCCCGTCCTGGTCCAGCCCATCGCCCCGGCCCTCATCCCGGTGGGAGCACCGTCATGATCGAGCTCGCCGTGTCCACGACCGCGGTCTGCCCGGTGGCCGACATCCCGCTCGAGGGCGGCGTCGCGGCCCTCGTCGAGGGACGCGCCGTGGCGCTCTTCCGCTCCTTCGACGGGTCGGTGTTCGCCCTCTCCAACATCGACCCGTTCAGCGGAGCGTCCGTCCTCTCGCGCGGGATCGTCGGCTCGCGCGGCGAGGTGCCGGTGGTGAGCTCGCCGATGTACAAGCAGGCCTTCGACCTGCGCACCGGCGCCTGCCTCGACGACGCGGCGGTGCGGGTGACGGCGTACGACGTCGCGGTGGTCGACGGCGTCGTGCACGTCGGGCGCGCACGGGAGGCCACGTGAGCCTGCCTCTCTCGGGATTCCGGATCGGGGTCACCGCTGCCCGCAAGGCCGAGGAGCAGGTGGGCCTGCTCGAGCGCCGCGGCGCGACCGTCGAGTGGGCGGCGGCGCTGTCGCTGCAGCCCAACCGCGTCGACCTCGGCGAGCTGCTGACCGCGACCAAGGAGGTCCTCTCGGAGCCGGTCGACCTGTTCCTCGCGACCACCGGGATCGGCATGAAGACCTGGCTCTCCGCGGCCGCGGACGCCGGGTGCTACGACGACCTGGTGGCCTCCCTCGGCCAGGCCGAGATCCTCGCCCGCGGGCCCAAGAGCGTCGGCGTGCTGCGGCGGCACGGGCTGCGCGAGCTGTGGGCGCCGGAGTCGGAGTGCTTCGAGGACGTGCTGGCCCACCTCCGCGGCCGCGACCTCACCGGCAAGCGGATCGTGGTCCAGGAGCACGGCCAGTCGCTGTCGATGGCCGCCCACGCCCTCCGTCGCCAGGGCGCGTCGGTGGTGACGGTGCCGATCTACCGTGTCGCCTCCGCCGACGACCCGTCGCCGATGTTCCGGATGATCGACCTCATCGGCGACCGCGAGCTCGACGCGGTCACCTTCACCTCCGCGCCGGCGGTCGCCGCGCTGATGGAGGCGGCGTTCTCCGTGGGGCGCCGCGACGACGTCGTCTCGGCCTTCCAGTCCGACGTCGTCGCCTCGTGCGTCGGCCCGGTCACGGCCGCCGCCTTCGAGATGTGGGGCGTGCCCACGATCTTCCCCGACCGCTCGCGCCTGGCCGGGATGATCAAGCAGCTGGAGACCGAGCTGCCCACGCGCCGGGACGGGGTCGACGTACGCCTCGCGGACGGGCGGACGCTCATCGTGCACACCGACTCGCTGCTGCTCGACGGGGTGCCGGTCGAGCTCTCACCCGCACCGCTGTCGGTGCTCGACGCGCTGCTCGTCAACCCCGGCTTCGTCGTCTCCCGCCGTGCGCTGCTGGCGGCGCTGCCCTCGGGCCAGGCCGGTTCCGAGCACGCCGTGGAGATGGCGGTGGCGCGGCTGCGCGCGGCGATCGGCACGAAGGCGGTCGTCACCGTCGTGAAGCGGGGCTACCGGCTCGCGGTGGGGTGAGGGGAGCGCGGTGCGGCAGCGGGCAGTGAGCCGACGCCGGTCGTGCGTGTTCCGCCTACTGCTGCGATGCCATCTGGTCGGCCGTGAGGCCGAGCTGAGCCATCATGGATCCGGTGTCGAAGTACGTTGTCTGACTCTGGACCTTGCCGTTCTTGAACTCCATGACGTCACACAGCTGCAGGGTCATCGACCGCCCGGTGGCGGGGATCTCGCCCATGCTCGTGACCAGGGTGCCGGTGTGGGTGCCACGGCCGGTGAACTCGACCACCGCGTAGTCGCCCGACGCGATCACCCGGTCCACCGTCACCTTGCCGTCGGGGAAGCCGTCGGCCCACATCGTGTTGTACGCCCGTGTTCCCTCGATGCCCTCGAACGTGTCTCCCGAACCGACGATGGTGATCGTCGCGTCCGGGGCTGTCGCCTCGGCCATCTCGTCGAAGTTCCGCTCGTTCCATGCTTCGTGCAACCTGCGTGCGAGGTCTGCGTTGTCTGCCATTCGAGCCTCCGCTCTGGCGCCAGCTCACTCGACCTCACGCTAGTCGCGCCGGCCCGCGATCCTCCCGGTGTCTAGACCGATTCGTGGGTACTGTCGAGGAGAACGAGGTGAGAGTGATGTTCAGGTCCCGTTTCATGCCCTGCGACGCGTGCGGAGCGTCGGTCGACCGGACGGTCGTCCGCGAGCACCGGTGCTCGACCGAGCGCCGGGCGGACTTCGAGATGTTCGGGCTGCGGGGTGAGGTCGCGCAGCTCGAGACGGGCGTACGCCGCTACCTCGCGACGGCTGCCGGGCAGTTCGAGGCCTGGCTCGCCGCCAGGCACGTGCGTGGGCAGGCCTGAGACGCGACCGGGCTGCCGCTCGCGGCGGGATCAGCCGTCCGCGGACGGCCTTCCGGGCCGAGCAGGCATCGACGGGTTGGCCTCGTCGGGGGTCGTCGTACGCCGGGCGCGCGAGAGGATCGCCTCCACGACGTCTGACTTGGCGTCGGCGTAGTCCTGCACGCGCGTCCAGGTCCGGGCGGCGAGGGTGCGTTTCGTCTCGAGGTAGAGAGCCCGGTCGGCCTCGTCGGTCCGGAGGTGGTCGCGGAACGCCAGCATCCTCTCGGCCTCCTCCGAGCCGACGGCGAAGACGTGCACCTGCACCTCCGGGTCGTGCGCCCGGAGGAAGCGGTGCTGGTGCCAGCCGGGCTCACGGACGTGCAGCAGGAAGCCGGCCTCCTCCAGCTGGGGGACGTACGCCGCCTCGTCGGCCGGGTCCGGGACGAGCAGCAGCACGTCGAGGAACGGCTTGGCGTCCAGGCCGGGCACCGACGTCGAACCCACGTGCTCCACGACCATCGCGGTCGGACCCAGGGCCCCGGTGATCCGGGCCTCCACCTCGGCGTACTGGCGCGCCCAGGCGGGGTCCGCCGGCGCGAGGTGGATGGGCCCGTCGTGGTCGGGTCGAGGTCGGACGAACTCCGGCCCGGTGGTCATTGCCCGATGCTGGCACACGACCGGCGCCCGTGGGGCGCCCTACGCTCGGGGGATGAGCAGTTCGCTGGACGACGGGCCGTTCTTCCACGGCACGAAGGCCGACCTGCAGCCGGGTGACCTGCTGACCGCGGGCTTCCGGTCGAACTACCGGCCCGAGGTCGTGATGAACCACATCTACTTCACCGCGGTGCGCGACGGCGCCGGCCTCGCCGCCGAGCTCGCGGCCGGGCACGGCGAGCCGAGGGTCTACGAGGTCGAGCCGACCGGCCCCTTCGAGGACGACCCCAACGTCACCGACAAGAAGTTCCCCGGCAACCCGACCCGCTCCTACCGCAGCACCGAGCCGCTCCGCGTCGTCCGTGAGGTCGACGACTGGCCGCGCCTCGCGCCGGAGGACCTGCAGGCCTGGCGCGACCGGCTCGCCGTCATCCTCCACGAGGAGCGGGGCGAGATCATCAACTGACCTCGGCGGAACGACCGTCTCGCAGCCGACAGCCACCAGCGGCGGCGGTCACCGCTGGAGCTCGACGGCCTCAGGGGTGTGGAGGCGCACCATGAAGCGCCCGGCGTGGGCTGGCACGGAGGTCCGGGTGAGGCGCGAGACCACGAGCATCGTCAGGAACGACGTCGGCACCGACCACGCGGCGGGCTGGCCGAGCAGCGCCGCGCCCCACCCCGCGGACGGCGAGGCAGCGAGCGTCCACGCGACCGCGAAGCCGGACCCGAGTCCGCCGACGAGCAGCCCGGCGACCGCGCCCGCCGGCGTCAGCCCGCGCCACCAGATGCCGAGCATGAGCAGCGGTGCGAAGGTGGAGGCGGTCACCGCGAACGCGAGTCCGACGGTGCGGGCCACGGCGACGTCCTGCGCGGGGAGGGACAGCAGGAGGGGTACGACGACCGCGATCGCGGCCGCGACGCGGAAGGCCGCCACACCGCCGAGCCGGCGCGAGCCCCACCGGCGCCCGGTCACGTCCTGCGACAGCACCCCCGCGACGGCGATGGTGAGGCCGGAGCTGGTGGAGAGGAAGGCGGCGAAGGCACCCGCGGTGACGAGGCCGGTCAGCGCCGCGCCCGCGGCTCCGTCCACCATCAGCGACGGCAGCTCGAGGACCAGCACGTCCGACCCCCCGTCGACGAGGGAGGGGGCGTAGATGCGGCCCAGGGCGGCGTACACCGGTGGCAGGACGTAGAAGATGCCCAGCAGCCCCAGCACGGCCAGCGTCGTACGACGGGCCGCGCGGCCGTCGGGATTGGTGTAGAACCGCACGACGACGTGCGGCAGGCCCATCGTGCCGAGGAACGTCGCGACGATGAGGGAGTACGTCGTGTAGAGCCCGATGCCGCCGCCCGGGGACGCCACCGGGATCGACCACGACGACGGTGCCGCGGCGGCAGGATCGGCCGCACCGTCGGCCATCCACACGGCGAGCAGGACGAAGGCCGGGATGAGCAGCGCGGTGAGCTTCAGCCAGTACTGGAAGGCCTGCACGAAGGTGATCGACCGCATCCCACCCGGGCTCACCGACGCCAGCACGACCACCGCCACGACGAGCGACCCCGCCCACGTCGGCGCCCCGATCGTCGAGCGCAGCGTCACACCAGCGCCCTGGAACTGCGGCAGCAGGTAGAGCCAGCCGATGCCGACGACCAGCACCGAGCAGAGCTTGCGCACCCCGCGCGACCCCAGCCGGGCCTCGGCGAAGTCGGGCAGCGTGTAGGCGCCCGACCGGCGGAGCGGGGCGGCGACGAGCACCAGCAGGACGAGGTAGCCCGCCGTCCAGCCGATGGGGTACCAGAGCATCTCCGCGCCGAAGGTCAGCAGCAGCCCGGCGACGCCGAGGAACGAGGCGGCGGAGAGGTACTCCCCGCCGATCGCGCTCGCGTTGAGCCGCGGCCGGACCGTGCGCGAGGCGACGAAGAAGTCGCTCGTCGTGCGCGAGATCCGCAGTCCCCACGTGCCGATCACCAGCGTCGCGACCGAGACGAGGGCGACCGCGACGACGCCCGGCACCACGTCGGTGCTCACGGCGTGGCCTCGCCCGCATCGCCCGCATCGCCCGCATCGCCCGGATCGCCCTCGTCGCCCGACCCGACCGAGCCCACGAGGTCGGCGAAGTCGCGCTCGTGGTCCTCCGCGCGCCGGATGTAGAACCAGCCGAGCACCACCAGCCAGGGGTACGCCAGCACGCTGAGCAGCAGCCAGGCCAGCGGCATCTGGCCCACCCGCACCTCGCCGAGCGACGGGAACAGGTGGAAGGCCAGCGGCAGCAGTCCGATCGTGACGCCCAGGGCCAGGAGCACCCGCAGCGCCAGGTACAGCTGCTCACGCAGCAGCGAGCGCATGAAGACCTCGCCCAGTGCCGTCTCGGCGTCGATCTCGCGCGTGCCCACCGGGCGTACGACGTCCGCGCGCCGCCGCGCCGGGCCGGTCACCCGGACCCGCTGGGTGGGCTGCTCGCTCATGTCTCCCGCCGGGTGAGCACGGACCGCAGCTCGCGGGTGTGGCGGCGGCTCACCGGGAGCTCCGTGCCGGCGATGACGACACTGACCCGTCCGCCCTCGCTGCGCACCTCCTCGACGTGGGGGAGCGCGACGAGCACGGAGCGGTGGATCCGCACGAAGCCGGCCGAGGCCCACTGCTCGGCGAGGGACGACAGCGGCGTGCGCACGAGGTGGGAGCCGTCGGCGGTGTGCAGGCGGGCGTAGTCGCCCTGCGCCTCGACGTGGGTGATCTCCGAGCGGCTGATGAAGCGGGTGACCCCGCCGCGCTCGACGGGGATCCGCACGTCCTCGCCGGGGGCCTGGCTGCCGGCCTCCACCACCCGGCGTACGGCCTCGGCGAGCCGCTCGGCGCGCACCGGCTTGAGCACGTAGTCGACCGCCCGCAGCTCGAAGGCCGCCACCGCGTGCTCCTCGTGGGCGGTCACGAAGACCACCGCCGGGGGCTGCTTGAAGCGGGCGAGCACCTGGGCGAGGTCGAGCCCGGTGAGGCCGGGCATCTGGATGTCGAGGAACACCGCGTCGACCTCCTCGGCCTGCAGCACCCGCAGCGCCTCGGTGGCGGAGTCGGTCCCGCGGAC
>DASTPB010000100.1:0-3476 GCA_035762385.1 Nocardioides sp. | reverse complement strand
AGGTGCTCGGGCTGGCCGTTGAGCGCGGTGACCAGCAGGGCGGCGCGACCGGAGTTCGCGGCGGCGTCGGCGTGGGGCACGACGTCGGGCAGCAGGCCGCGCGCCACCGTGGTCTCGACCCCGTCGGGCGGGACGAACACGACCGCGGTGACCCGCGGGTCGACCCCGGACCGTACGGCGTACCAGTGCCCGTCCTCGCGGCCGGAGATGACGAAGCCGCCGTAGAACGCCGGGGCGACGTTGTCGGGGTGTCCCTCGAGGTCGGCGGCGAGGTCGAAGAGCTGCTCGTCGGAGGCGAGCAGCTGGCCGCCCGCCACGAGCGCCCTCGCGAGGACGACGCCCGCCACGATCGCCGCGGACGACGAGCCGAGGCCGCGCGCGTGCGGGATGACGTTGTGGCAGGTCAGGCGCAGGCCGGGCGGCTGCTGACCCATCAGCTCGAAGGCAGCCCGCATGGAGCGGACGACGAGGTGCGACTCGTCGCGGGGCACGTCCTCGGCGCCGGCACCCTCGACCTCCACCACGAGCCCGCCGGGGAGCACCTCCGCCTCGAGCTCGTCACGGAGCGAGAGCGCGAGGCCCAGGCTGTCGTAGCCCGGGCCGAGGTTGGCCGAGGTCGCCGGGACGGAGACGCGCACCGGCCCCTGGACGAACTGGGGCATCAGGTGAGGCCGGCTGCGGCGGCAGCCGCGTCGACGTGGGCGTCGACGACCGTGTCGACGAGGTCGCCGCAGGACTCCAGCGCGGTGGCGGTGTCCTTGAGGCCGTGGCCGGTGACGGTGATCGCCACCGTGGCCCCGGCGAACACCTGCCCCGACTCGGCGGCGGCCAGCAGGCCGGCGACGCCGGCGGCCGATGCCGGCTCGACGAAGACGCCGTCGTTGCGGGCGAGCTCGATCTGCGCCGAGAGGATCTGGGCGTCGGACAGGGCCGCGAAGCCTCCCTCGGACTCCTTGGCCGCCTGCTCGGCGAGGTGCCACGACGCCGGGTTGCCGACCCGGATCGCGGTCGCCTTGGTCTCGGGGTCGGGGAACGGCTCGCCGGTCACCAGCGGCGCCGCGCCCTCGGCCTGAAAGCCGAGCATCCGGGGCCGCCTCGTCGCGCGGCCGAGGTCGGCGTACTGCTGGTAGCCGAGCCAGTAGGCGGAGATGTTGCCGGCGTTGCCCACCGGCAGCAGGTGGACGTCGGGGGCGTCGCCGAGGAAGTCGACGATCTCGAACGAGGCGGTCTTCTGGCCCTGCAGGCGGACCGGGTTGACCGAGTTGACCAGCTCCACCGCGTAGCCCTTCGAGAGGCCGATGGCCATCGACAGGCAGTCGTCGAAGTTGCCCCGGACCATGATCACCTGGGCGCCGTGCACCACCGCCTGGGCGAGCTTGCCGGCAGCGATCTTCCCCTCGGGGATGAGCACGAGCGGCTTGAGGCCTGCCTTCGCGGCGTACGCCGCCATGGACGCCGACGTGTTGCCCGTCGAGGCGCAGACCACCGCCTCGGCACCGAGGTGCAGGGCATGAGAGATCGCGGCCGTCATGCCGCGGTCCTTGAACGAGCCGGTCGGGTTGTCACCCTCGACCTTGAGCCACACCTCTCCCCCGGTCAGACCGGAGAGCCACTCGGAGTGGACGAGGGGCGTGCCGCCCTCGCGGAGCGTCACCGCGTGCATGCCGTCGGGGAGGTCGAGGAGGTCGCGGTACTCCTCGATCACGCCGTGCCACTGGTGGGTGCCGAGACCTGTCGTGCTGCGTGCGCTCACTCCTCGCCCCCCTCGACCCGCATCACCGAGGTGACCTCGCGGACGATGTCCATGTTGCGCAGCTGCTCGACCGTTGCGCTGAGCGCGGCGTCGGGCGCTGCGTGCGAGACCACCACGAGCTGGGCATCGGCACCGCGGCCCTCCTGACGCACCGTCTGGATCGACACGTCGTGGTCGGCGAAGGCGTTGGCCACGGCCGCGAGCACGCCGGCGCGGTCGTCCACGTCGATCGCCACGTGGTAGCGGGTCCGCGTCTCCCCCATCGGCAGGACCGCGCGGTCGGCGTAGGCCGACTCGCCCGCACCGCGCGTCTCGGCGAGGCGGTTGCGGGCGACCGTGACCAGGTCGCCGAGCACCGCGCTCGCCGTGGGTGCGCCACCAGCGCCGGGACCGTAGAACATGAGCTGGCCCGCGGCCTCCGACTCCACGAAGACCGCGTTGTAGGCCTCGCGGACGCTCGCCAGCGGGTGGGAGCGCGGGATCATCGCCGGGTGCACGCGGGCGGCGACCTGCTCCTGCCCGTCGGGGCCGGGACGGAGCTCGCAGATCGCGAGCAGCTTGACCACCGAGCCCATGTCGCGGGCGCTGGCGACGTCGGCCGCGGTGACCTCCGAGATCCCCTCACGGTGGACGTCGGCTGCGGTCACGCGGGAGTGGAAGGCGAGGCTGGCGAGGATCGCCGCCTTGGCCGCGGCGTCGAAGCCCTCGACGTCGGCGGTCGGGTCGGCCTCGGCGTAGCCCAGCTCCTGGGCCTCCTCCAGCGCCTCGGAGAAGCCGGCGCCCGAGGTGTCCATCTTGTCGAGGATGAAGTTGGTGGTGCCGTTGACGATGCCCAGCACGCGAGTCACCCGGTCGCCGGCCAGCGACTCGCGCAGTGGCCGCAGGATCGGGATCGCGCCGGCGACGGCCGCCTCGTAGTAGAGGTCGCGCTCGGCCTTGGCGGCAGCCTCGAACAGGGTCGGTCCGTCCTCGGCGAGCAGCGCCTTGTTGGCCGTGACGACGCTCGCGCCGTTGTCGAGCGCGGAGAGGATGAGCGACCGGGCGGGCTCGATGCCGCCTATCACCTCGACGACGAGGTCGACGTCGTCGCGCGCGACGAGGCCCTGCGCGTCGGTCGTGACGGCCAACAAGGCGTTGCTCGCCGAGGACGGCGACACCCTCCACCGGGCCGCCGACAAGCACGGCGTCGACCTGTACTACGAGGCGGCGGTCGCCGGTGCCATCCCGCTCCTGCGGCCGCTGCGCGAGTCGCTGGCCGGCGACCGGGTGACTCGCGTGCTGGGCATCGTCAACGGCACCACCAACTTCATCCTCGACAAGATGGACACCTCGGGCGCCGGCTTCTCCGAGGCGCTCGAGGAGGCCCAGGAGCTCGGCTACGCCGAGGCCGACCCGACGGCCGACGTCGAGGGCTTCGACGCCGCGGCCAAGGCGGCGATCCTCGCCAGCCTCGCCTTCCACTCCCGCGTGACCGCAGCCGACGTCCACCGTGAGGGGATCTCGGAGGTCACCGCGGCCGACGTGCAGTCGGCCCGCGAGATGGGCTCGGTCGTCAAGCTGCTGGCCATCGCCGAGCTGCGCGGCGGTGAGGCGGGGGAGGCGGTCGCGGTCCGCGTCCACCCCGCGATGATCCCCCGCAGCCACCCGCTGGCCTCGGTGCGTGAGGCCTTCAACGCGGTCTTCGTCGAGTCGGAGGCGGCCGGCGAGCTGATGTTCTACGGGC
>DASTPB010000099.1:0-42470 GCA_035762385.1 Nocardioides sp. | reverse complement strand
CGAGCCGCGCCAGCAGTGCTCTCGACTGTCGGCCGCTGCCCTCCTCGTGGTGTGTGTCGACCTGCGTGCGGTTGCCGCGTTGGACAAGGACCTCGACCGGGTGGGCATCGTGGGTGGGGCATCGGTCTATCCGTTGGTGTGGAACATCCTGCTCGCGGCGCGCAATGAGGGGTTCGGGGGCACCATCACGACCATGGCTGTCGCCGAGGGCCGGCCCTCAAGCAGCTGCTCGGCATACCGGAACCGGTCGCGGTCGCGGCGGTCATGCCGATGGGTAAGCCGGTCAAGCAGGTGTCGAGGCTGCGTCGGGTCGGCGTGGCCGAGCTGGCGTGTCTGGAGCGCTGCGACGGCGAGCCGCTGTCGGTGTAGGCTGTAGTTGAATCCGCAACTATGACTCGACCTGGGTCGGCACGTCCGCAGCCGGTCGTAGCCTGCGCCGGAATGGGGTCCGGCCCCACAGACTCCTGACCGAGGGAGAGAGGCCATGGGCAGCTGGAACGCCATGAGCCCGGCAGGCAAGGACACGATCCTCAGGGTCGTCCGGCAGGAAGCAGAGCAGTTCCTCGACCTGGTCGACAGTGACGAGGTGTGGGAGGCGCCGACCGGTGCCGGCCATTGGCAGGTGCGCGACGTCGTCGGCCACCTCGTGGACACCACCGAGGCCTACTTCGTGGCGTTCGACGCCGCCCGCAGCGGCACCGAGGTCGACCCGGCGCACGGTCTGCCGGGAATGGCGGAGCGCGTCGACGGGCGTGCGCAAGCGCTCCGGTCCGAGCCGCGCGAGGCGCTGGTCGAACGGCTTCGCGCCGACTACTCCAAGATGATGGAGATCTTCGACGGGCTGAGCGACGACGACTGGACCAAGCTGATGGTCCCGCACTTCTACATGGGTCCGTTGCCGTCGTTCTTCTACCCCGCCTTCCAGCTCATGGACTACGGCGTGCACTCGTGGGACGTCCGTCAGGGGACTGGCCGGGCACATGGCCTCTCCGGCGAGGCGGCCGACCTGCTGACGCCGTTCATGTTCGTGCTGTGGCAGTACACCACCAACCCCGTCGGACGCGATGACGCGTGCGAGATCGGCATCCGGATCACGTCCGGCCACAGCGCAGGTGAGACCCGGATCTCGCTCACCGAGGAGGGGTTCGCCTACGAAGCCGGCGACACCGGTGACCTGACCGTCCTCGAGTTCGACCCGGGGAGCTTCGTGCTGACGGCCTTCGGACGCAGCAATGCCGGCACGATCAGGGGCGACCGGGCGGTCGCCGACCGGTTCTTGAACATGTTCTTCAGGATCTGACATGACCATGACCGAGATCGACCGGGCCAGCATCGACGCTGAGCGGGAGCGCATTCGCAACACCTCCCTGCAGCCAGCCGATCGCCGCCCGTCGTCGTCCGCCCGGGGTCTGCACCACGTCGCCGTGGTCGCCCGCGACCTGGAGGAGACCATCAGGTTCTACCAGGGCTTGCTGGAGTTCTCACTGACCGAGATCTTCGAGAACCGCGACTACGAGGGCTCGAACCACTTCTTCTTCGACATCGGCCACGGCAACCTGCTGGCATTCTTCGACTTCCCTGGCCTCGACGTCGGTCCGTACGCCGAGGTGCTGGGCGGGCTGCACCACATCGCCATCTCGGTCGAGCCCGCGGCGTGGGAGCGGTTGAAGGGAAACCTCGACCGGGCCGGCGTCGAGTACCTCGAGGAGAGCGGCACGTCGATCTACTTCCGCGACCCCAACGGTGCGCGGCTCGAGCTCATCGCGGATCCGCTGGGGGAGATGTACGGCACCAAGGTGCTGTAGGTCCTGCTGGGCTCACCGACGACGTGCCAGGCACGGAGGAACGCATGCGTCCCGAGCCCGTCATGCCCATATCGATCGTCCGCCAGATCCACCCCGTCAGGCGGCATGCGCAGCACCAGAGGAGATCGAGACACCCGTGCCGTCCCAGAACGTGCCCCGGTCGAACACGAGCGGCTCGCCGCCGGCTTGAGCGGAGACCTCCACCACGCGTCCCAGGTGCAGTCTGTGGTCGCCCCCGTCGTAGGAGTGCCACGCCTGGCAGCGGAACGTCGCGAGCGCACCCCCGAGGGTCGGTGCCAGGTCGTCGCTGGTGGACTGCCAGCCGACCGTCGCAGGAGAGCGCGACCAGCCGGCGAAGTGCAGAGCGACATCGAGCTGGGCGGCACTGAGGACGTTGACCGTGAACGGCACGCGCCCCAGGTGAGCGGCAGCGCGCGCCGAGCGAGCCACGGACACCAGCACCAGCGGCGGATCGAGGGAGACCGAGGTGAACGAGTTCACGGTCAACCCGCATGTCTCTCCCTCGGCCCGGTAGCTCACGACCGCCACGCCGGTGGCGAAGCGCGACAGGCAGCGTCGCAGGTGGGACGGCTCCGGAGTCGGCGTGCCTCCCATCAGGTGTCCCATCCTCACTGGAGCAGGCCAGACGTACCGAGCGCCTGCCGTCCCGACTCGACAAGCGTGGCCTCTGGCGTGAGCGGGTGGAACTTGGAGGCGCGGACGTCCCGGTAGGCGCGCTCGATCACCGATCCCTTGAAGAAGGCAGGACCGCCCGCCACGTCCATGGCCAGGTCGACGACCGCGATGCCCGCCTGGGCGATCTCGGCCTTCGCGGTCATCACAGTGAGGAACCGCTCGTGCGATGGCGTCGGGTCGTCGCCGACCACAGCGAGCGCTCCGTCCAGTGCCCACTCCGCGACCTGCAGCTTGTGTCGCATGACCCCGACGGCGCGTTGCGTCAGTGGGTCATCGGCCCGGGCAGCGGCGTACGTCAGTGCTTCGGCGTAGGCGGCCTCGGCGACACCCAGGTAGACACCGGAGATGATCGGGAAGGCCACGCTCGCGATGACCTGCAGCGGCGGGTCGACCACGCCGTACGGTCGGTTGGCGAGCACCTTGTGGTCCGGGACGAACACGTCCGCGAGGAGGATGTCGTTGCTCGCGGTGCCCCGCATGCCGAGGGTGTCCCACGTGTCGATCACCGTCACGCCCGGCGCCGAGAGCGGCACGGCCACGTTGAGGACCCGCCGCCCCTGCTCGGGATCGTCGAGGACGAACATCGTCGACATGACAGATCCGTGGCGCGACTGGCTGGCGAACCGCTTGCGGCCCGAGACGCGGTAACCACCCTCGACCCGGACTGCCTCGCCGCGGGGATGGGTGAAGTCGCCCCCACCTGTCGAGACGAGGAGCAGCCCGTCCTCGACGACCTTGCGCAGGGTCGCCTCGGCGCCCGGCATGCCGCGGCGGTAGCGCCAGGCCGTGAAAGCAACGACGTGCTGGTGCATCGAGCTCGCGAGCGCCGTCGCGCCGCAGTGGTGTGCGAGCTCTCGCTGGAGGGCGGTGAGCTCGGCGATGGTGGCGCCCTCACCGCCGAGCTCGGCGGGGACGGCGGCCGTGAGCAGGCCGGCGTCACGGAGGGCCTGGTAGCCCTCGCCGACGAACGTGCCGTCGAGGTCGTGGCGGGCAGCATGATCGGCGAGTCGTGGTCCCAGGGCCCGCGCGCGCTCGACGAGCGATCCGATGGGGGACTGCGGGTTGGACGGGTGGCTGGACTGGTCGCTCCCGGTGCGGAGCTGAGTAGTGGTGGTCATGTGTCGAGCATCCGCGCGGCCGGGAGTCGCATCCAGTGCACGATCGTGACCCCACTGGTCCTGATTCTGGACTACCGCCGGCACGTGGGCCCTGCCACGATGAGTCATGCCCGACTACGGCAGCTACTGCCCCGTGGCGATGGCCAGCGAGGTCATCGCCGACCGGTGGAACCCGCTCATCATCCGCGAGCTGGTGCTGGGCAACACCCGGTTCAACGACATCGCCAGGGGGATGCCCGGGATCTCCCGCTCGCTGCTCGTGCAGCGGTTGCGGCACCTCGAGAAGACGGGTGTCGTCGAGACATGGCCGGCCGCGACCGGCCGGGGGAGCGAGTACCACCTCACACCCGCCGGACGTGACCTCGAGCGTGTCATCGACAGCCTGGGGCGCTGGGCGGTGGAGTGGCTCTTCGACGACTTCCGTCCACACGACGTGCCTCCCACCACGTTGATGTGGTGGATGCACCGCCGGATCGACGCGTCCCGTTTCCCGCCGCAGCGCACCGTCATCGAGTTCCGCCACACCGCCCCTGATCCGCAGACGATCTGGATGGTCCTCGACCACGGCCAGGCGTCCGTGTGTCTCCAGCATCCCGGCTTCGAGACCGACGTCCTCGCCTCGGCCGACACAGCGGCCTTCGCCGACGTCTTCCAGGGCTACCAGCGCTGGTCCGAGGCAGTCGACGCCGGACGGATCGAGGTCACCGGACCACCCCGCCTGACGAGCGCCCTGCCCACCTGGTTCCGATGGAGCCCGTGGGCCGAGGTCACCCGCGAACGTGCCGACCGCCCCGTCGCCAGGCCGGCGCTCCACTGACGCCGTGTGGCCGCTGCTCGAACCGCTGCGAGCCGAGGAGCGGGAGGCGTTCCTCGCCCTCGCCCACCGCCGCACGTTCGCGCGCAACGAGGTGCTGTGCCACGAGGGCGACCCGGCGGACTCGTTGCACCTGGTCGAGCGCGGACACCTGGCCGTGTCCGGCACGTTGGCGTCGGGCGCCACGGCCACCTTCACGGTCCTCTCACCCGGGGACTACTTCGGCGAGCTCGCGCTGCTGCGCACCGACCGACGCCGCACGGCGACGGTGACGGCGTTGGAGGACAGCCAGACCGTGGCGGTCGCGGTGTCGGCGTTCGACCGGCTCTGCGAGCGCAACCCGGCCATCGAACGGGTCGTGTCCACGCTCCTGGCCGACCGGATCGACCGCCTCAGCCGGCGACTGCTCGAGACCATGTTCGAGAGCCTGGACCGCCGGGTCCACCGCCGCCTCCTCGACCTGGCCGAGGCCTACGGTGGGAGCGACCGTGGCGTCGTCATCCCGCTGAGCCAGGCCCAGCTCGCAGACCTGGTGGGCGCGACGCGGCCGCCGGTCAACCAGGTGCTCCAGCGGCTCGCGGACAGCAGCGTGGTCCGGCTCAGCCGATCGCGGATCGAGGTCCTGGACCTGGCGGAGCTGCGCCGACGCAGCGCTGAAGAGATCTGACGCAGTGTCTCCGGCCGAACAGAAGTCTCCTTCGAAGCGGCTCAGGATCGAGTCAACACCGATCCCACCGAAGGAGCCCGAGATGTCCCCCTACGAAGCCGAGATGATCTGCCGGATGATCATGAGCGACCGCATGCGCGAAGCCGAGCGTGGACGGCTCGCCCGCGAGGCGAAGCAGTCCCAGCAGCGCAGCACCAGCAGCCCCACGACCGCGTCCGCCAGCCGGCACTCCCGCGTCTGGAGGCTCGTCCACCTCTCGCACGCCTACAGCTGACCGGTCGCGGTCCCCGCCTGGTCTCGACCACCTGTCCGGCCGCGCACCGCGGTTGTACGGTCGGGGGACTCGGACGGGGAGGTGCCGATGGCGAAGCCCGCCATCCTCGCGGTCGACGACGATGCGGCGGTGGTCGCGGCCGTCGTGCGCGACCTCCGCCAGCGCTACGGCGAGAGCTACCGGGTGCTGCGCGCCACCTCCGGTGTCGAGGCGCTGGAGATCCTCGCCGACCATGTGCTCAAGGACCGTCCGGTCGCCGCTGTGGTGAGCGACCAGCGGATGCCCGGGATGAGCGGCATCGAGGTGCTGCGGCAGGTGCGTGAGCAGTCACCCGACACCAAGCTCTGCCTCCTGACGGCGTACGCCGACACCGACGTCGCGATCCAGGCGATCAACGACATCGCCCTCGACTACTACCTGATGAAGCCGTGGGATCCTCCCGAGGACCGGCTCTACCCGGTGCTCGACGAGCTGCTGCGGGACTGGGCCCACGGCCACCCCGACCGCGACTCCGAGGTGCGCGTCGTCGGCCACCGCTGGTCCGAGCGGACCCACGAGGTCCGGACGTTCCTCACCCACAACCACGTGCCCTACCGCTGGCTCGAGGTCGACCAGACCGACGAGGCGACGCGGCTGCTCGAGCTCGCCGGGGACGGCGAGCTCCCGGTCGTGGCACTGCCGGACGGGTCCGTCCTGCGCTCGCCGACCCCCACAGAGCTCGCCACGGCACTCGGCCTCAGCACCCGGGCGACCCGGCCGCTCTACGACCTCTGCGTCGTCGGCGCCGGACCCGCCGGTCTGGCGGCCGCGGTCTACGCCGCGTCCGAGGGGCTGCAGGTCGTCGTCGTGGAGCGCGACGCACCGGGTGGCCAGGCCGGGCAGAGCGCGTCGATCGAGAACTACCTCGGCTTCCCCAACGGCCTCTCCGGCGCCGACCTGACCCACCGCGCGGTCGCGCAGGCGTCGCGGTTCGGCGCGGAGATGGTGCTGGCGCGCGACGTCGTCGGCTTCGAGACCCGCGGCCCCGTGCGCGCGGTGCTGCTCGAGGGCTCGAGCGACATCGAGGCGCGCGCGGTCCTGGTGGCCAGCGGGGTGTCGTACCGCCGCCTCGACGCCCCCGGGCTCGACGACTTCGTCGGCCGCGGGATCTACTACGGCGCCAGCGCGAGCGAGGCGACCCAGACGGTCGGTGAGGACGTGTACGTCGTCGGCGCGGCGAACTCGGCCGGGCAGGCCGTGCTCAACTTCGCCAAGTACGCCACGAAGGTCGTGCTGGTCGTGCGCGGCTCGTCCCTCGAGGCGTCGATGTCGCAGTACCTCGTCAGGCGGATCCTCGACGCCCCCAACGTCGAGGTGCGGCTGCAGACCGAGATCGTCGGCACCCGCGGCGACGGCCACCTCGAGGGCGTCACGCTCTGCGACAAGGGCGCCGGCACCGTCGACGACGTCGACACCAGCGGCGTCTACATCTTCATCGGCGCCGCCCCGCGCACCGACTGGCTCGGGGACGCGGTGGCTCGCGACGAGCGGGGCTTCGTGCTCACCGGGCCGGACCTCCCGGCCGAGCTCGCCTGGCCTCTTCAGCGCAGCCCGTTCGCCCTCGAGACCAGCGTGCCCGGGGTCTTCGCTGCGGGCGACGTGCGCCGGGACTCGATGAAGCGGGTCGCCTCGGCCGTCGGCGAGGGCGCGATGTCGGTCTACCTGGTCCACCGCTACCTGGCGGCGACATGAGTGCTGCTCACCCGGAGCTGGCGGACGAGCTGCGCGCGCTCGCGATCCTGGACGGCTTCACCGACGAGCAGGTGGCGGAGCTGGCCGCTGCCGGCGAGGAGGTGACGTACGAGCCCGGCGACCGGATGTTCGACGAGGGCCGCCCGGCGGAGCACTGGTGGGTGATGCTCGGGGGCCGGATCGACGTCGTGCGCCGGGTCGGCAACGAGGAAGTCGTGATGGTGACCATCCAGGACCCCGGCCAGTGGGCGGGCGGGTTCCGCGCCTGGGACGACAACGGCGTCTACCTCGGGTCGGCACGCGTGATGGACGCGAGCCGCGTCTTCCGGCTCAGCGCCGACGAGCTCGCCCGGTTCGGTCGCGAGTGGTTCCCCTTCGCGGTGCACCTGCTGTGCGGCCTCATCGCCACCGCCCGGCGGATCGAGCACAACGCGCGCGAGCGCGAGGCCCTTGTCGCCCTCGGCACGCTCGCCGCCGGGCTGGCGCACGAGATCAACAACCCCGCGTCCGCAGCCGTCCGCTCGGTCGGTGCCCTCCAGCAGTCGAGCGACGACGTCTTCGCCTCGCTGCAACGGCTGGCGGGGGCCGGCATCGACGCGACCCAGTTCACCACCCTGGACGAGCTCCGGCGCTCGATCGACGTCTCCGCCGCGCCGACGGGCGTCGCGCTGGCGGACCTCGAGGAGGAGCTGACCGGCTGGCTCGAGGACAACGACGTCGACCGCTCGTGGACCATCGCGCCGGCGCTGGCCGCCGCGGGCGTCTCGACCTCCTGGCTCGCGAGGGCCGCCGCGGCCCTTCCCGGTCCAGCACTGCAGGCCGGCCTCGAGTGGGTGGCCTCGGCCGTCACCACGACCGCCCTCATCAACGAGGCGCAGGACTCCACCCGCCGCATCTCCGACCTCGTCTCAGCCGTGAAGTCCTACTCCCAGCTCGATCGGGCCGCCGTGCAGGACGTGCGTGTCGCCGACGGCCTCGAGAGCACCCTGATCATGCTCGGCCACAAGCTCCGCGCCGGCGGCATCACCGTCGTGCGCGACTACGACGACTCCGTCCCGACGGTGACCGCCAACCCGGGTGAGCTCAACCAGGTCTGGACGAACCTCATCGACAACGCCAACGACGCCATGGCGGGCGCGGGGACGCTCACCGTCCGCACGTCCGCCGACGCCCGCCACGTCGTGGTCGAGATCTGCGACACCGGCCACGGCATGGCCGAGGAGATCGTCGGCCACGCCTTCGAGCCCTTCTTCACGACCAAGGAGGTCGGCAAGGGCACGGGGCTCGGGCTCGACATCTCCCGCCGGATCGTCGTCGAGCGGCACGGGGGCGAGATCGAGGTGGAGTCGCAGCCGGGTCGGACGGTGATCCGGGTGAAGCTGCCGGTCGGTCCGGGCGACGCCCGGGAGTAGCACGCCGAAGCATCCGGAGCGTGCTACCCGCCGGCGTCCACCCAGTCCTGGAGCGACCCGTCGAACGGCCAGTCGCGGGTGGTGTAGCGCGCAGCCATCGTCGAGATGCCGGCCCAGGCGCCCCTGACGACGTCGTCCGGGTACGCCATCGTGCGGGCGTTGTCGTGGAACTCGGCCTCGTCGCGCAGGGCGACGTCGCCGCTGGTGATGTCGAAGTCCAGGTCCAGGTCGATCCATCGGATCTCCTCGGGATCCGGTGTCTCGAACGGTGCCGCGGCGTGCACCTTGAAGGTCGTGAGGGACCCCTGCGTGTCGGGGTAGCCGCACAGGACCCACCACGCGCCCGTGACCGAGAGCCAGAGCTCGTCGCCGTCGACGGCCTCGACCGTGCCGGAGCGAGGCTTCGACCGGCTGCTCCCGGCGCGGACGAGCCACGCCACCTGGCCGTCCGCCACCGCCAACCGGGACGCGGTGTCGATGGTCGACACCGTGCCGTCCCACTTGCGCTTGACCACCCGCACGGCGGCCGGCGGTGCCGTGTCGGTCACCAGCACAGGATGCCGCGCCCCGTCAGGGCAGGCAATGGTCGGAACCGAGTGTCGCCACCCACAGCTCCTCGGCCGGCCACGCCGACGCCCATTCCGGGGACACGATCTCGTAGAAGGGGTGGTCGTGCCCGCCGGTCGGCGCGTAGAGCTCGTGCATCGCCTCCACGACGAACCCGCACCGGCGCAGCTCCCTGATCCACTCACCGTGCGACGGATGGAACTCGAACCCGCCGCCCGGCCACTGGATCCGGTGGACCTCGCGCTGGCCGCGGAGCAGCCGGTCCTGCGCCACGCCCCCCTCGGCCGGGACGCACAGCGTCGACAGGTTGCTGTTGGTCAGGAAGGCCAACCGGCCGCCGGGGCGCAACATCCTGGCGGCCTCGGGCAGCCAGCGCTCCGGGTCGCACCAGGCAGCCGCGCCGTGCTCGCTCACGATGAGGTCGAACTGCCCGCTGGCCAGCGGGGCGCGCTCCGCGTCGCCCTGGACCACGGGGAAGACGGGACCGAGCTCGGCCTGGAGCCGGCGCACCGTGCCGAGCTGGTCACCGGAGAAGTCCAGCGCGACCGGTCGGGCACCGGCGCGCGCGAGCCAGGCGGCGACGTAGCCGGTGCCGCAGGCGAGGTCCAGGACGTCCAGGCCCCGGACGTCGCCCAGGACGCCGAGCTGCTCGTCCGGCACGTCGAACAGGCCCCACCCCATGTCGGCCCGGCGCCACATGCCCTCGGCCGCGGCGTCGGTGTACCGCTCGTTCACGATCGCCCAGAGCTCCCGGTTCGCGGCGATCTCTGCTGCCCTGTCCTCCGACACCGACGCAGTCTCTCAGCCTCGGTGCTGGCCCGCCCGAGGGAGTCGCCCGTGTCGGCGCGTCCACGAAACCGGAGCGCGGAGGTTCGTCCCCGAACTATCATCGACCCGCGCTGCTGAGCGGCGCGGCGCATCGTCCGCCGTTGGGCGCCGACAGATTCGAGGGCACGTGGCTGTCGCAACCCGACGCCGTACGGCAGGTGAGAACGCCTGGTGGCTCAGTGGCGTGCTGCTGCTGGCGGTCATGGTGGCGGTCGACGTGATGCTCGGGCGTCAGATCAACGGCGCCTACGGCGGTGCCGCGGTCCTGACCGCGATCTACGCGGACCAGCGTCGTACGGCGGTGGTCTCCGCGCTGACGTTGGTGATGTCGGCGGCGTCCGGCTTGTGGAACGACAACCTCGGTGAACGGGACTGGGCGATCCGGTTCGCCACGTGTGCGCTCATCTGTGGCCTGGCGCTGGTGGCGGCGCACGTGAACCGGCGTCGGCAGCAGCGCCTGGAGAGCACGACCGCGCTGGCGCAGCGCGTCCTCGACTCCCTCGCGGTCGAGCTCACCGGGGCGCGCACGGTCAAGGAGGTGGCCGACGGGTTCCTGGGCAACGCGATGGGCACGATGGGCGCCTCCTCGGCGATGGTGCTGGCCCTCGACGCCGACGACGTGCTGCGGACCCTGACCTGGCACGGCCGCACCGGCGCGGGTGCCGACCAGTACCAGGAGATCCCGCTCTCCAGCGATCTGCCCGGCGCCGTCGCCGTCCGGGAAGGCCGGGACATCCACTTCCGGTCGCTGGAGGAGATCGTGGCTGCCTTCCCGGCCCTCGCCACCTACTACCGCACCGACCGCAGCCTGCACCTGCTTCCGCTGCAGCGCGATGGCCGTCGGCACGGGTTGCTGGCGATCACCTTCCCCCCGGGGCTGTTCACCCCCCACGAGGACGGGTTCCTGCGCTCCCTCGCGGGTGCGCTGACCAGCGCCGTCGAGCGTGCCGCCGAGCTGCAGCGATCCGACGCTGCCACCCAGCGGACGGTCCTGCTGGCCGAGGTCTCGATGAGCTTGTCCCGCAGCCTCGACATGGACACGACGGTCGCCGAGTGCGCGCGGATCCTGGTGCCCCGCTTCGCCGACTGGTACTCGCTCCAGCTGCTGCGCGACGGTCAGCTGGAGACGGTGTCGGTCACGCACCGTGACCCGCAGACCACGCAGTGGGCTCGCTCGCTCCTCGATGCCTTTCCGACCCGGATGGACGCGGCGACCGGGGCGGCCCAGGTCGTCAGGTCGGGCCGGAGCGAGCTCTACCCGTTCATCCCGGCGGACCTCATCGAGGCCGCCGCTGCCAGCCCCGAGCACCTGGAGATCCTGCGACGCCTCGGGCTGACCAGCGCGATGGTGGTGCCGCTCAACGGCCGGGACGGCGTCATCGGGGCGCTCACGTTGATCCATGCCGAGTCCGGGCGGCGCTACAGCGAGGAGGACGTCGAGTTCCTCGAAGCCGTGTCGAAGCGGGTGGCGGTGGCCATCGAGATCGCGGCCACCTTCGAGCACCAGTCGGAGCGACTCGCAGGCGTGACGTTGGTGGCCGAGGCCGCCCAGCGCGCGATCCTGGCACCGCCGCCGGCGAGGACCGGACCGGTTGCGCTGTCGGCTCGCTACCACTCGGCCACGTCCGAGGCCCAGATCGGGGGTGACCTGTACGAGGTGGTGCGAGGGCCCGAGTCCGTACGCCTGCTCGTGGGCGACGTCCGCGGCAAGGGACTCACGGCGGTACGCACGGCGACCGTCGTGCTGGGCGAGTTCCGTGCCGCGGCGGCCGGGACCGGCGACGTGGCTCTCGTGGCACGCGAGATCGACCGTCGGATCCTTCCCTACCTGCCCGACGGCGAGGACTTCGTGACGGCCCTGCTGGTCGACATCCGGCACGACGGCAGCTTCGACGTCGTGTCGTGCGGCCACCCCGCTCCCGTCCTGCTGGACGCGGGAGGGCGGATCACCCCGGTGGAGCTGGACCACGAGCCGCCGCTGGGGCTGGGGGTCGACCCGGTGCCTGCGCACGGCACGTTGGCCGCGGGCGATCGGATGCTCCTCTTCACGGATGGTCTGATCGAGGCGCGCTCACCCCAGGGCACCTTCATCGACCCGGCGCCACTCCTCGCTGCGATGGGCCGCGCCGACCTCGACTCGGCCCTGGACGAGCTCCTGCTGTCGCTGACGCGGGAGGCGGGCCACGCTCTCGACGACGACCTCGCCCTCCTGCTGGCCTGCTACGACCCTGACGAAGCGGCGGACAGCGCGCCCGCTCCGTTGGACTAGGGTCGCGGGATGACCGACGCGCGGATCCTCGATGCCTCCCAGCGACTCGCGGCGGCACTGCGGCCCGGTGACCTCGACACGACGCTGAGGAACATCACGGCTGCGGCGGTGGAGGTCCTTCCCGGGGTGACGGCCAGCAGCATCACGGTCAGGCACGCCGACGGTCGGCTCGAGACGATCGCACCGACCGCCGACGTCCTCCGTGAGGTCGACGCCGCGCAGTACGAGCTGCAGGAGGGCCCCTGCTACGAGGCGGCCGTCGACACGGTCCACATCACGTCCCCGAACCTTCGCGCGGACGAGCGGTTCCCGCGCTACGCACCCGTGGCGCTCCGCGCCGGATTCCGGGCACAGGCCGGCATCCGGCTGTTCGACACGAAGACCTCCAGCGGTGCTCTCAACCTCTACTCGGACGCCGTCGGCGCGTTCGAGGACTTGGCCGTCCTCTCCCAGCTGTTCGCCCACCAGGCGGCCGTGGCGCTCGACTACGCACGCCAGATCGACCAGCTGGAGGAGGCCGTGGCGGCCCGTCAGCTCATCGGCCAGGCCGTCGGCATCGTGATGGAGCGCTACGGCGTCGACGAGGCTCGCGCGTTCGGGTTCCTGGCCCGTCTGTCCAGCCACGAGAACCTCAAGCTCCGTCTCGTGGCCGAACGACTCGTCCAGGACACGGCCGGGTCGGCCGGGTAGTCGTCCCGGCGTGTCAGCGCCGTGGAGGCTCCGGGACCGTGCGCACGGCGACGGACTCCCGGGGGCGACGCCGTGCGCTGTGCAGTGCCACGAGCGCGGCCGTCAGCATCGCTGCGGCTCCGCTCCACAGCCAGGTGCGCGGAACGTCCCGGGAGCCGGCCGACGCGGCGGCCTCGGGGCTGGTGACGGTCGACCGGGCGTCGGTCGCGCCCGCCGTGTCGGGGCCGGCCTGGAAGGTGAGGCCCCCGGAGACCACGTGCCCGTCGGCCGCCACGACCCGGTAGGTCACGGTGTGGGCCCCGTTCTCGCGGAGGTGGAGGGGCACCTGGACCAGCGCACCCTGGACGTCCACGTCCCCGGCCGTGGCGTCCTGCCCGTCCGGTCCCACGACGGTGACCGCGCCGGAGGACGGCTCGACGGGTTGCACGAACGACAGGATGAGCCGGTCGGTGCTCGTGGACACGACGTCGCCGGCGGCGGGGCTGCTGGCGAGCAGGTCGGTGTGCGCGTGGGCCGGCGGGGTGAGCGTCAGCGACCAGCCCACGCCGAGCACGAGGGCAGCAACTACGGCCGCGGCACGCCTGCGTGCTCGCGGGTGGGGCGCGCTGGCGCCTGAGGCGTCGTGGGTCACGTCGAGCTCCTCCCGCTCGTCAGGTGCCCACCAGCGCCTGGGCGCTGAGGGCCAGGGCACGTTGTCCCCCGTGCACGTCGTGGATGCCGCGGAGCAGCTCGTGCGGGGAGCCCTCCTTCACGAAGTACCCCCATGCGCCGGCGGCGAGCGCTTCGGTCACCAGTGCCCGGGTGCAGGACGCACTGAGGATCACGACGCGGACGAGGGGGTGTCGTACGGCCAGCGCACGCGTCGCGGAGATCCCGTCCATGCCTGTCATGTCGAGGTCCATCAGCACGACGTCGGGAGCCGTCTCGTCCACGACGGTGAACGCCGACTCCGCGCACGTGGCAGTGCCCACCACGCTCAGGTCGGGATCGGACTCGACGACGATCTCCAGGACCTGACGCATCAGCTGGTGGTCGTCCACCAGGAGCACGCGAGTGTTGATGGCTCTCTCCTGTTCGCTCGTCGGGACGGGTCGGCGTCGATGCTCCACGGACGACCTTGGACAAATCTCGGGCTCACCTGGGGACGATCTCGCGTGGGACCCAGGCGTCCACGACGGTTCCACCGTCCGGGTGCGCGCGGACGTCGAGCGCGCCGCCGAAGTCCGCGACGGTGTCGGCTGCCAGGCGGATCCCCATGTGCCCCTCGGCGGGTCGGTCGAAGGCGCTCCCCGGCCCGACACCGTCATCGCGCACCAGGACCCGCACCGTGTCGCGGCCCCCCTGCCTGCCGGCGTGGACCTCGAGGCGCACGGTCGTGGCACGTGCGTGCTTGACGACGTTGCGCACGGCCTCCCGGGCGACCCGGTAGACGAGGCGGGCGGTGTCGGGAGGGACGTCGAGCGCCGGATCGACGACGACGTCCCCGGCCAGGCCGGCGGCGGCCGCCTCGACGGTGACGAGGTCCGACAGCGCGTCACGCAGCCCGCCGTCGGCGAGGTTCGGTGGATAGATGTCGACCATCAGGGCGCGCAGTGAGGCCACGTCGTCGTGCACCACGCTGGTGGCCTTGTCGAGCAGTGCTGTCGCTCGTCCGAGGTCCCCCTCGGGGTGGATCTCCTTGCGGAGCGTGGGCAGCAGGTAGCCCACGCCGGACAGGTCCTGGATGACGCCGTCGTGGAGGTCATGGGCGATGCGCCGCCGTTCGAGGTCGGCCGCGCGCAGCGCGTGCTGGGTCAGGGCGGTCCGCTCGGCCTGGGCGGCGTCGACGCGGCGCGCCAGCGAGTACGCCAGCGGCAGCACGACCAGGAGGAAGAGCAGCAGCGTGCCGACCACCAGGGGGACGAAGGTGTTCACCATGGCCCGCGCGTCGTTGTGCATCTGGCGGGTGGGCAGGTAGGCCTCGACGACGACCGGTCTTCCGTCACCGGCGACGGCTCCCGCATAGACCTCGAGGAGCTCCTCCTGCGCACGCTCGGTGACGTTCTCCGCGCGCTCCAGCTCGGAGACGTCCGCGTGGGTGTCGTGGGTGCCGAAGAGCGCCACCACGTCGTCGTCCATCTCGAAGACCCGGCCGACCAGCTCGTCGGCGTCGGCCCAGATGACGCGACCGTCCTCGTCCCACACCTTGACGCGCTGGACGCTGCCGTCGCGCATCCGGTTGGCCATCACCGTGTCGAGCGAGTCGGAGGCTCCCGAACGTCCCGCGCGGATGCCCTGGGTGATCAGCGGCGCGGCGAGGCGGTCAGCCATGTTCGAGACCTGGTGGCGTGCGTCCTCGAGTGCCCGTTGGCGGGCGATCTGGTCCGCCACCAGCAGCGTCAGCAGACCCAGGACGATGACCGCGGCGACTGCTGACGCGGTGAAGCGGAACAGCGCTCGACGCATGGCAGGCGACGGAGCGCGCGCCGCGGTGGTCACGGGATGAGTCCCGCCTCGCGTGCGGCCGCGACCGCCTCGAGCTGGGAGTGGGCGTGGAGCTTGCTCAGGATGCTCTTGACGTAGCCGCGACTCGTGTGGACCGAGATGCTCAGGTCGTGGGAGATCCACCGGACGTCGCGTCCGGCGGACAGCATCCGCAGCACCCGCTCCTCCTGCGGCGTGAGCGACGTCGTGGTCCGGTGCGCATCGAGGCCCTCGGGGTCCTCGGAGCGGAGGGCGCGGAGCAGCGCCGGCTGGATGGAGAGGCTGTCGGTCGACGCACTGCGGATGGCGGTGAGCAGCTCGCTGAACGGGCCGCCCTTCGGCAGCAGCGCGCACGCGCCGGCGCGGGCGGCGCGCAGCAGGACCTTCCCGTTGGTCTCGGCCGTGAGGACGACGACCCTCATGTGCGGGTGGTCGGCGGTGAGCTCCCGGGTGAGCACCAGGCCGTCGTCCTCCCCGAGGCGGACGTCCATGACGACCACGTTCGGCCGGAACTGCTCGACCATGCTCCGGGCGCTGGCTGCGTCGTGCGCGGCACCGACCCACTCGATCTCGGCCTCGGACCCCAGCGCCACACCGACCAGGTCGGTGAAGGTGCGGTGGTCGTCAGCGACCAGTACGCGGGCGCCTCCCCTCCCGAGGCGCCCCCCAGCGTCGTGCATCCCACTGCTCCTGTCCCCGGAGTGGCAGCTCCCGGATACGCGGGCCACTCGATGGGGTGACGCTAGGCCCGACCGGGGGGTGGTGGTTCGATCTCGGCGACAGCTTGCCCAATAGTGAGGACGTCATCCCGCCAGCGCGAGGTCGGCGACGACCTCCTCGAGGGCCTTGTTGAGGGTGGCCTGCGCCCGGCCCGGCATGGCACCCACGGCGTGGCGCACGAGGTCGAGGAGCGTCGACAGGTCGTCGTGCCTGTCACTGGTGACGTCGCGGCTCGCGCCGTCGTCGGTGCCGAGCAGCTCGACGTACAGCGTCTGGGTGGCCGCCGACGGCGCGATGCCGAGCTCGGCCTCGAGGGCACCGCGCAGCCGCAGGTAGGTCTTCAGCGCCTCGGAGCGACGGCCGGATGCGGCGAGCGCACGCATGAGGACGCGGTTGGCCTCCTCGCCGAGCGCGTCCTGGGCTATCGCCACCTGCGCCATCCGGACGGCCTCGTCGACTGCCCCCGTCGCTAGCGCGGCGCGTGCGGCCGCGGTGGCGCACCCGGAGAGCTCCAGGGAGAACTGCTCCCGCTCGCGCACCGCCCACCCTGCGTAGGACTCGCTCGCCAGCAGCTCACCGCCGACGAGGGCGAGGGCCTCGCGGAACAGCGGGAGTGCCGCCTCGGGGGTGGGGGCCTGGGCAGCGGCCCGCGCGAGGCTGCGGAACTCGGACACGTCGGTCGTCACGACGTCGGCGTCGAGGATGTAGCCGTGCATCACGGTGCGGATCGCGGAGGTGCGCCCGCGTCCGTGGGCCAGGCCGCGCCTGAGCACGCACACGTAGCTCTCCAGCGTGCCGAGGTAGGACTTCGGAGGCGCCTGGTCCCACAGCAGGTCGGCGATGCGGTCCTTGGACAGCGGTCCCGAGCTGAGCGCCAGCATCTCCAGGATCTGGCGAGGCTTGACACCCCCCAGGTCGATCGCGACGGGTCGGCCGCTCTCGTCGATCAGCGTGGTCTCACCGAACAGCTTCAGGTGCAGCATCTCTGGTCCCCCTGGACGTCATGTGGACGGCCCCCCGGCCGTCCCGACAAGGGTGCAGCCGCGAGGTGGGGGGTCGGCAGCCGCCGATGTGGGGGTGCGACACCCCCAACGTGGAGGGGGTGGCTAGACCGAAGTTCCAAGGTTTCCCCAAGCGACACCCGAGATCGTGCGTCCATGTCGACACGTGAGCTGTGGGTGGCCCGGCGCCATGGTGCTGCCTTCTCCGTGCCCGTCCGCTCCGGCATCCTGGTCGTCGTCGCCGTGGTCGTCACCGCAGCGGCTGCGCTGGTCGCCGCCCTGGTGGTCGGGGGTGGTCGCCCGGCACCCTCGCCCGTCGGCCTCCCCGCGGCCGGGCAGTGGGTCGGCTGGACCCTGCCCGGGCTGGAGCTCGCCGTCCTCGGGGCGGGGCTCCTCGCCGTCGGACCAGCGCTCGTCGCCGGGTTGCTCGTCACCCCCGGGGAGGGCGGCGTCCTCTCCGGCCCCGCTCGTGCCGCGCTGCGGTCGGCAGCCCGGTGGGGGGCGGGGGCGGTTGTCCTCTCGGTCGCAGCAGCCGCGCTGGGTGCCCTCGACACGGCAGGAGCACCGCTCGGGGCGCTCCTGCCGGGGGGCACCCCGGTCGACCTCACCACCGGCGCGAGCGCCGCACGCCTGGTCGCCGCTGCCGTGGCGGCAACGTGCGCGGTCGTCGCGGTCCGGGCCGTCACGACCACCGGCGCCCGGGTCGCCCTCGTGCTCTCGGTCGGCGCCCTGCTGCCGCCCGTGCTGGCCGGCCATGCCGCCTCGGTCTCCGACGTCGAGGTCGCCGCCACCGGGATCGTCGTCCACGTGGGTGCGGCGGCTCTGTGGGTCGGTGGACTCGTCGGCCTGCTGGTGCACCTGCGGCGACACCGTGACCTGCTGGGCACCGCCGTCGGACGCTTCAGCACCCTCGCGCTGGGATGCTTCGTCGCGCTCGCCCTCTCCGGAGCCTGGACCGCCCTGACCCGGTTGGACCCGTCGTGGGCGTCGTGGTCGAGCGGGTACGGCGTGCTGGTCGGCGCCAAGATGGTCGCGCTGGTCGCGCTCGGTGCCTGCGGGCACGCGCACCGGCGGCGGACCCTGCGGCGGCTCGACGGCGGGACGGTGCGACCCTTCGTGCGGCTCGCGACCGCCGAGCTCGTGCTCATGGGAGCAGCGAGCGGGCTGGCCGTGGCCCTGTCCCGCACCCCGCCCCCGGCGCCGACCCTCGTCCCGCAGCACGGGTCCGGACACGCCAGCCTCCCGGCTGCGGTCGAGCCGATCTCCTGGCTCTCGCTGGCCACCGCCGTACGGCCCAACGCCGTCGCTCTGCTGGCGATCGCGGGCGCCTGGCTCGCCTACCGCGCCGGCATACGTCGGTTCGAGGCGACGGTCGGCACCTGGCCCTCGTCCCGCACGCGAGCGGCGGACGCGGCCGCCGTCCTGGCCCTGGTCGCGCTCTGCTCGGGAGTGGCCACCTACGCCCCCGCGATGCTCAGCATGCAGGTCGTCCAGCTGCTCGTGATGGTGCTGGCCGTCCCCGCGCTCGTCGCCCGGTCGGCGCCACGGCAGCTCACGTCCCGTCCCGGTCCCGGGGGCCTCTCGGCCGACCTGGTCGCGGGGGGCGTGGCGGTGGGGGTGCTGGTCGTGCTGGTCTACCGCACGCCGCTCATCGAGTGGTCGCAGCAGTCCCACTGGACGCACCTGCTGGTGCTGCTGGCCGGCTCCGTCGCCGGTTTCAGCTACTTCGACGCGCTGAGGGGTGCCGGTACGGCCGGAGCCCCCGGGGCGCTCGACCGGGTCGGGATCCTCGTCCCGGTGGTGTGCCTGGCTGCGCTCGCCCTGCAGCTGCTGCTCGGAGAGCGGCTGCTGGCCGCCGAGTGGTTCCTCGAGCTGCGGTGGAGCTGGGTGGACCCGGTCATGGACCAGCGGCGCGCCGGGCTGGCGGCCGCGGCAGCGACGGTCGTCCTCGGCGCCGCTGTTCTGCCCGCGCTCGTACGGCGTCGCTGACACCTACCTGACCCGGCCGGCCCGACGTCCGGCCGGGGCGACGCTCGGGCCGCGCACGGCACCCCGAGCCCGGTCGCGCGGGTGTGACGGAACGACCCGCGTCGGCGGGTCAGCCCGGCGGCCAGAGGGTGACGATGACCCGTCCGAGGAGGTCGTCGACCGCGACCGGTCCGTAGTCGCGCGAGTCGATCGAGTTCGCCCGGTTGTCGCCGAGCACGAAGACGGAACCGGACGGCACCCGCCACGTGCGGCTGTAGTAGCCGTCGATCGTCGCGTGGTCGACGTACGGCTCGCGCACGACGCGGTCGTTGACGTGCAGCTGGCCGTCGAGGATGACGATGGTGTCGCCGGGCAGGGCGACGATGCGCTTGATCGCCCGGTGACCGTCGGGCATGCGGAAGACGACCAGGTCGCCCCGGCTCAGCGCGTCGGGCTGCGGGGCGCGCTTCGACACCAGCACCACGTCGCCTCGTTCGAGGGTCGGGGCCATGCTGGAGGACTCGATGCGGACGGCACCCGCGATGGTGAGCCGGACGACGACGGTGGCGACGAGCACGGCCACCGCCAGCAAGAGGACGACGCGCCGACCCACCTCAGGGGCATGGGTGGATCGGCGCGTCGTGTGGTGCGGCGCTCCAGCACGCCGACCCCTTTGGGGGGGCGGGGTCTGACGTGCGGTTCGGCGCGGCACCCGCACGCCGCCGGTTGGCGGCTTGGAGCTCACACCGACGGCGCCGCGTAGAACGGGTGGTTGGGGGACGTCGGGGTCAGGTCGGGCTCGCCTGTGGCGGGTCCGACGAGGAACTGGCCCATCATGTCGTGGTCCTCGTGGGCGAGGTTGTGGCAGTGGATCATGTAGCGACCTCCTAGGGAGCCGGTGGCTCCGGCCTGACCTGTCGAGCGGCCGTCGGGGTAGCGCTCGGGTGCCATGGCGTAGTGCACCAGGACCTCGACGGTCTCACCCTCGCCGACGTAGACGACGTCCTTGGGGCCCCGCTCCCACGGGGCGACCGTGCCGAGGCCTCCCTTCCGGCTGAGCACGCGGAAGTCGACGAGGTGGATGTGCAGCGGGTGGAACCAGCCACCCGAGTTGTTCTCGATCCGCCAGATCTCGTAGTCACCGGGGCGAGGCGGGTCGCCCTCGTCGGTGAAGATGTTCCAGTTGCCTGCCTGGATCTCGCCCCAGGACATGCCGTTGATGAGGTACTCGTTGGTCTCGTCGTCGTGCTCGAGGTCGATGTCGCGGGTGCGGCGTGAGCTGCTGCGGGGCGCCGACATCACCTCGTTGATCTCCGAGCTGGGCGGTGTCACCACGGCGTTGGCCGCGGTGCTCCGGGCCGGCGAGGTGACCCGCAGCTGCAGGACCTTGCCGGTGTGGAGCCAGTCGACGTTGTTCTTGTTGCTGGTGTTGCGCAGCTCGACGCGGTCACCGATGCGGCAACCGCTGAAGTCGACCATGACCTCGTAGCGCTCTGCCCCGCCGTGACGCCAGCTCGTCACCTGCTGCGGCACCATGAGCCCGCCGTCGGTGCCGATGACGTGCACCGGCAGCACGGCGTTGGTGCGCGTGTTGACGAACCGGAAGTTGAACGAGCGCGACAGCGTCGCGACGAGCACCCGGAAGCGGTAGTAGCGCTGCTCGACGTCGAAGTAGGGCCACGGGACCCCGTTGACGGTGATCACGTCGCCGTAGAGCCCGGCGTGGTCCCGGTCCATGTAGGCCAGGTTGCCGTCGGAGTCGAACATCGCGTCGCTCACGGTCAGCGGCACGTCGTACGGCCCCTGCGGCAGGTTGGCCTGCTCCCAGGCGTTCTGGAGGTGGTACTGGGCGACCAGGCCGCTGTAGACGTTCTGGGCCGTGTGGTGCACCGCGTGGTCGTGGTACCAGAGCGTGCGCGGTCCCTGGTGGTTCGGGTACCAGTACGCCTTCCAGTGGCTCGGCTGGGTCAGGTCGTCGGCGTAGCCGTCGAACTGCGGCAGCGACGCGGACCCGTGGAGGTGCACCGACGTGGCGGCCGGGTAGCCGAACACCGGGTGGATCGCCGGCAGCTGGTTGCGGACCTTCAGGCACACCCGGGTGTTCTGCTGCACCTTGATGAGCGGTCCGGGGACCGAGGGCGTCCCGTTCGCAGGGGCGTACGCCAGCACGGTGGTGGCCGGCGCCCCGGGGTCGAGCAGCTGGGCCTGGGTGGCCCGCTCGTCGATCTCGTACAGGTGGTACTCGCCGTACTCGTCGTTCATGACGGTCGGGACGAGTGGTTGCGGCACCGGCATCTGCCGGACGAACCGGGCGGGCTTCGGCGCCGTGCTGATCCAGTCCTTCGTGCTGGCCGACTGGCCGAGGGGCATCGTCACACCTGCGACCGCAACGGTCCCCAAACCCACGGTCGCCAGCACCCCCCGTCGTGTCACTCCTGTCATGGCAATCCCCATCTCTTGTCGTGCTGACCTGCGGCAAGCGTGATCGGCCGACCTTGGGGTTTGCTTGTGGGCGGGCGGCCCGGTCCAGACGCACCGGTGCCCGGCGGTCCGTGCGGACCACCGGGCACCGGCGGAGCTGCTGCCTCGCACCACCTCAGGGGGAGAGGCGATGCTGCCCTTCCCAGCTCACTGGAAGGAGAACGCCACCGCCCCGGAGTCTCCTCCGTAGGCCGACTTCGCGGTCACGGTGCCGGCGGCCGTCGGCCGGAGCGCCGCCGGGACGTTCTTGATCCGGAAGTCGTAGTCACAGACCCCCAGCGCGAGCGTCGGCGTGGTGGTGCCGAGCAGGACCGGGCTCGTGCCCGGCTTGTTCCAGTAGACGCTCACGAGGTTGCCGGCCGCGCAGAACTTGGCCGTGCCCCTCACCCGCCACTCCAGGTTGCCCGCCTTGTAGGACGCACTGTCGACCGAGACCGACCCGGGGTCGGTGACCACGCGCACGGTGTCGGTGGCCGTCGTCCCGTTGACGTCGGTGATGGTCAGCTTGAAGTTCAGGGTCAGCGGCTGGCTGGACGCCGGCACCACGAAGGACGGGTTGGCCGTCGTCGGGTTGCGCAGGGTGACCTGGGTGCCGTCCGTGGTGGCCTGGGTCCAGGAGTACGCCGACGCGAACTTCGACGAGGTGCCGTCGAGGTTCACCGTGGACGTCGGCACCACGCCGAGCTGGTCGGGGCCCGCATCGGCGACCGGAACGGCGTTCGGCGACTGCACCGTGATCGTGAGGTCCGTCGAGCTGCTGCTGGTCTTGCCGGTGACCGTGAGCCTGACCGTGTAGGTCCCGGCCGCCGTCGCGGCGAACGTGACGGACGACCCGGAGGTGCCGACCGGGGTGAGCTTGGCACCGACCGTCGGGGCGACGCTCCACGCGTAGCTGCTGACGGTGCCGGCAGAGGCGAGGCCGTCGAGGGTCAGGGTCTGGTTGACCTGCAGCTGCGTCGTGTCAGCGGTGATGACCGCTGTGACGTCGACGGCCTTGTCCTCGGCGCCGGTGATCACGACGTCCTCGCTGTCGACCCCACCCTTCCCGGACGTGACCGTCACCTCCGGCGGGGGCACGGCGAGGTTGGGGACGGTCCACGTCGTGACGCCCTGGGTGACCGTCGACGCGGCGTTCGGGAGGTCGGCGAGCGACAGTACGGACGTGCCGACGCCCGACTCGGCATCGACCGTCAGGGTGCGGGTGTCGTTGTTGTAGACCGCTCTGCCGATGTGCACCTTGTCGCCGAACATCGAGTTCGGGATGTGGTCGATCGTGTCGGGCGCGTCGGTCACGTTGGTCACCGACAGGTCGGAGGGCGGGGGGCCGTCGGCGAACACGCGGGCGTAGTAGCGGCCGGGACGCGCGGCGTCCTCCCGCATCTTCGTCTGCGGGACGCCACTGCCCTTGACGACGAGCTCCTGGCCTGCCTCGCTCGTCGCGAAGATGTCCATGAGCTGACCCGTCCCCGAGTTCGAGTACGTCGCGTGCGTGACCTGGACGCCCATGCGGGTGGCGATCTTGCCCTGGACGAAGAAGTCGTTGGTCTGGATGCAGTCGTCGAGCGCGACGGGGTCGTTGCCCAGGCTCGGGTCCTGGCACAGCTGGGTCGAGCCCGTGAACGACCCCTTGGGCCCTTCGACGCGGAAGAAGTTCGTGGAGTACGGGCTGCCGACGACCGGGTGGCCCTGGGTCACGTCGCCGAGGTAGCCGGCGGGCGCAGCGGGCGCCACGGCGGGGTCCCACTTGAGGAACGGGCCGGGGCGGCTGCCCAGTGTCTGGTCGAACACCCCGTCGGGGGTGAGCGAGCCGATGTCCTCGGTCACGTTGATCCCCTTGAAGGCGCCGGGCTCGGCGGTGACGTGGTCCACGCCGAACGGGTGGGTGAGGGTGTACTCGGCTCCGTCCACCAGACCGGAGGCGCGCATCCGGATGCGCCCGAAGGTGACCTGCTGGCCGGGTGCCGGGAGGCCGTCCGCGGACGCGAAGGCGGCCTCGAGCGCCGTCACGAGCTGGGCCGTGCCGGCGCCGTAGTCGATCGAGGTCTCCGCGGCGGCGTAGAACGCCTCGTCGGGGAAGTTGTCGGGGAACGACACCGGGCTGGTCGGGTCGGGGACGTCGCCCATGATGCAGTTGGAGTCGCTCGGGTCGAGGCAGAGCTCGAGCTTCACGTTGTTGGTGTCCTTGTACCAGAGCGGATAGCCGTTCTCCTCGTTGATCGGCCCGACCTGCTTGAGGCCGACAGTGCCCTGCTTGTGCGCGGGCGGGGGTGCGAGCGCGGAGGCGACCAGGCTGCCACCGCCCACTACTGCTGTGAGTGCCAGGACGAGCGCGGCGGCTCGCCGCGGTCGTCCTGGCCTGAACACTGATGTCGTCATCTCGAGCTTCCCTTCACGGATGGGGTGCGGTCTGTGGAGCCGCGGCCAACATCCGTTCTCGTGGTTGGGGAATCCTTGGGCCCCGCCACCCCGGTCGCTGATCTGGGACGATCCGGGCATGGAGGTCCGGGCTGCGGTTCCCGCGGATGCACCGGCGCTGGGGCGGGTGATGGTCGCGACCTGGCTCACCGCCCATCGGGGCCAGATACCCGACGAGGCCTGGCAGAAGCGTGTCGACGAGTGGACGCCGCAGGTGTCCGCCCGCGGCTGGGAGCGCCTGCTGAACGAGGTCGAGGCGGGGGAGCTTCCTCGGACGGTGCTGCTGGTCGTCGAGGGCGACGCCGAGCTCGACGCACTCGCCCTCGGGGGCCCGGTGGACGAGGGCGCCCCGCCGCGATCGCCCGGCTGGACGCGCTGTACGTGCTGCCCGAGCGTCAGGGCCGGGGGATCGGACGACTGCTCCTCCGGCGGATGGCCGACGAGCTGACCCGGCTGGGCTTCACCCGGCTCCAGGTCGGGGTGCTGAGCGCCAACCTCCCCGCGCGTGCCTTCTACGAGGCGATGGGCGCAGAGGAGGTCGATCGGCGGACGTTCGAGGAGGAGGGGCACCTGCTGCCGGAGTGCGTCTACGAGTGGTCCGACCTGGGCGGGCTCCGGTCTTCATCCTGAACGGGTGAGTCGCCCGTACGCCGACGGGGGTGAGGATCGTCGCGACACCCGACTCTCGAGGAGCGCGACATGGGAACCCTGACAGTGTGGAAGTTCGACTCGGCCAACGGCGCGGACGACGCCACGGGCGTCCTGAAGGACCTGGCGAGCAGGCAGCTCATCACCATCCAGGACGCTGCCACGGTGCGGTGGGACGAGGGGAAGAAGAAGCCCAAGACCCAACAGCTCCACAACCTCGCCGGCGCCGGAGCACTCGGCGGCGCGTTCTGGGGGATGCTGTTCGGCCTGATCTTCTTCGTGCCGCTCCTGGGCGCTGCCATCGGCGCTGCGGCAGGTGCGCTCGGAGGTGCCCTCACGGACGTCGGCATCGACGACAACTTCATCAAGCGCGTCCGGGACCAGGTGACACCCGGCACGTCCGCCTTGTTCGTGATGAGCTCGAACGCCGTCGTGGACAAGGTCAAGGAGGCGTTCGCCGGCTCGAACCCCGAGCTCATCTTCACCAACCTCTCCGACGAGCAGGAGGCAGCCCTCCGCGAGGCCTTCGCCGAGCAGGACTGAGGGCCGTGGCGACCACCGAGCAGGCGCCGGCGCGGCCGGAGGCGGAGCTGGTCGACAGGCTCGCGCATCCCACCGACGACGAGGTCGCGGTCCTCGACGCGTGGTGGCGGGCGAACAACTACCTGACGGTCGGGCAGATCTACCTGCTCGACAACCCGCTGCTGCGGGAGTCGCTGACCTCGGCCCACATCAAGCCGCGGCTGCTCGGCCACTGGGGGACGAGCCCGGGCCTCTCCTTCGTCTACGCCCATGCCTCGCGGCTGATCCAGCAGACGAAGCAGCAGATGATCTACCTCGCCGGGCCGGGCCACGGCGGGCCGGCGCTGGTCGCGGCGAGCTACCTCGAGGACAGCTACACCGAGACCTACCCGGAGGTGACCCAGGACGGCGCCGGCATGCGTCGCCTGTTCCGGCAGTTCTCGGCGCCGGGAGGCATTCCCAGCCACGTCTCCGTGCCCACGCCGGGCTCGATCCACGAGGGCGGTGAGCTCGGCTACGTGCTGGTCCACGCCTTCGGCGCGGTGATGGACAACCCCGACTTGGTCGCGCTCGCGGTGGTGGGGGACGGCGAGGCGGAGACCGGGCCCCTCGAGGGCTCGTGGAAGGGGATCTCCTTCCTCAACCCCGCCCGCGACGGAGCCGTGCTCCCGATCCTGCACCTCAACGGTGCGAAGATCGCCGGACCGACGGTGCTGGCCCGCAAGGACCCGGCGGAGGTGCGTGCGCTTCTGGAGGGGCACGGCTACGAGGTGCTGGAGGTCGAGGGCGACGACCTGCCGGGGATGCACCACCGCTTCGCCGAGGTGCTGGCGAAGGCGTGGGCGCGCATCCGGGGGATCCAGGAGGAGGCGCGCGGCGGCGACTGGGACGGCCGTCGACCGCGGTGGCCGCTGATCGTGCTCCGCACCCCCAAGGGCTGGACCGGACCCGACGTGGTCGACGGGGTCCAGGTGAGCGGCACGTGGCGGGCCCACCAGGTCCCGCTGTCCGGCATCAAGGACAACGACGACCACCTCCGGATCCTGGAGGGGTGGCTGCGTTCCTACCGGCCCGAAGAGCTCTTCGACGACGACGGCAGGCCCCACGAGCTGGTCAGGCGTGCCAACCCCGAGGGCGACCTGCGGATGAGCGCGACGCCGCACGCCAACGGCGGACGGCTCACCGTCGACCTCGACCTGCCCGACTTCCGTGACTACGCGGTCGAGGTCACCGCGCCCGCGCGCGATCGGGTCGAGTCGACCCGCAGGCTCGGCGAGATGATGCGCGACATCTACCGTCGCAATCCCCACACGTTCCGGTTGTTCTGCCCCGACGAGACGAACAGCAACCGGCTGGGCGCGGTGTTCGAGGTCTCCGACCGGGCGTTCGCCGAGCACGTGACCGACGACGACGTGGCGCTGTCCCGCGACGGCCGCGTGATGGAGGTGCTCTCGGAGCACAACTGCCACGGGTGGTTGGAGGGCTACACGCTGACGGGCCGGCACGGCTGGTTCGCGACGTACGAGGCCTTCGCGATGGTGTCCGCGTCCCAGACCATCCAGCACAGCAAGTGGCTGGAGGAGGCGGCGCACCTCGACTGGCGGGCCAGGGTGCCGAGCCTGAACGTCCTGCTCACCTCGACGGCGTGGCGCAACGACCACAACGGCTTCAGCCACCAGGGGCCGGGGCTGATCCAGAACGTCATCACGCAGCGGGGGAGCGTCGGCCGCGTCTACCTCCCACCGGACGCCAACACCCTGTTGTCGGTGGCGGACCACTGCATCCGCTCGAGGTCCTACGTGAACCTCGTCGTGATCGACAAGCAGCCTCAGCTGCAGTGGCTCTCGATGGAGGATGCCGAGGTGCACTGCGCTCGCGGAGCCGGCATCTGGGACTGGGCCGGCAACGACGACGGCACCGCCGACCCGGACATCGTGCTGGCCTGTGCGGGAGACGTGGTCACGATGGAGACCGTGGCCGCGGCGGCGATCCTGCGCGAGCGGCTGCCCCAGCTGCGGACCCGCGTCGTCAACGTCGTCGACCTGCTGACGCTGCCGCGGCCCAAGGACCATCCCCACGGGATGGACGAGACGGCCTTCCAGGAGCTCTTCACCGACCACGTCGACGTCGTCTTCGCCTTCCACGGCTACCCGGGCGCCATCCACCAGCTGGTGCACGGCCGACCCGACGCCGACCGGTTCCGGGTGCGGGGCTTCATCGAGGAGGGGACCACCACGACCCCCTTCGACATGGTCGTGCGCAACCGTGCCTCCCGCTACCACCTGGCCATGGACGCCATCAACAACGCGCGCCGCACGCCCGCGGGCGCCAGCGACCTCAAGGCCTGGTGCCAGCAGCAGCTCGCCGACCACCAGGCCTACGTCGTCGAGCACCTCCAGGACCCGCCCCACCTGCAGGACTGGGTCCTCGGCGACTGGGCGGAGGAGGGCTGACCCACCCACCCCGGGGGAGGCCTTGTCCACCCGCCTTCGGGGTGTGGAGGCTCGCCCTTGGGATGGGGTAAGTGTCGAGAAGGCCGACCGGGGGAACGGCCGAGGCCTCGCCGGTCGCCGCATCCGACCGGCGGGGCCACTGCTGGGACCGACCTACCGACCGGCCGTCGACCCGGCACCCGCCACGGCGCGAACGACAGAGGCCCCGTCGTTCGCCGCGAGCTCGAGCAGCAGCCCGGCGAGGAGGGTCACCCGCGGCACGACGCTCGTCAGGTCGAGCCACTCGGACTGCGAGTGGTCGTCACCGCCCACCGGGCCGAGGCCGTCGAGCACCGTGATCCCCTCGGCGGCCAGGAGGTTGGCGTCGGCCGCCCCGCCGGTGAGCGCCAGGTCGAGGTCCACCCCGAGGCGCGCGGCCACCCCGCGCGCGGTGTCCGCGACGGCAAGCGAGTCGTCGGTGGGCGCCCAGGGCGGCGCCGGCGACTCCAGGGACACCGACACCGACGCTCCGTCCACCGACGCGCGATCGGCGAGCGAGCGGATGGCGACCAGCACCTCGTCGTACGACCACGGCGCGACAGCGCGCACGTCCACGACCAGCCGGGCCCGGTCCGGCACCACGTTGGCCCGCTCGCCGGACCGCAGCACGCCGACGTTGGCGGTGACGTCGGGCCACCGGCCGTTGAGCGCGGCGAGCTCGACGGCCAGGCCCGCGGCCACCACGGCTGCGTTGACGCCACGCTCGGGCTCGACGCCGGCGTGGGCCGACCGGCCGCCCACCTCGAGCACGACGTCGACGACGCCCTTGCGGCCGATGACCACGCTGCCGTCCTCGCGGGCGCACTCCAGGCACAGCGCGACGTCGTGCTCGTCCGCGAGGCCGGCGAGGAGCTCGCGAGAGCCGGGCGAGCCGACCTCCTCGTCGGGGACGCCGACGAAGGTCACGGCGGCGAAGTCGTCCCACCCGAGGTGCCGCAGCGCGTCGAGCGCGAAGACTCCCGCGAGCAGACCGCCCTTGTCGTCGCAGACACCCGGTCCGGTCGCCCGGCCGTCGCGCTCGGCGTAGGGCCGCGTGACCGCCGTGCCGACGGCGAAGACCGTGTCGAGGTGGCCGACCAGCAACGCCCGCAGGCTGCCCCGCCCGCGCCAACGGCCGACGACCGCGGGCACTCCCTCGGCGGGTTCCCGGGTCGCGGGTTCCGAGGTCACCGACAGCGGGCGGGAGACGGCCATGCCCAGCCCCGTCAGCAGCGACGCGACCCGGTCGCCGACACGCTCGACGCCGAGGGGGTCACCGGACCCGGAGTCGATGGCCACCAGGGCGGCCAGCTCCTCGACGTACGCGGGGTAGCGCTCCTCCACCCGGCGGCGGAGGAGCTCGAGGGCTTCCGGCATCAGAGCACCTTGGAGAGGAAGGCCCGGGTCCGCTCGTGGCGAGCGTGCTCCAGCAGGTCGGTCGGCGTGCCCGACTCGACGACCACGCCGTCGTCCATGAAGTAGACCGAGTCGGCCACCTCCTTGGCGAAGCCCATCTCGTGGGTGACGACGACCATGGTCATGCCCTCGCTGGCCAGGCCCTTCATCACGTCGAGGACCTCACCCACCAGCTCGGGGTCGAGCGCGGAGGTGGGCTCGTCGAAGAGCATGAGCGGGGGCTGCATCGCCAGCGCGCGGGCGATGGCGACCCGCTGCTGCTGCCCGCCGGAGAGCTGGGCGGGGTAGTGGTGCTCGCGTCCCGTGAGGCCGACGCGCTCGAGCAGCTCGGCGGCCCGCGCGCGTGCCGCCTTCTTGGGCTCGCCGCGCACCAGCACGGGTGCGTGCATGATGTTCTGCTCCGCCGTCAGGTGCGGGAAGAGGTTGAAGCGCTGGAAGACCATGCCGATCTCGCGGCGCTTGGCGGCGACCTCGCGGGGCTTCAGCTCGTGGAGCCGGTCGCCCTTCTGCCGGTAGCCCACCAGGTGGCCGTTGACCGAGAGGCGCCCGCCGTCGATGGTCTCGAGGTGGTTGATGCACCGCAGGAAGGTCGACTTGCCCGAGCCGGAGGGCCCGATCAGGCAGGTGACCTCGCCCGGTCGGACGGTCAGGTCGATGCCCTTGAGCACCTCGGTGCGTCCGAAGGACTTGCGGACGCCGACGGCCTCCACCATCGGGGTGGCTGTCGTGCCGGGTGCTGTCGTGCCCGGTGCAGGTGCGGCGGTCATCGGGTCACTCCCAGTCCGAGCCAGCGACGGCTCATCGACGCATTTCCGTAGCCCTTGCCGTACCGCCGCTCGACGAAGTACTGGCCCACGCTCAGCACGCTCGTCAGCGCGAGGTACCAGATCACGGCGACCACGAGCAGCGGGATCACCTGGTAGTTCTGCGCGTAGACGCTCTGGACAGCGGTGAGCAGGTCCTTGCCCCCGATGACGGACACCAGCGCCGTCGACTTGAGCATCGTCACGGTCTCGTTGCCCATGGGCGGGACGATGACCCGCATCGCCTGCGGCAGCGTGATGGTCCGCATCGCCTGGCTGCGGGTCATGCCGAGCGCGGAGGCGGCGTCGTCCTGGCCTCCGTCGACCGACGCGATGCCGCCCCGGACGATCTCGGCGGCATAGGCCACCTCGTTGAGGCTCAGCGCCAGGATCGCGGCCGTCATCGGCCCGACCACCGCGTTGGTGTCCACGCTCGCGAACGTCACGTCGGTGAACGGGATGCCGATCTCGATCTGCTGGTAGAGGGCGGCGAGGAAGCCCCAGAAGATGATCTGGACCAGCAGGGGCGTGCCCCGGAAGAACCAGGTGTAGAACCAGGACAGCCCCCGCAGGACCGGGTTGCTGGACAGTCGCATCACCGCGACCACGATGCCCCCGACCGTGCCGATCGCCATGGCCACGACGGTCAGCATCAGCGTGATGCCGACGCCGCGGACCACGAAGTCCTCGAAGAGGTAGTCACCGACGACGTCCCACTCGAGGTTCGGGTTGCGGGCGAGCGACCAGACGAACGCCGCGGTGACGTAGAGGACGACCGCCGCGGCGGCCCAGCGGCCCCAGTGCCGCAGGGGTACCGCCTCGAGGTCGGCCGCGGCCTCCCGGCCGCCGATGGGGCCGGTTGCCGCTGTCCGGGGGGATGTGGTGCTGCTCATCGTCGCCTCCAAGGCGCAGGGTGCGGTCGGTCAGGGACCGGGGAGCTCAGTCGATCGCCGCGTCGACCGTGGCCTCGTCGATGCCGATGGCCTCCTGGCCGTACTTCGCGAGGATCTCGTCGTAGGTGCCGTCGTCCATCAGCGACTGCAGGGCCGCACGGAACGCGTCGGCCAGCTCGGCGTCCGCCTTGACGAAGCCGATGCCGTTGGGGCTGGCCTGGTAGCCGTTTGGCGCCTCGGGGTCGTCGACGACCTCGACCTTGCCGCTCAGCTTGTCGGCGTCCTCCAGCAGGTTGACCCGCGTCGCGGCGATGGCGTCGGCCTTGCCGGCGAGCAGTGCCTGGACGGCGTCGGTGTTCTGGGGGTACTCGGTGACCTCGATGTCGTCGCCGGAGCACTCCTCCGCGCTGAAGTCCTCGAGGAGGCCGACCTGCTTCGACGCCTTCTGGGCGGCGACGCTGGTCCCGCAGAGGTCCGCGAGCGTGGCGATGCCGTCGGGGTTGCCGGCGGGGACGGCGATGCCGGTGCCCGAGGCGCTGTAGTCGACGAAGGTCGCGGTCTCCTGCCGCTCGAAGTTGTCGGTGATGCCGCCGACGATGGCGTCGTACTTGCCCGCCTGCAGGCCGGGGACGAGGCCGTCGAAGGGCTGCTGCTGGAAGTCGGCGGCGATGCCGAGCCGGGCGGCGATCGCGACGACCAGGTCGTGGTCGAGGCCGGTGAAGTCCTCGGTGTTGCCCTCCTCGACGAAGTCGATGAACGGCGGGTACGGCGCGTTGGTGGCCACGGTGACCTGCTCGGCGTCCGCGACGTCGGCGGGCAGCGACTGGGCCAGCGCGTCGTCCACCTCCACGGTGCCGACGTCGGCGATCTCGACGGGCTCGCCGGCGGCGGGGGCGCTCGCCTCCTGGGACGACGCCGCGTCGTCACCGCAGGCGGTCAGGCTGGTCGACAGGGCGACGAGGGCCGCGCCGGCGAGGAGGCTCCGCATGGCGGGGCGGAAGAGGGTTCGGTGTGCGTTCATGGTGGGGGTTCCTTCCGGGGCGGCCGCCTCGCCCTGTGAGCGAGGTCACCCGTGTGTGGATCGCACGTTACACACCGAACTCATCTCTGTGAAGTTGTAATGCATATTCCATCCGGCTGTCAGAGCAGGCCGTGGCGTTGGGACGCGTCCTCGAAGCGGGTCATCCTCCGCTCGGCATCCTCGCCCGACGCCGCCAGCACCCCGGCGACGAGGACCTCCACCACGGCGAGCGCCGGCACCAGGCTGTCGTACGCCGCTGCCACGGCGTCGACCTGGACGGGCAGCACCGCGTCGGCGATCCCGGAGACCGGCGAGAGCCAGCGGTCGGTCACGAGCACGATCCTGGCGCCCGCCTCGGCGCACTCCTCGGCCAGCGCGCGGGTCGCGGGCTCGTAGCGCCGGAAGTCGAACAGCACCAGCACGTCGCGTCGGCCGATGTCGAGCAGCACGTCGGTCCGGCTCAGCGGCTGGGTGGGCAGCAGGCGCGAGTCGCCGCGCACCTGCATCAGGTGCAGGACGAGGTACTCAGCCAGGAGCCGGGTGAAGCGGCCGCCGTCCGCGGTGATCCGGTAGCGGCGGTCGGACAGCAGCGTGACGGCCGTCTCGACCTCGTCAGGGGGCAGCAGCTCGAGCGTGTGGGCGGTGGCCGCCGGCAGGACGGACTGGGCCCGGCCGAGCAAGGTGTCCTCGGGCGGCGCGGCCGGCTCGGCGGTGAGGATCGACAGGGGCGAGGCGGTGCGCTCGGCGATCTCGCCGCGCAGGGCCTCCTGGAGGTCTCCGAAGCCGTCGAAGCCGAGGCGGGACAGGAAGCGCAGGACCGTCGGGCCACTCGTCTCGGCGCGATCGGCGAGCCGGGCGACGGTGTCGAGGCCGGCCGCGGGGTAGTCCGACAACAAGATCCTGCCGACCCGCCTCTCGGCGGGGCTGCACCTGCCCAGCCCCTCGCGGATCCTCTCGGCCACCGTCATCGCGCGTGCTCCTCTCGAGCGTCGGGCTGGAGGTTACCGGCCGGGCGGCGCGTGGGGTGCCGCCCGGCCGGTCCTCACCGGGCGGCGATGGTGAGGTCGAGGCGGGAGAAGGAGACGCCGGCGCTGGTCCGCCAGGCCCCCGTCGTCGGCGTGACGGCGAGCGTGGTGACGAACTGGGGATCGGTCTCGAGCGTGGTGCCGGTGGCGCGTGCTGCGCCGGAGCCCACCAGCGCCACGGCCTGGTCGACGAGGCTGTAGACGCCTGGCTCGTCGGCCGCGACGGAGTCCCAGATGTCCCCGCGCTCGGCCGGGCCGTCGCCCGCCCTGACCACGTCGACGGCGTCGGGCGCGCGGGTGACCGTGCCCCCCACCAGGTCGACCCGGTCCCCGCGGGTGAGGTAGGTCCACGACGCACCGCAGTCACCGACGTCGAGCACCGAGACGCCGTTGCGCCCGATGACCTCGCCGGTGCCGCTCGCGCGGTCGACGACGAGCGCGGTGGTCTCGTCGACCCCGACCACCCGGCGGTGGCCGGTCTGCTGGGCCAGCCGGATCATCCGCGCCTGACGGCCCCAGGTGCCGAAGTGGCTGTCGAGCAGCCCCTGGCGGAAGAAGCCGAAGCCGCCGTAGGGGAGGTAGCCCAGCTTCGTCGTGTCGTCGAAGTAGCCGGGGGCGGCGCCGTCGCGCCAGGCCTCGTACGACTCGCCGCCGGTCACCATGTCCGCGCCCTGCTGGATCGTCGTACCCGCGCTGACCCCGGCCACGACGCCGTCCGCGCGGAGCACGGACTCGACCGCCGACAGCACCAGCGTGGAGCGGCAGGTGCGGTAGGCCTCGTCCGCAGCGGGCCGACAGCGCAGCAGGGTCCGGACGTAGTCGGTCTGGTCGCCGCCGCCGAAGAAGACGCCGGTGGAACGGCGTACCTCGCGCGCCACCGCGGGGCTGTTCGCGTTGTCCGGACCGTACGCGTCGCCGGGGAAGGCGTCCTGCGAGGTGTCGACGGGCACCGCGTAGGTCTCTGCGCCGTAGGCCCGGAACAGCTCGGAGTAGAAGAGCCCGTTGGCGGCGGCGTTGTTGAGGTCGGCGTCGGCGGCCTCCGCCGCCGATCCGGCGGGCGCCGCTGCGGCGGTCACGAGGGCGATGCGCGCGCGAGCCGGGCCCTCGCCGTCGGGGTCGGCGAGGTCGACGATGCGCTTCACGATCTCGGCGTCGTTGCGCAGGGCGCCGCCGATGAGCACCAGCGAGCCATGGTCGCCCGTGGGGTGGTCGGCCCGCGGGTCATGCCCGCGGCTGGCCGAGGCGGGCGTCTGGCCGGCCATGGCGGCAACGCACGAGCCGAGGGCGACGGCGGTGAGGACGCGACGAGATCGAGACACGGGGACCTCCGGTTGTGTCAGGCGTTACGGATACGCACTGGATGCGCGTGAATGTAATGCATGTCACAGTCCGGGTCCAGAGGCTCAAGTGCGCGCGCGCCACTCGTCCTCGAGCATCGCGAACACCAGCTGCGTGACCCACTCACCCTTGAACACGACGTTGTCGACCAGGCGCGCCTCCTGCCGCATGCCCAGCCGCGTCAACAGCCGCGCGGACGCGACGTTGTCCTCGATGCACACGGCGGTGATGCGGTGGAACCCCAGGTCGTCGAAGCCCAACCGCAGCATCGCGGTGGCGGCCTCGAGGGCATAACCGCGGCCGTGGTGGTCGCCACCGAGGGCGAAGCCCACCTCGCCCTGGCGGTGCGAGGCCCACTTCAGCAGCACCTCGCCGATCACCGTGCCCGTGGACCGCAGCTCGACGGCGAGGACGAGCCACTGGCCGTGGGCGACCAGCTCGGTCTGGGTGAGCTTCACCCGCAGCGTCTCCTCGGTCGCCGCCCGGTCGCGGACCGGCCACGGCACGAACCGCACCACCTCGGGATCGCCGTGGAAGGCGACGAGGTCGTCGAGGTCGCTCATGCGGTGGGCCCGCAGGAGGAGCCGCTCGGTCTCGACCGGCAGCCGTACGGGCAGCCCGCCGCGGTCAGCGGCGTCGTCCAGGGCTGCGCTCACAGCGAGAAGTGACCGGGCGCGAGGCTGCGGAGCACGCAGAACTCGTTGCCCTCGGGGTCCGCGAGGACCGTCCACGACTCGTCACCGGTCTGCCCGATGTCGGCGTGGGTGGCGCCCAGCGCCAGGATGCGCTCGACCTCCTCCTCCTGCGAGACGTCGACGGGGGAGACGTCGAAGTGCGACCGGTTCTTGACCACCTTGTCCTCCTCCACCTGCGCCAGGAAGATCGTCGGGCAGACCGGACCGGAGCGAACGGCGTCGAGGAGCGCCTGGTCCTCGACCCTCGCCGGACCGATCTCCACGAGCCCGGGCTCGTGGTGCAGGACCTCCCACCCGAGGACCGCGCACCAGAAGTCGGCGAGCCGGTCGGGGTCGTGGCAGTCGAGCGAGATCTCGGTCAGTCGGGATGCCATGCAGCGATCCAAGCACGACCGGGCGCGCTCAGCCGGCCGCGTGCTCCCGTGCGATGGCGGCGCCGAGCCGCGCGTTGTGCTCGACGAGCGCGATGTTGGCCGTGAGCGAGGCGCCGTCACTGATCTCGACGATCCGACCCAGGAGGTAGGGCGTGGCGTCCTTGCCGGTGATGCCGAGCGCGTCCATGTCGGCGAGCGCCCGATCGATGATCGAGCCGATCTCGTCGGCCGGGATCTCGGACTCCGCGGGGATCGGGTTGGCGACGACGACGCCACCAGCCAGTCCGAGGTCCCACTTGGCCCGCATCAGCGCAGCGACCTCGGCGGGGGAGTCGAGCCGCATGGGCGCACCGAACCCGGACGAGCGCGAGAAGAACGACGGGAACTCGTCGGTGCCGTAGCCCACCACCGGCACCCCCAGTGTCTCGAGCTTCTCCAGCGTCAGCCCGATGTCGAGGATGCTCTTCACCCCGGCACAGACCACGGCCACCGACGTCGACGACAGCTCGGTGAGGTCGGCAGACACGTCGTACGACGTCTCGGCGCCGCGGTGCACGCCGCCGAGCCCCCCGGTGACGAAGACGCTGATGCCGGCCAGGGCCGCCAGTCGCATCGTCGACGCGACGGTCGTCGCGCCGTGCAGGCCGCGCGAGACGACGTAGGGCAGGTCGCGGAGCGAGACCTTGACGACCGACTCGTCCGAGGCGAGCAGCTCGAGGTCGTCGGCGGACAGGCCGATCGTCGGGCGGCCGTGGAGGACCGCGATCGTGGCCGGCACAGCGCCGCCGTCGCGCACGATGCCCTCGACGGTGCGCGCCATCTCGACGTTCTGCGGGTAGGGCATGCCGTGGCTGATGATGGTGCTCTCCAGCGCCACGACCGGCCGGCCGGACGCGAGCGCGTCGCGGACCTCGTCGGTGACGGTCAGCATCTCAGGATCCCTCCTCGGACGGGTATTGCTCGGTGTGGTGCGTGATGGCGTCGGCCAGGTCCGGCCGGACGGTGTGGGGGCTCTCGACGGTCGCGGCGGCGGCGCGGTGGCCGAGTCGCGCGGCCTCGACCGGGTCGGCGCCCGCCAGCCAGGCTGCGACCCACGCGGCGAGCATCGCGTCGCCGGCGCCGGTCACGTCGACGACGGTTGCCGGCACGGCAGGCAGGTGGACCGGCTCTGCGTCGCGGCTGCACATCCAGGACCCGTCCGCTCCCTGCCGCAGCCAGACGTGCTGGACGCCCCGGTCGTGCAGGTCGGTCACCGCCGCGCGCCAGTCGGCGGGAGCGCGACCGGTGAGGGCGGCGATCTCGTCGGTGTTGGGCGTGACGAGGAACAGGTCACGCACGAGGTCGGCCAGGCGCCCCGCCTTGGCGACCGACACCGGCTCGAAGGCGACGGGGACGCCGGCCGCGGCGGCCGCGGCGACGACCCGGGCCGCCTGGTCGCGGGCGAGGTTGCCGTCGAGCACCACCAGCGCCGCATCGGTGAGGTGCACGGTCTCCAGCCGCAGCTGGTCGACGACGACCATGTCGGACACCGCCGCCACGAGCTCGCCGCGGTCGTCGAGCACGGCGGTGTAGGTGCCGGTCGTCGCGCCCGGCACGCGGCGTACGGCACCCACGTCGGCACCGCACGCGGCGGTCACCCGCAGCGCCTCGTCGCCGAAGGCGTCGTCACCGACGGCGGACACCAGGCGGACCGGGGCACCGAGCAGGCCGAGGCACGCCGCCACGTTGCGGCCGACGCCGCCGGGCGAGACGCGGGTGTGGCCGGGGTTGCTGGTCGCCGGGACGAGGGGCGCAGCGGTGCGGGCGACCACGTCCATGTTGGTCCCGCCGACGACCACCACCCACTGCTGCACGCCGCAGATCCTGACAGACGCCGTTCTCACAGCAACCGCACAGGTGACACCCACCGGACCCCCAGCGACGACCGGCACGGTCGTCGCCATGACCCACACGAGCAGCCCGGCAACGATCCCGCTCGCGCCGCCTGCACCCGGTCCGGCGATCGGTGTCCGGGCCCGGCGCGACGACGCCGTCCGACTCGCAGCCGGCGCCACGCTGTGGCTCTCGCTCCTCCTCGTCGTGTGGTGGTGGCTCACCGGTGGGGGGATCGCCGATCTCGGCGGCTGGGCGACCGGCCTGGAGTCGCTGGGCCGGGTCACCGGCCTCGTCGCCGCCGTGCTGCTCCTCGCACAGGTCGTGCTGATGGCGCGCGTGCCGGTGCTCGAGCGGGCCTTCGGTCAGGACCGCCTCGTGCGCATCCACCGCCTGATCGGTCTCACGTCGTTCGACCTGATGGTCGCGCACGTCGTCCTCATCACCTGGGGCTACGCCGCCGGCTCGGTCACCGCCGCGCCCGCCACGTTGTGGGACCTGGTCGTGAACTACCCCGGGATGCTGCTGGCCGCCGCGGGCACGCTGTGCCTGGTGATGGTGGTCGTGACGAGCGTCCGTGCCTCCCGCCGCCGGCTGCGCTACGAGTCGTGGCACCTCATGCACCTCTACGCCTACCTCGGTGTCGGGCTCGCGATCCCGCACCAGCTCTGGACCGGCGCCGACTTCACCTCCTCGCCCGGTCGCCAGGTCTTCTGGTGGAGCGCTTGGGCGGTGAGCGCGGGGAGCGTGCTGGTCTGGCGCGTCGGGCTGCCCCTCTGGCGCAACCTGCGCCACGACCTTCGTGTCGCCGCCGTGGTGCCCGAGGCCCCTGGCACGGTCTCCGTCCACGTCAGCGGGCGGGACCTCCACCGGCTGCCCGTCGAGGCCGGGCAGTTCCTCACCTGGCGGTTCCTCGGCCGTCCCGGACGCACGCGCGCCAACCCGTACTCCCTGTCGGCGGCCCCCGACGGTCGCTCGCTGCGGATCACGGTGCAGGACGTCGGCGACGGCAGCGGCACCGTCGCCGGCCTGCCGGTCGGTTCGCGGGTGTGGGTCGAGGGCCCCTACGGGCGGCTCAGTCCCCGCGCGCGCCGCAACGGCAAGCTCCTGCTGATCGGCGCCGGGGTGGGGATCACCCCGCTGCGTGCGCTCGCGGAGGGACTGGCGTACGCCCCCGGCGAGGCGGTGCTCCTCCACCGCTGGTCCGACGTCCCGCTCTTCGCCGACGAGCTCATCGCCCTGACCCGGCGGCGCGGCCTCGTCGCCTGGGGCATCCCCGGTCGCAGGCGGGCAGCCGACTCCTGGCTCGGCGACGGCGTCCAGGCCCCCAGCGACCTCGCCGCCCTCACCGCCTGGGTCCCTGACGTGGCCGAGCGCGACGTCTACGTCTGCGGCCCGCCGGCCTGGACCGACCTCGTCGTCCGCGACCTGCGCGCGGCCGGCGTACCCGACCAGCACATCCACCTCGAGAGCTTCGGATGGTGACACCGTGAGACGCATCGTCCTCTGGGGTCTGAGCACTCTCTCCGCGCTGGTCGCCCTCCTCGGCTACCACACGTCCACGTCGTCGGTGATGACCACGGCGCCGGAGGCCGCGTTCTCCGGCTCCCTGCGGGCGCAGGCCGCGACGGGCGGCGGCTCGTCCGGAGCTGCGGGCTCCGCCTCGGGCTCCGGCTCGGGCTCCGGGGCGGGCCAGGCGTCGACCGCCGCCTCCCAGGTCGCCGGCGACACGGTGCAGACGCGCTACGGCCCGGTCCAGGTCCAGGTGGCCGTCAGCGGGTCGACGATCACGGACGTCGCGGTGCTGCAGTACCCCGACCGGGACGGCCGCAGCGTCCAGATCAACCAGTACGCCCTGCCGCAGCTCATCAACGAGACCCTCGACGCGCAGGGCAGCGGCATCTCGATGGTCAGCGGCGCGACCTACACCAGCCAGGGCTACCTGCAGTCCCTGCAGAGCGCACTCGACCAGGCGGGGCTGTGACCGCCGTGCGCGCTGGGATCGCGCGTCGTGTCGAGCACGTGATGGGCATGCCGATCAGCCTCGCCCTGCGCGGCGCGCACACGCGGGACGACCGGGCCGAGGGGGCGTGGCAGGCGGCGCTGGCCGAGCTGCGGTGGGTGGACGCGGTGTTCAGCACCTGGCGCGCCGACAGCGAGGTGTCGCGGTTGGGCCGGGGCGAGCTGGCCCTCGAGGCGTGCGACCCGGCGGTGGCCGAGGTGATGCGCCTGGGCGACGACGCACGCGCCTCGTCGCACGGGGCGTTCGACGTGTGGCGGACCGAAGCGGACGGCGTACGACGCCTCGACCCCAGCGGCGTCGTCAAGGGGTGGGCGGTCGAGCGGGCGGTCGCACCGCTGCTCGAGCTGCCCGGCACGGACGTCTGCCTGTCGGCCGGTGGCGACATGGTCTGCCACGTCGCGGACCCCGACGGCGAGCCGTGGACGGTCGGCGTCGAGCACCCCTTCGACCCGATGCGGCTGGTCGCGCGCGTCCCGGTCCGGCGCGGCGCCGTGGCGACGTCCGGGTCGGCGCACCGCGGCGCGCACGTGGTCGACGGACGGACCGGCCGTGCGGTGGCCTCACTCGCCTCGGTGACGGTGGTCGGCGCCTCCCTCACGAGCGTCGACATCGACGCGACCACCGCCTTCGCCCTCGGGCTCGACGGCCCGGACTGGCTGCGCTCACGCCTCCGCACCGGCGTGGTGGTGTGGGCGGACGGCCGGGTCGAGGCGGTGGGATGAGCGGCCGGAGGCCGGCTGTCAGATCTCGTCGTCGACGTACGTCGCTCGGGCCACGCGCACGCCTGCGATCGTCAGGGGCACCGAGGTGAGGGCCAGCAGGACGAGCACGAGCGTCCAGCCTCCGGTCGCCTCGTGCGCCAGGCCGACCAGGAACGGCCCGACGGCGGCCAGCGCGTAGCCGACCGGCTGCACGAAGCCGGACAGCTGGGCGGTGACCGACGGGTGGCGGGTGCGGGCGGCGATGAGGGCGATCGCGGTCGGGAAGGCGAGTCCGGAGTAGCCGAGCATCAGCGCCCAGGCCCAGGGGACGGTGGCCGGTGCGACGACCAGGCCGGTGTAGCCGAGGGCGAGCATCACCCCGAAGGACACCGCCATCGCGCGCAGTCCGCGGCCGCGCTCGATGATCGTGGGCAGGACCAGGGCCCCCGCGATGCCGACGCCCGAGAGCAGCGCCTGCAGCGCGCCCGCGTGGGACGCCGAGATGCCGGCGTCGCGGTAGACCTGCGGGAGCCAGCCGAACTGGACGTAGGCGTGCATCGACTGCACACCGAAGAGCACCGTCAACGCCACGGCGGTCGGGGAGTGGATGATCCGCCCGCTGGGAGCGGCGTCGCCGCTGACCTGGTGCTCGGCGGGGGAGCGGCGCTCGCGGACGGCCAGCCACCCCCACAGCGGGAGGGCGAGGAGCGCGAAGAGGCCCCACGCGCCCAGCCCGGCCCGCCACGACCCGGCTGCCTCGCTGACCGGTGCGGTCGCCACGGAGCTGAGGGTGGCGCCCACGACGAGGCCGGTGCCGTAGACGGTCATGAGCGCGACGGCGTGCCCGTGGGCCTTGATCCACGCCGGCACGAGGACGTTGCCGACGGCCATCCCGGCGAGACCGAGGACGGTGAGGACGAGGAACAGCGGGACCCCGTCGGTGGTGACGCGCAGGAGGAGACCGAGGGCGAGCGCGGCGAGGCCGAGCGCGATGCCGGCGGTCATGCCCACCTTGCGGGCGAACCCCACCGCCACGGCCCCCGCGAGGCCGAAGACCAGCCCGGGCAGCCCGGTCATGGCACCGGCGGCAACCGCACCCATGCCCAGGTCGGTGCGCAGCTCCTCGAGCACCGGGCCCACCGAGGACGCCCCGGGCCGCAGGTTGACCGAGACCAGCGCCACCGCGGTGAAGAGGGTGCCGAACGCGAGGCCCGAGGAGCGTACGACGCTGCGGGGGCGGGCGTCAGCGTCCGTCACGGGCACCGATCCCGGAGCCGTCCCTGGAACTGAGCTTGGAACCGACCGTCGGGCCGAACCTCGTCAGCACGACCCTCGGCAGCACCAGCAACGCACCCAGGACCACGGTGGCCACCACGACGAAGGGGGTCGCGGTGCCCTGACCGCTGGCCTGTCGCAGCACCATCCCGCCGACGAGCGCACCGGCCCACACCACCAGGCCGGACGTGACGGCGGCGGGCGGTCGCCTGGTCGCGACCAGTGCGGCCCAGGCCAGGAGGGTGCCGAGGAGGAACGGCCACGCGGTCGTCCACCACCCGGCCACGGTGAGCGACTCGTCGTGGCTGAGCCGCCCGATCGCGGCGAAGACGGCGACGAGGAGGAGGTCGACGACGAGCCACATGCCGGCCAGCCTAGGCAGCACTACTCTCGGGTCATGGCGCCGCCCACCCGTGAGCTCAGGTCGGCGGTCCACTGGGGGGTCGCCCACGCGCTGCCGACGCTGTACCTGCGACGGGCGGCCGCCGAGGGCGATCTCCAGGCGCGGCTCATCCGGCTCGGCGCGACCGGCACCGACGGTGTCTTCGACCTGGTCGAGGAGATCCGGTCGCGGGGCCCGCTCTACCGCTCGCGCATCGGCTACGTCACCACCGACCACGCGCTCGTACGCCAGGTCCTCACCAGTGACGACTTCCGCACCGGGGTGCCCACCGCCCAGGGCCAGCTGGGCCGGATCTCGCGCTGGGCCGCGCCCACCGCGCTCCACCCCGTCGAGCCGCCGTCGCTGCTGGTGACCGAGCCGCCCGACCACACCCGCTACCGCAAGCTCGTCACCCGCGTCTTCACCATGCGTGCGGTCGAGCGCCTGCGCGCACGGACCGAGGAGATCGCCGCCGACCTCCTCGACTCCCTCGAGCCACGTGCGTCGGGCACTCTCGACCTCGCCGCCACCTACTGCGCGGTGCTGCCCGTCACCGTCATCGCCGAGATCCTGGGGGTGCCCGAGCAGGAGCGGGCGCAGGTCCTCGCCTTCGGCTCGGCCGCCGCGCCGAGCCTCGACCTGGGGCTCGGCTTCCGGCGCTACCGGTCCGTCACCCGCGCGCTCGCGCAGTTCGACACCTGGCTCGGCCGGCACCTCGAGACGCTCCGCCGCAGCCCCGGCGACGACCTGCTCAGCCAGCTCGTCTCCGTCCGCGAGGACGGCCGCGGGCTCGACGAGACCGAGCTCAAGGCCACGGCCGGCCTCGTCCTGGCTGCCGGCTTCGAGACCACGGTCAACCTGCTCGGCAACGGCATCGCCCTGCTGCACGACCACCCCGAGGAACGGGCCCGCGTCACCGCCGACCCCTCACTGTGGCCCAACGTCGTCGAGGAGGCGCTGCGCCTGGACCCGCCGGTGCTGCTCACCGGGCGGATGGCGGCGCGCGACACCCAGGTCGGCGGCGAGGAGGTCCGCGCCGGCTCGATGGTCACCGCGATCCTCGGGGGCGCCAACCGCGACCCCGACGTCTTC
>DASTPB010000098.1:0-14671 GCA_035762385.1 Nocardioides sp. | reverse complement strand
TCATCGCAGGGCGAGGGCCGCTTGCACGAGGGCGAGGTGGCTGAAGGCCTGGGGGAAGTTGCCGGCCATCCGGTCGTGGGTGGCGTCGTACTCCTCCGACAGCAGGCCGACGTCGTTGGCGAGGCCGCAGAGCCGGTCCATCAGCTCGGTGGCCTGCTCCCGCCGTCCGGCCATGGCGAGGGCCGACACGAGCCAGAAGGAGCAGGCGAGGAACGGGTGCTCGTCGCCCGGGATGCCGTCGACCCCCGTCTCGGTGCGGTAGCGCAGCAGGAGTCCGCCGACCTCGAGATCGGCGAGCACGGCGTCGATCGTGCCCAGCACCCGTGGGTCGTCACCCGGGAGGAAGCCGACCAGCGGGATGGTGAGCAGCGACGCGTCGACGGCGGTGGTGTCGTAGTGCTGCGTGAAGGTCCCGCGCTCGTCATCGAAGCCCTTGTCGAGGATCTCCGCGCGCACCCGGTCGCGCAGGTCGCGCCAGCGGCCGACCGGGCCGGGCAGCCCGTGGTGCTCGACCGCCTTCACCGCGCGGTCGAAGGCCACCCACACCATCACCCGCGAGTGGGTGAAGTGCCGCTGCGGACCGCGGATCTCCCACAGCCCGTTGTCGGGCTCGTCCCAGCGGTCGGCGAGCTCGTCGACCAGCGCACGCTGGAGGGCCCACGAGTTGCGGGTCTCCTCGAGGCCGGCTTCCCTCGCCAGCTCGAGAGCGATCATCACCTCGCCCAGCACGTCGTTCTGACGCTGCGACACCGCGCCGTTGCCGATGCGCACCGGCTTGCTGCCCGCATAGCCGGGCAGGTGCGGCACTTCCCGCTCGGGCAGCTGACGGCCGCCGTCGACGGTGTACATGATCTGCAGGTCCGCCGGGTCGCCCGCGACGGCCCGCAGCAGCCAGTTGCGCCACTCGAAGGCCTCGTCCTCGTAGCCCGCGCCGAGCAGCGACTCGAGGGTGAGGGCTGCGTCGCGGAGCCAGCAGAAGCGGTAGTCCCAGTTGCGTTCGCCACCGAAGTCCTCCGGCAGCGACGTGGTCGGCGCTGCGACGATGCCGCCGGTGTCGGCGTGCGTCATCAGCAGGAGGGTCAACAGGCTGCGCTGCACGAGGTCGGCGTGGGGGACGTCGTCGGGCGCGTTCGCCGACCAGGCGCGCTGCTGCTCGGTCGTGGAGACGATGCGCTCGTCGAAGCCAAGCGGCTTCGGCACGGAGCGCCACGAGCGCACCCACGTGGTGGAGAACGTCATCTCCTCGCCCGCCGACAGCTCGAACTCGTCCGTGTGGTGCCCGCTGTGGCCGCGCGGCAGGCGCGGCCCGCGGAGCACCAGCTTGTCGGGGCCGGCCACCGCCACGACCACCTCGTTGCCGTGCGCGCGCTCCCGGCTCACCCACGGCCGCACCAGGCCGTAGTCGGTGCGCACCACCCAGTCGTGACGGATCCGCACCGTGCCGCGGGTGCAGGTGAGGCGTCGTACGACGTCCGCGCGGTTGTCGCCGACCGGCATCACGTCGAGCAGCACCACCTCGCCGCCGGCAGTGGTGAACGTCGTCTCCAGGAGCGCCGTCCCGTCGACGTAGCGCCGACTCGTCGCGACGACCTCGTCGGCAGGGGCCAGGAGCCAGCGGCCGTTCTCCTCGGTGCCGAGCAGCGCGGCGAAGCAGGCGGGGGAGTCGAAGCGCGGCAGGCACAGCCAGTCGATGGAGCCGTCCTTGCCGACCAGCGCGGCGGTGCCACGGTCGCCGATCAGTGCGTAGTCCTCGATGGGGAGCGCCATGCGGCTAGTGTCGCCGACATGTGGTCAGCCGAACCGGATGGTGGCGTGGCCGGGCGGGTCCTCGAAGCGCTGGCAGGTCGAGGCGAGACGCTGGCGACGGCTGAGTCCCTCACCGGCGGCCTGTTGTCGGCGCGGCTCACCGACGTGCCCGGGGCCTCGCGCAGCTTCGTCGGGGGCGTGGTGTCGTACGCCACCCGCGTCAAGGTGACGGTGCTCGGCGTCCCAGCGGCCGTGGTGGACGAGCACGGCGTGGTCTCCGAGGAGTGCGCGCTGGCGATGGCCCGCGGCGTGCGCCACCGGCTCGGCGCGACGTGGGGGCTGGCCACCACCGGTGTCGCCGGCCCGGACCGACAGGAGGGACGAGCGGTCGGCACGGTGTGGATCGCCGTGGCCGGTCCGGCCGGGGCCACGGCTCGACTGCTCGGCCTGTCCGGTGACCGGACGGCCATCCGGCAGGCTGCGTGCGCCGACGTGCTGCAGCTCCTCGCGGCCGAGCTGGGGGAGTAGGTCACGTGTCGCAGGTTCGCCGACGGGAAGAAGGAGGCCTCGGGTAGCGTTGGGGCAGAGGCTTCCCTGATCCGGACATCCGAGAGTAAGGACTCGCGCATGGTGCTCTTCCGACGACTGCTCGGTGACGTGCTGCGCAGTGCCCGGATGCAGCGTGGGATGACCCTCCGCGAGCTGTCGGCGGAGGCGCGGGTGAGCCTGGGCTACATCTCCGAGATCGAGCGCGGCCAGAAGGAGGCGTCCTCGGAGCTCCTGGCGTCGCTGTGCCAGGCGATGGACCTCCCGCTCTCCGACGTCCTGCGCGACGTCGCCGACGCGGTCTCGATCGAGGAGGCCGCCGTGGGCCTGGTCGTCAGCGCGCCGATCGGAGCGGCCCGCCCGGCGGGCGACGTGGTCGCCTCCGCGGCCTGACGCTTCCCGGAACAGGTCAGCGCTCGGGCTGGCAGCTGGGACACCAGTAGGCCGCGCGTTCGCGGCCGGGCTCGCCGAGCATCGCCACCGCGATGGGGGTGCGGCACCGCCGGCACGGTGAGGTGTCGCGACGGTAGACCCACATCCGCTCACGCTCGCGGAGGTCACCGGTCGTCGTCTGGATCGCCCGTTCCTTGTTGACCTCGAGCATCTGCTTCCCGCGCCGCACGAGCCGGGGGAGCTGGTCGACGGAGGCCACGGGGTTGGCCGGATGGACCCCCATCGTGAAGCAGAGCTCCGCCATGTACATGTTGCCGATGCCGGCGAGGTTGCGCTGGTCGAGCAGCGCCTGCCCGATCGGCCGGTGCGGCTCGTCGCGGAGGTTGGCCAAGGCGCGCTCCTCGTCCCAGTCGGGGCCGAGCAGGTCGGGCCCGAGGTGGTCCACCAGCGCGGCCTCGTGCTCGCGTGGCACCAGCTCGACGATGCCGAGCTGGAAGCCCACGGCCTTGCGGCCCTCGATGCCCAGCACGAGGCGCGCCTGGCTGTCGGGACGCCGCCACCGCTCGCCGTCGGGGTAGACGTGCCACGAGCCCTCCATCTTGAGGTGCGTGTGGATCGTCCACGCCCGCTCGTGGTCGACCCGGGTGAGCAGGTGCTTGCCACGCGACAGCGTCCGGATCACGGTGCCCTCGCGCAGGTCGACCGTGGCCAGGGCCGGGACGCGGAAGTCGGTGAGGACGAGGCGGTGCCCGGTGAGGGCGCGGTCGAGCTTGGCAGCCGCGCGGTAGACGGTGTCTCCTTCAGGCACGCAGTCTCAGCCCCTTGGGTGTCGCGAGGAAGCCCGCCGCCGTGAGCGCGAGCCTGATCGGCGTCTCACCGCCGCTGCCGATCAGCGCCTGACCGTCGGCCTTCTCCACCGTGAGCCGGCCGAGCGCCCCGCGGCGGGCGGCGTCGGCGAGCGCCGCCATCGCCGGGGTGAGCACGTCGAGGTCGTCGCTCCAGGTCAGCAGCGTGCGGCCGCCTCGCTCGACGTAGACGGTGAGCGCGCCGTCGACCAGCACGACCAGGGCACCGGCCTTGCGGCCGGGCCGGTGACCGGTGCGCTCGGGGTCGCCGGCATCGGGCCACGGGAGTGCGGCGCCGAACACGTTGGCCGGGTCGGTGGCGGCGAGCGCGACGACCGACGGCTTGGTGCCGGGCCTGGCGCTGTCGGGCTCGGCGAAGGTGCGCAGCCGGTCGATCGCGCCGGCGCTGCCGAACTGAGCGGCGCCGAGGCCCTCGACGAAGTAGCCGCGGCGGCACCGGCCGGTGTCCTCGAACGCGCTGAGCACCTTGTAGACGCCGGCGAACCCGCCGGCCACGCGCTCGCTGACCACGGCGCCGCGGGTGACCACGCCGTGGCGCTCGAGGAGGTGCTCGGCTCGCGCGTGGGCGCGCCGGGTCGGGTCGTCGTCGCGGTCGGGCAGCAGCGCCCATCGACCTGCGGTCTCGGGCGGGCCGGTGCGGACCGGCATCCGGCCTCCGGTCGTGCGGCCGAGCCGCGGTGGCGTACGACGGGTGCGGTGCGAGGGCGTGCCGCTGCGGACGAGCGCCCGGAGCGGCGCCAGCGTGTCGTTGGTGACCAGACCCTTCCAGACCAGCTCCCACAGGGCGCTGCTGAGCTCGGCGTCGGAGGTGGACCCGACGCGGTCGGCGAGCTGGCGGAAGAACCACGCCCCACCCGGGTCGAGCGCGTCGAGGACAGCCCGCTGGAGGCCTTCGGGCTCGTCACTCTCGACCTCGGGGAGGGTCAGGTGGGCCTGGTCGGCGAGGTGGAGGCTGACCCAGCCGTCGCTGCCGGGCAGCGGGGCATGTCCCGTCCAGATGACCTCGCCGGACGCGGTGAGCTCGTCGAGCATCGACGGCTCGTAGTCGCGGACGCGTGCAGCGAGCACGAGCGGCTCGAGGGCGCTCGCGGGCACGGGGCAGCCGGCGAGCTGGTCGATGGCGGCGACGACGCCGTCGACGCCCCGCAGGGACCCGCCCACACGCTGCCAGGCGGGCAGGAAGCGGGCGACGGCGCCGTGGCTGACGGGCTCGATCTCCTGCCGCAGGCGCGCGAGGGAGCGGCGGCGCAGCTTGCGCAGCACCTCGGCGTCGCACCACTCGGTGCCGGACCCGGAGGGGCGGAACTCCCCGTCGAGCACCCGGCCGCGGTGCGCGAGACGCTGCAGGGTCTGGCGGGCCACGGCCTCACCGAGACCGAGTCGCCCGGCGACCTCGGCGGTGGTGAAGGGTCCGTGGCTGCGGGCGAAGCGGGAGACGAGGTCGCCGAGCGGGTCCTCGGGGAGCTGGAGGAACGCGTCGGGCGTGCCGACGGGGACGGGCACGCCGAGGCCGTCGCGCAGCCGGCCGATGTCCTCGATCGCGGCCCACCGGTCGTCGCCGGCCATGCGCACCCGGACGACCCGCCGGTCGAGCGTGGCCAACCATGCCTCGACGTCCGCGCCCTCCAGCGACCGCTCCCGGATCTCCTCGACCGACAGCGGACCGACGAGGCGGAGCAGGTCGGCCACGGCCTCGGCGTCGCGCGCGCGGCGGTCGGGTGCGAGCCACTGCAGCTCGGCCTCGACCTCGGTGAGCACCTCCGGGTCGAGCAGCTCGCGCAGCTCGGCGCGGCCGAGCAGCTCGGCGAGCAGGCCCTGGTCGAGGGACAGCGCGGCCGCGCGGCGCTCGGCGATCGGGGAGTCGCCCTCGTAGACGAATTGGGCGACGTAGCCGAAGAGCAGGCTGCGGGCGAACGGGCTGGGCTGGGTGGTCGCGACGTCGAGGACGGTGACCTCGCGACGCTGGACCCGGCCGAGCAGGGTGACGAGCGCCGGCAGGTCGTAGACGTCCTGGAGGCACTCGCGCACAGCCTCGAGGACGATGGGGAAGGCGGGGTATCGCGAGGCGACCTCGAGCAGCTGCGCGCTGCGCTGGCGCTGCTGCCACAAGGGGCTGCGCCGGCCGGGGTCGCGGCGGGGGAGCAGCAGGGCGCGGGCAGCGCACTCGCGGAACCTGCTGGCGAACAGCGCCGACCCGCCGACCTCCTGGGTGACGAGCTGCTCGATCACCTCGGGCTCGAAGACGATGACCTCGCCCGTGGGCGGCTCGGCGTCGGTGTCCGGGATGCGGATGACGATGCCGTCGTCGGACGCGACGGCCTGCCCGTCGACGTCGAAGCGCTCGCGCAGGCGGGCGTTGATCGCGAGTGCCCACGGGGCGTGGACGGGCGTGCCGTAGGGCGAGTGGACCACCAGGCGCCAGTCGCCGAGCTCGTCGCGGAACCGCTCGACGACGATCTGGGTGTCGCTGGGCACGACCTGCGTGGCCTCGCGCTGCTCACCGAGGTAGGTCACCAGGTTGGTGGCGGCGTTGGTGTCGAGGCCACGCTCGCGGACGCTGTCGACGGCCTGGGCGGCGGGCTTGGCGGCGAGCTCGCGGGTGAACGCCCCGACGGCCGCCCCGAGCTCGGCCGGTCGCCCGAGCGCATCGCCCTTCCAGAACGGCAGGCGCCCGGGGATGCCCGGCGCGGGGGTGACGAGCACGCGGTCGTGGGTGATGTCCTCGATCCGCCAGCTGGTGGCGCCGAGGGCGAAGATGTCGCCGACGCGGGACTCGTAGACCATCTCCTCGTCGAGCTCGCCGACCCGGCTCGCCTTCTCGCCCACCAGGAAGACGCCGAACAGGCCGCGGTCGGGGATCGTGCCGCCGCTGGTGACAGCGAGCCGCTGGGCCCCGGGCCGCCCGCTGAGCTGGCCGGTGACCCGGTCCCAGACGATGCGCGGGCGCAGCTCGGCGAACTCGTCGCTGGGGTAGCGGCCGCTGAGCAGGTCGAGCGTGGCGTCGAAGGCGGAGCGCGGCAGCTGGGTGTAGGAGGCGGCGCGGGTGACGAGGGAGAACAGCTCGTCGACCTGCCACTCCTCCATCGCGAGCGCGGCCACCACCTGCTGGGCCAGGACGTCGAGCGGGTTGGCCGGGACGGCCAGCTTCTCGATGGCACCCGAGCGCATGCGCTCCACCGAGACGGCCGTCTGGGCGAGGTCGCCGCGGTGCTTCGGGAACAGCACGCCGCGACTGACCTCGCCGACCTGGTGGCCGGCGCGCCCCACGCGCTGGAGCGCGCTGGCGACGCTGGGCGGCGACTCGATCTGGATGACGAGGTCGACCGAGCCCATGTCGATGCCGAGCTCCAGGCTGCTGGTGGCGACGACGCACGGCAGACGGCCGCGCTTGAGGTCGTCCTCGATCACGGCGCGCTGCTCCTTGGAGACCGAGCCGTGGTGGGCCTTGGCGATGACGGTGTCGGCCCCGCTGCTCTGGCCGGACTGGGCCATCACCTGCGCGGGCGGCCCGTCGCCGTCCTCCACCTCGCCGCCGGCGCGCTCGGTCGCGATCTCGTTGAGCCGGGCCGTGAGCCGCTCGGCCAGCCGGCGGGAGTTGGCGAAGACGATCGTCGAGCGGTGCTGCTCGACGAGGTCGACCACGTGCTCCTCCACGTGGGGCCAGATGCTCGTCGCCCGACCGGGGTCGCCGGACTCCTCGTCGTAGGCCTCGGGCATGGTCATGTCCTCGACGGGGACGACGACCCGCAGGTCCCACTCCTTGGCGCTGGGTGGGGCGACGATCTCCACCGGCTGGGTGCCGCCGAGGAAGCGGGCGACCTCCTCCAGGGGACGGACGGTCGCGCTGAGGCCGATGCGTTGGGCGGGACGCTCGAGCAGGTGGTCGAGGCGCTCGAGGCTGATGCCGAGATGGGCGCCCCGCTTGGTGCCGGCGACCGCGTGCACCTCGTCGATGATCACGGTGTCGACACCGCGGAGCGTCTCTCGCGCCTGGCTGGTCAGCATGAGGAACAGGGACTCGGGTGTCGTGATCAGGATGTCGGGCGGCGTGGTGCCGAGCCTGCGGCGCTCCGCGGGGGTGGTGTCGCCGGAGCGCAGCCCGACGGTGACGTCGGGGACCGACGTCTCGAGGCGTTCGGCCGTGTTGCGGATGCCGGTCAGGGGGGCGCGGAGGTTGCGCTCGACGTCGACCCCGAGCGCCTTGAGGGGGGAGATGTAGAGGACGCGCGTGCGTGTCGACCGGTCGTCGGGGCGCTCGGTGACGAGCAGTCGGTCGATGGCGTGCAGGAAGGCGCTGAGCGTCTTGCCGCTGCCCGTCGGGGCGACGACCAGTGCGTTCTTCCCGGCGGCGATCGCGTCCCAGGCGCCTTCCTGGGCCGGGGTGGGACTCGCGAAGGATGCCTCGAACCACGCGCGCGTGGGCGCGCTGAAGCGGTCGAGGGCGGTCATGCTCTGCAGTCTGACAGCAGGGTCCGACAGCGGTCCTCGCCCCGGGGGCTGGGGAAGCCGAGCGGCCTCGTGGGGCGATCGCGGGCGAGGGGTGGATGGTGCCGGGTCACCGCTCGAGCCCCCGGCGGCTCGTGCAGGGCAGGTGCAGACGGGAGTACCCGCCGTCGCCGTGGTGGATCGTGCGCCGCGACGGAGCCAGGCGCGTGCTCGTCGCCGGGGGATCGTTCGTTCCCAGGTTCCGGGCGTATCGGGGGTGTGCCCCTCCTGAGACCTGGAGCCGGATGCGGTTGCCGGAGGCGAAGCGGTGGGCGAGGGCGTCGAGGTGTACGGCGACGACCCCGACGGCGTTCGCGGCGCCGAGCCGCACGAATCCGTCACTCAGGTTGACCGACCGCCCGTCCTCCTCGACCTCGCACACGCGCACGAACAGGTCGGCGTGGGGGTTGTCGGTCCCGTGCGAGATCTCGACGACCGGGGTTCCGAGGACGTCCAGGTCCTCCGCCAGCGGCGCGCTGGTGAACGTCACGACGTCGGGACGCTCCTCGAGCCGCCGGTTGTCGCGACGGCCGCCGATCGCCGGGTTGATCACGCGGCCACCGACGGCCGGGGTGGGGTCGCCGGGGTCGTAGACGAACGCCGTCGGGTCGGCTCCGGACGGTGGGGCGGTGTCGCGCAGGACCCCTCCGGGGTGGAGGTGGAACACCCGTTCCTCCGCGGGTGGCGGCCACGCGTCGAGGTCGCGCCACTCACGGGCACCGCTCACGAAGACCCGCACCGGGGTCGGCCGATGCGTGCCACCGGTGCCGGTGAGGTGCACGGCCAGCCACTCGAGTGCCTCCGCCATGACGGTCGAGAACCCCCGGGTCGCCGTCTCGAGGTGGGTCCACGGTCCGATGGTGAGTCCCACCTCGACGCCGCGCCGGCGCAGCAAGTCGTACTGCTCGATCATCTGTTCCGGGAACCTGTCCTGCCAGCCTGCCTGCAGCAGGACCGGCACAGTGACTCGCTCGAGTGCCTGTCCCAGGCGCATCCGGTGCCACAGCGGGTCGGCCGGGTCCGAGGCGAGGAGCCAGTCCGCGTACGGCATGCCGCTGCCGGCGAAGAGGGTGTTCTGGGCCTCGGCCAGGGGAAGGTCCTCGTACGCCGGTCTGAGGCGTCGCCCGGACGTCGCGGCCCGGAGGACGCTCCTCGCAACGCCGTCGTCGAGATGGCCGAGCCCGTCCATCAGGCCCACGACCTCCTCGAGCGAGAACGCCCCGGCCCCGTGCGCCACCCAGTGAGCGTCGTGGGCGGAGACGGCGACGACCGCGGCCGCGAGCTCTGGGGGAGGGTCCGTCATGACCGCCCAGGCCGCATGACCCAGGTACGACGCGCCCCACAGGGCGAAGCGGCCGGGGAACCACGGCTGCTCGCGCAACCAGGCGACGGCGTCGGCACCGTCGGCCAGCTCCTGGGCGAACGGATCGAGCTCCCCACCCGAGCCGGAGGTCCCGCGACACCCCTGGTTGACGACCCGGTGGCCGTGGCTGGCGAAGAAGCCGGCGGTGAGGTGGGCGACGATCCCGTCCAGACCGTACGGCGTGCGGATGAGCACCGTGCCCGACGACCTGTCGCTCGGGGAGTACACGTCGGTCAGGAGCTGGATGCCGTCACGCATCGGCACCCACGTGCGGTCCACCGTGTAGGCGCTCGGGCCCGGCCGCACCCGCAGCACGCGAGCGAGCGCGGCTCCGAGCGGATGACGTGGCCGGGACCTCATGCCGTCCCGACCATGGTCGGTCGAGCAGCTCGACCGGGGCGGAGCACGTCCATGGGGACTCCGGTGGGAGAAGGGCCTCCCCGAGGCTACCCCGGCGGATCACCGTCGCTCACTCCTCTGCCGCCGGCTCCCATCCTGCCGGTCCTCCTGCTCGCGCGGCGTCGCGGACCCCGGTTTGCCTCGCCCGCACGTCCGCGTCATGGTGGAGGGGACCCATTCGCCATTCGGAAGGAGAGCCAGTGCTCGCTCTCACCGAGAACGTGACCGACATCGTCAAGCGGCTCGCCGAGGAGGTGCCGGAGATCTCGGCGCTCCGCATCGCGACCGAGGCCGACGGGGAGTCCCTCTCCGTCAGTCCCGCCGACCACGGCGAGACCGACGACCAGGTGATCCAGCAGGACGGCGCGACGATCTACGTCGACGCCCCGGCCTCGGAGCTCCTGACCGACAAGGTCCTGGACGGAGGCGTGGACGAGGAGGGCAACATCCAGTTCGTGCTCGGCCAGCAGGGCTGACCGACATGCGGGCCCCGGACCCCCAGCGGGGTCCGGGGCTCTGCTCGTTCCCGGCTCACATCCGGCGCGGGTCGTCGAGGACCTCGCGCCACGAGTGCTGCGGCTCGAACCCGACCAGCTCGCGCGCCTTGTCGATCGCATAGAACGTCTCGTCGCGACCCAGCTCCCGCCGCACCTCGACGCCGGCGTAGAACCGCTCGAGGACCTCGTCGGTGGTGGCGGCGACGGACATGTCCGCGTTGGCGACGTTGAAGACCTCGTAGCCGAGGCCGTCGGTGTCCAGGCAGCGTTGCACCATCTGGCCGAGGTCGCGCACGTCGATGTAGGCGAAGATGTTGCGCCGTCGCAGGGCCGGGTCCTCGAGGAAGCCCGGGAACAGCTCGGCGTACTCGTGCGGCTCGATGACGTTGTTGATCCGCAGGCCGTAGACGTCGGCACCCGTGCGGGCCTGGAAGGAGCGGGCGGTGACCTCGTTGGCGACCTTCGACATCGCGTAGGAGTCCTCGGGGACCGTCGGGTGCTCCTCGTCGACCGGGACGTAGAGCGGTTTGCGCTCACCCTGCGCGAAGCAGACGCCGTACGTCGTCTCGGACGAGGCGAAGACGACCTTCCGGATGCCGAGCCGGGTCGCGGCCTCGAGCACGTGGTAGGTGCTCAGCACGTTGGTGGCGTACGTCGCCGCGTCGGCCGTGCGCAGGATCGCCGGCACGGCAGCGAAGTGCACCACGGCGTCGTACGACGGCATCGTGGGCAGGTCGAGCTCGTCGAACGTCGCCAGCCCGGCGAGCGCCGAGTAGACCTGGCCGGCGTCGGTCAGCTCGACGTGGAGGTCGTGGACGTCGGGATGCCCGAGCGGGACGAGGTCGGCGTTGGTGACCTGGTGGCCCTGCTCGGCGAGGTAGGGGGCGACGTGCCGGCCGGCCTTGCCGCTGCCGCCGGTGAAGAAGATGCGCATGGCCCCTTCCTACTCCGCCCCCGAAGGGGTGGTCGCCCCGAGGTGGCGCTGCCCGGCTCCCGATGGCGCACGGTCCTCGATCAGGACGGATCGTCCGCCCACCGCCGGTTGTGATCGGCTCGTCGCCGCAGCACGTGTCGCTCGCCCTCGTTGCGGGTGAGGTCGGCCGCCTCGTCGAAGGCCGACGCGGCGTCGGCGTGACGGCCGGCCCGCTCGAACAGGTCACCCTGCACGCTGGGCAGCAACGGGGAGGCGCCGAGCCCAGCGGGGTCCACCGCGTCGAGCACGGCGAGCCCGGCTGCCGCTCCGTGCGCCCGGCCGTGGGCGACGGCGCGGTTGACCTCGACGACCGGGCCGGGCGCGGCCTGGGCCAGCACGTCGTACAGGGCGGCGATGCGGCCCCAGTCCGTGTCCTCGGCCCGTGGTGCGGTGGCGTGCTCGGCGGCGATGGAGGCCTGGAGGAAGTAGCGGCCGACCGGACGGCCGCCCGCAGCGAGACGGGAGGCGATCCCGAGCGCTGCCAGTCCCCGCCGGATCGACAGCTCGTCCCACAGGGAGCGGTCCTGCGCCTCGAGCAGCACCGGCAGGCCGTCCGGCGCGAGGCGGGCAGCCGTCCGCGATCCCTGCAGCTCCAGCAGCGCCTGCAGGCCGAGCACCTCGGGTTCGTCGGGCGCCAGGTCGGCCAGCATGCGAGCCAGCCGGGTCGCCTCGGCGGCGAGGTCGGGGCGCATCCAGTCGTCGCCGGCCGTGGCGGTGTAGCCCTCGTTGAAGATCAGGTAGACCACGGCCATCACGTCGTCGAGCCGCGCCGTCCGCTCCTCGCCCGTCGGGAGCTCGAGCTCGGCGCGCGCGGAGGCGAGTGTCTTCTTCGCGCGGGAGATGCGCTGGGCCATCGTGGTCTCGCTGGCGAGGAAGCCGCGGGCGATCTCGGCCGTGGTCAGGCCGCCGACGAGCCGCAGCGTGAGCGCGGCGCGCGACTCGGGGCTCAGCGAGGGGTGGCAGGAGAGGAAGAGCAGCGGGAGGACGTCGTCCTCGATGTGGTCGACCTGGTCGTCGAGGTCGGGCATGCGTGCCTCCTCCCGGCCTTCGGCGTGCTCGAGCTCGGCCACCTTGCGACGCAGGGTGTCAGCGCGTCGGAAGTGGTCGACGCCGCGGCGCTTGGCGGTCGTCATGAGCCAGGCCGCCGGGTTGTCGGGGACACCCGAGACCGGCCACTGCTCCAGCGCTGCGACGAGCGCGTCCTGTGCGAGGTCCTCGGCCAGGTCGACGTCGCGCGTCATCCGGGCCAGGGCGCCGACGAGGCGGGCCGACTCGGCCCGCCACGTGGCGATCACGACCCTCGAGGAGTCGTCGTACGTCCCTGCCGGCACGCGGCCAGCGTAGTGAGCGGGGGTCAGTCGCCGGGCGCCTCCGGCCCTTCGGACACCTGGCGCAGCGTGGCGACCACGGTGACCTCCGGCCAGTGCTTGGCGTGCAGCTCCGCGAAGAGCTGCTGGTCGGCCACTGCCTCCTCGAGGCTGGCGTACTCCATCAGCGACCAGCCGCCGACCACCTCCTTGCCCTCGGCGTAGGGCCCGTCGACGCGGGTGACCTCGCCCTTGCGGACGACGAAGTTGACGGCGTCCTCGGTGCCGTAGAGGCCGCCGCCGTCGAGGAACGAGCCGTTGGCGGCACGCTCGCCGATGAAGACGTCCATCGCCTCGAACAGCGACTGGGGTGGCATCCCGACGCCCTCTTCCATCCTGACGAATCCCATGAAGCGCGGCATTGTGATCGTTCCTCCTGTGGTGCGGGTGGGTGTGTTCTCGCACGTACGTCGAACGGGCGCGGCGTCGCTCGACATCGGTGCCGCACATTTCCGACGAGACCTTCCGGGACATCCAGCTCCCGGGTGCGCCGCCCTTGCCACCCCCAGCACCATGGACCCGTGAAGTCTCTCGCGCCTGCACTCGCCGGCCTGCTGGCCGTCCTCGCCACCGCCTGCTCCGGCGACACTGCGTCGTCGGGCTCGCTCGGTCCGGCGACCGGGGAGGGGGACGACGGGTGGCCGTTCACCGTCGAGGAGCTCGACCGCCTGGACGAGCCGTGGGCGATGGCCTTCCTGCCGGACACCGGTGACCTGCTCATCACCGAGCGGAGCGGCACTCTGCACCTGCGTGACGCCGAGACGGGGGACCGCGTGCCGGTCGCCGGGGTGCCGGAGGTGGTCGACGCAGGCCAGGGCGGACTGGGCGACGTCCTGCCCGCGCCGTCGTACGAGCAGGACGGGGTGGTCTACCTGAGCTGGGTCGAGGCGGGTGAGGGCGGCACGGGTGCGGTCGTGGGGCGCGCGGTGCTGGAGACGGACGGTGCCGTCCCGCGGCTGGAGGGCCTCGAGGTGGTGTGGCGCCAGTCGCCGAAGGTCGAGGGTGACGGGCACTTCAGCCACCGCTTGGCGTTCTCGCCCGACGGCGAGCACCTGTTCGTCTCCTCGGGCGAGCGCCAGCTTGGCGGTCCCGCCCAGGACACGACCAACAACCTGGGCACGATCGTGCGCCTCACGCCCGACGGCGCGCCGGCACCCGGCAACCCGCTCGCCGACCGGGGCGGGGTGAGCGCAGAGATCTGGAGCTGGGGCCATCGCAACCCGCTCGGCCTCGAGCACGCCCCCGACGGCACCCTGTGGTCGTCCGAGATGGGCCCCCAGGGTGGTGACGAGCTCAACCTGGTCGAGGCCGGCGCGAACTACGGCTGGCCCGAGGTGTCCGACGGCAGCGACTACGACGGCGGCGACATCCCCGACCACGCCGAGGGTGACGGGTACGCCGCCCCCGCGAGGTCGTGGAACCCGAGCATCTCCCCGGGCAGCCTGATGATCTACGGCGGCGACCTGTTCGAGGAGTGGCAGGGTGACGCGTTCCTCGGCGCGCTGTCCGGGGAGGCGCTGGTGCGTGTGGACCTCGACGGACGGACCGCGGGCGAGGCGGAGGTCTTCGACATGGGGGCGCGCGTGCGCGCCGTCGAAGAAGGCCCCGACGGCGCGATCTGGGTGCTCGAGGACGAGGGCGCCGGCCGCCTGCTCCGACTCACGCCGGCGGCTCAGCGCTCGCGTGGATGATCTAGGGTCGACGCCTGTGACGGAAGCCATGATCTCGGCGCGGGGGCTGCGCAAGTCGTTCGGTGACTTCGAGGCTGTCAAGGGCATCGACGTGGAGGTGCGCCGGGGCGAGGCGTTCGGCTTCCTCGGTCCCAACGGCGCCGGCAAGTCGAGCACGATGCGGATGATCGCGTCGGTCAGCCCGGTGAGCGCCGGCGAGCTGCGGATCCTCGGCATGGACCCGGCCACCGACGGCCCCGCGATCCGTGGCCGGCTGGGGGTCTGCCCGCAGGAGGACACGCTCGACAACGAGCTCAACGTCTTCGACAACCTCTACATCTACGGCCGCTACTTCGGCATCGACCG
>DASTPB010000097.1:0-3993 GCA_035762385.1 Nocardioides sp. | reverse complement strand
CAAGGTCCGGCTCGTGCTCGGGAGCCGTGACCTCGTGCTCGAGCCCGGCGAGGTCGCCGAGTTCGACACCCGCACGCCCCACTGGATCGGCAACCCCGGGCCGACGCCCGCGGAGGTGCTGGCGATCTTCGGCCCGCAGGGCGAGCGGATGCACGTCCGCTCCTGAGGGGTGGTTCCTGCCGTGGCGGGCGGTGGCACCGTGGACGCATGGCGAGAAGGTGACGCGCAAGGGCAGCGACGACGACCCGGCGTACGTCATCGAGCAGGACGACGGCACGACGGTCCTCAAGCTGCAGAGCGAGGTCCAGCGGGCCTGAGGGCCCCTACCGGTCGGCCGAAGCTCCCGGGGGCGATCAGTTCAGATCGCCCCCGCCCACTCCGGGTGGTGGATGAACGGGGTTGCGGGTGCCCTGCCGCACCGCCGATCCCGCCGGAAGAGACAAGCCTGCGATCGTTCTTTACACCGCCTTGACCCGATTCTGTGAAAACGCCACGGAATGTCGCCGAACTCCTTAGGTTGAGCAACGCGCCGCTCCCCGACCGGCGCGTTCTCGACTCCGACGTAGTCGCTCACACTGACGCGAGGCACACATGACTCAGGACGCAGCCCAGGCCCGGAAGGGCGCGGGTCTCTCGGTCGCCGCTTGGCCGCTGGGCCGGAAGATGGCCCTTGCTCTGGCGATCCCGCTGCTGCTCGCGGCCGTTCTCGGTGGCCTGCGCGTGGCCGGCGACTACGGCGACTCGCGCCACGCAGCGCGGAGCGCCGACCAGGTCACGATCATCCAGCCGGCCGTCGACTACCTGACGGCCTCCGAGGCCGCGATGGTCGCTGCTCAGTCCGACGACGCCGCCAGCCAGGGCGACCTGATCGACGCGATCAGCGACATCTCGACCAACGCCGAGACGCTGATCCAGGCTCGCGACGAGGCCAACCTCGACGAGCTGCAGACCGCACACGTCAACGCGCTGCTCGACCTGAGCCAGGCCATGCGCGGCGAGGGCGCCGAGACGCTCGGCCCCGCCACCTGGATCGCCCTCGTGCGCCAGCTCGAGTCCAGCGTCTCGCAGCTCGTCACCAGCGTGAACGCCGCGCAGGAGACCCCCGAGCCCCGCCTCGAGCAGCTCTCCCAGGCGATGAGCGGACGCCTCTCGCTCGCGCTGCAGCAGGGTCTCATCGCGACGACGCTGTCGCAGTCCAGCTCCCAGGAGCTCTTCTCGGAGCTCGGCGTGGAAGCGGCGGCCATCGACCGTCTTGCTGGCTCCGTGGACGGCGCCGAGGAGCAGACCGCCCTCCTGCGCGAGCAGAACACCCGTCACGCCGGGGAGATCCGCGACGACGCGGCGACCGACCTCGACGGCCGCGACGCCTACGTGCCGTACGACGAGATCACCGAGACGCTCGTCGCCGGTGTGACCGAGACCCTCGACACGGCCGCCGGTGCCGCCCAGCGCAACGCCCTCGTGGGTGCCGTGCTCACGCTTCTCGCGCTCGCCGCCGCGATCGCACTCGCCTTCTTCATCGCCCGCAGCCTCCTCGGCCCGATCGGCAAGGTCCGCGACGGCGCCCTCGCAGTGGCCCGCCACCGCCTCCCCGACGCGGTCGCCCGCATCCGCGCCGGCCAGGAGCCGGAGCCGATCAGGACGATCGACGTCCACACCAACGAGGAGATCGGCCAGGTCGCGCGAGCGGTCGACGACCTGCACCGCCAGGCCATCCACCTCGCGTCCGGCGAGGCCCAGCTCCGCCAGACCGTCAACGCGATGTTCGTGACGCTCTCGCGCCGCTCCACCTCGCTGGTCAACCAGCAGCTCGCGCAGATCGAGCGCCTCGAGCACGACGAGGAGGACCCCAAGCGCCTCGAGTCGCTGTTCCGCCTCGACCACCTCGCCTCGCGCATGCGTCGTACGGCCGACTCCCTGCTGATCCTGGCCGACGCCCCGAACCGTGCCGCCGGCCAGTTCAGCCTCACCGTGGGCGAGGCGCTGCAAGCCGCGACGTCCGGTGTGCAGGACTACCAGCGCGTGCAGATCCTCTCCAACCTCAACACCCGCGTCGGTGACGAGGCCGCGGCCGACGTCGTCCACCTGCTCACCGAGCTGGTCGACAACGCGCTCAGCTTCTCGCCGCCGGCCGAGCCGGTCCGCCTGGCCGCCAAGCAGGGCCCCGAGGGCGTGACCATCACGATCACCGACGCCGGCCTGGGCGTGCCGCCGGCCGAGCTCGAGCAGCTCAACAAGGACCTCCAGCACGGTGCCGAGGCCACGCCCGACACCGCCCGCCGGATGGGGTTGTTCGTGGTCTCGCGCCTCGCCGAGCGTCACGACATCCACACCCACCTGGCCCGCAACCCGGGCGGCGGCATGACGGCCACCATCCTGCTCCCCCCGTCGGTGCTCCCCGACGTGCCGCAGACCGGTGCGCCTGTCGCCCCGGCAGCAGCCGAGGCCGCGGCGGCCCCGACCGCCTCGTCGAGCGACTCGACCGAGCTCGTCGGTGCCGCAGCCGCCCCGGTCCTCTCCAAGCGGGAGGCCCGCAACCGGGCCCGCGCCGAGAAGGCCGAGGCGAAGGCCGCCGAGCGCGCGGCTGCGACCGAGGCGAAGGCCAAGGCCGCCAAGGCCGCCAAGGCCGACGCCGCCCCGGAGCCGGTGCCTGCCACGAGCGGTACGACGACCTCGGCGGGCGAGGCGGCCGAAGCCACCCCCGAGGCCCCCGCTGCCTCGACCACGGCGCTGTCGTCCTCGGCATCCTCGTCGGAGCCCACCGCGGACCGTCTGCCGCTCGGCAGCCTGCTGCCGCGCCGCGACCCCGGCGCCAACATGCCCCGAACGGGAGCCGACGCCTTCCTGCCGCCGGAGACCTCCAGCGCCTCGGGCCCGCTCTTCGGCAAGCGCGCCGACAGCACCGACGCCACCGCGACGTCGGACGCCGCCGGTGACGCGGGTGCGACCGAGCACGCCGAGAAGGTCGCCCGCGTCGTCCCGATCACCGCCCTGGCCTCCCGCCAGCGGGCCCAGGCCGCCGAGGAGGCGCGCAGCGCCAACGGCGAGCAGCCCGCCACCGGGACGGCGGACGAGCCGGCCGAGGACCTGGCTCAGGACCTGGCTCAGGACCTTGCTGGGCAGCCGGCCGACGCGCGCGCCGAGCAGCCGGCCGAGCAGCCCGCCCGGGCCCACGACCCGCTGTCCGACCCGCTGCCCGCCGACGCCTTCGACGAGCCGGCCACCACGGCGCCGTCCGAGACGGTCGCTCACGAGCAGGTCGACGAGCACGACGAGGTCGAGCAGGTCGAGCCCGAGCCGGTCGAGCCCGAGGCCGCACCCGAGTCCGCCACGGCCCGCGTCGACGACGTCGAGCCCGACGCCGGCTCCGAGACCTCCTTCGAGACCCGCTTCGAGACCCGCTTCGACGCCGCGGACCCGCTGGGCCTGGGCGCTCCGGACCGCGAGGTCGAGCCCGCCCAGCCGGAGCCGGTCAGTGAGGTCGCGGCCGAGGTCGCGGCCGAGCCCGTGGCCGACCGCGAGCCGGAGGCACGCCCGGAGCCTGAGCTCGAGCCGGTGCCGTCGTACGACGCGACCGCCCTGCTCGCCGAGGGCCACGGCCTCACCAACGGCACCAACGGGACCAACGGCCACGGCACCAATGGCACCAACGGCCACGGCTCCAACGGCCACGGCTCCAACGGTCACGGCTCCAACGGTCACGGCTCCAACGGTCACGGCTCCAACGGTCACGGCGGCAACGGGCTGTCGCACGGCTCCGAGCCGGCCCGTGCGGGTGGCGAGTCGCCGATCTTCAAGTCGATGCGCTCCGGCTGGCTGGCAGGGGAGGGCAAGGGCGAGTGGCACGAGACAGAGGTCGACCGTGGCTGGGAGATCGCCGAGCACGTCACCGAGCCGGCACCGGTCGTCGAGTCCACGCCTGTCGGACTCCCGCGTCGCGCCCCGGGAGAGCGGCTCGTCCCCGGTAGCGTGACCCCGCCCACGGCAGCCAAG